>JAEVEY010000154.1 GCA_016842045.1 Candidatus Thermoflexus sinensis | reverse complement strand
TCCCCGCCCTCGCGCTATGGGCGACGGTCCGCCCCACCCAGCGGCTACTCTACACGGCTATCGCCGTCTACCTGGGCGCGCTGATTCTCCTTTTTCTGGGAGCCCTCACCCATCTCGCCCTCCCCGCCTTGCTCCCTGTTGGGGTACTCTTCATGATGGCTCGTGAGGGGCTGATCCCGCTTCCCGGTCGCTCCCGGAGGAACACGTCCCTATGGGCTGCTGGCTGAAGCTTTCCCGAATGCGCTATACATGGAGATACGGCGCGGTGAGGTAGATTCCAGATGATGCTTAAAGAGCAGCAAAGGACATTGGATCCGCTCTGCTCAGAAAAGCGGCTTTGCCTAGCGCTGCTTGCCCTGAGCGTATTCTATGTCCTTTTCACCATCTGGACCGCTTTCCATGTGACACGGTGGGCTGTGATCGGGGTGGATTTCCGCGCCTTTTTTGCCTCGGCATGGATTGCGACAAGATTCGGTTTCGCTCGGGTCTATGACCTGGATGTTCAAAGGGAGGTTCAGCAGGCACTGATGGCCCCCTATACAACCGGAGAAGTGAATGTGATACCCACCCCGTTTCTCCCGGTGTTTATCTGCTCTTTCACCCTCCTGCTTCCTCTGGGTATGTCCGGGGGATTTATCCTCTGGACCCTGCTGAATATAGGCATTCTGGCCGTTTACCTGTTCCGGCTGGCCGGGGGAAGGAATCGCCTCCTTCCCACACTGGCATTTCTCTCCTTTCCTCTTTATCTGAACCTGCTGCTGGGTCAGGCAAATACCTGGTTGCTGATTTGTGTGGGGGAATTCATGCGCGCATGGGAACGGGACAAAGGATTCCACAGTGGCCTGTGGCTGGGTGGCTTGCTATTGAAACCGCAGACGCTGATTTTATTGCTCCCCGTCCTGTTTTTGAAGAAAAAATGGGACATCCTGGCCGGATTCGCAGTCGCAACGCTGGGGGCCGGTGTGATCTCCCTGACGCTGGCCGGGCCGGAAGGATTGACTGCATGGGGAAAGTTGCTCACCCGCTATATGGGCAATCTCACTGCGACGGATCCCGCCGCGATGGCGAACTTCCGGATGCTGGGGGGATTGCTCTCACTTTTGTTCCCTTCCTCATGGGCCTGGGGAGTGACCGGTGGGCTCACCGTGGCCGTCGCCGCGCTGGCCCTTTGGGGCACTCTCCGAAGACAGCGGGCAGGATACGACTCTGCCTTTTTGCTTCCTCTGCTGGCTGCAACCTGTGCTGTGGCTTGGCATTCTCACCTTCATATGGCTGCAATTTTGATCCCTCCAATGCTTCGCCAACTAACCATAGGACGGTTCTCGCGTTCTTTGTTTGTCCTCTGGGTCTTTTTGCCTCCCATCGCGTACTTCCTGGCCATAACCGGTATTGCGTTGCTGACCGTATTGAAGAGACCGATACCCCCGCTTCCCGGGTTCACCTACCCGGCTATCGTGCTGCTGGGTTTTCATGCATATCTTACCGTTCGAGCCGCCCTGAAATGACTGAGAGAAAAGGGCAATATTGCGCACCTTGCGCGTAAGGAACGTGCAATCTCTTTGGAGCACCGGATCCAGGATGGCAAACAGTGCTTGGGACGGGGCGGCGGACGAAAGAGGATTGAGAGACGTCAGCGAGTCCAACGAACCGATGAACGCTTCCTTTCTAAACATGCATACGTGGGGAGCCTTGTATGAGATTGGGCCGCCGGCAGAAAGGCGGAAACGCGCCCAGCAGTTGGACCCCATCCTGCGCCGAAACACGACCGCCAGTCGGATAGGACGGAGATCGAGATTTCAGCGTCAGGACAGCAGGGTTTGGATGGACGGATTAGAGACTTCAAGACGCGGCGATGGGGGGCGGGGGCTGGGGTTCAACCGCGCAACGCAGCGCCGGTTCCCATCCATTGGCGATTCGCTTCCCTTGCCCTCCCGGCCCTGCTCCCTATGGGGGTGCTTTTCATGATAGCTCGTGAGGGCCTGATCCCGCTTCCGAATCCTTCCCAAAGAGGTTCTCCATCGTGAGTCGCTGGCTGACCCCTGCTCGCATGCGCTACGCGTGGATCGCCGGAGCCGCCTTGTGGGGCGGGTGGCTCGCCAGTATCCTGCTGGGCGCCCGCGGTTTCGATCTCGCGGGTCAGGTGATGGGAACAGATTTCCTTCAGTTCTACGCCGCCGGGTGGATGGTCCGCCACGGGCAGGCCGACCAGCTTTACGATCCGGAGGCTCAGCTCGCCGCCGAGCGGGCGATCATCGGACCCCACCTGCCGAGCTACCACGCCTTCCTGAATCCGCCTTTCTTCGCCCTGCTCTTCGTGCCCTTCTCCCTCCTTCCCTATGCGCTCAGCTTCGCCCTCTGGAGCGCCCTGCAAATCCTGCTGCTCGCGTGGAGCCTGCGCGCCCTCCAACCGGAGGGCCCCCTCGAGAAGGCGATGGGCTGGGCCCTCACCTTCCTGCCCGTTTTCGCCTCCGTCAGCTTCGGGCAGAACGGCCTCCTCAGCCTGGCGATCCTCACCGGGGTCTGGCGGTTATGGCAACGGAAAAGGGATCTGGCGGCCGGAGGAGTGGCAGGCCTTCTGCTCTATAAGCCCCATCTGCTGCTGGGACTCCTGGCCCTGTGGCTGATCGAAGGCCCACGGGGCCGTCGGGCGTTACTGGGCCTCCTGCTGTCGGGCGTCGGTCTGGTCGGGCTCTCGATGGCACTGCTTCCAGAGGCCAACCTGGGATATCTGCGCTTCGCCATGGTGGTTTACCCGGATCTGCCGGGCTGGAAGGAGTTCCCCCTCTGGCATCTGCACAGCCTGCGGGGGTTCTGGCGGTTGCTGCTGCCGGGATGGCCCCACCTGGCCGATGTCCTCGCGGCCCTTTGCGCCCTCGCCGGGGCGATCGCCGCCATCCGGTTCTGGCGCCGCCACCAGGAGCCGGAGCTGCGCTTCGCCACAGCGATCGCCCTCACCCTCTGGCTGACACCCCACGCGATGATCTACGATTGGGCGATCCTGCTGATCCCGGCCTGGATCCTCTGGAAGGCCTTTCCGTCCGGGCGCGAAGTCGGGCAAGGCCATGCCCTGCCCCTACGGGCCGTTTACGCGGCGATCTGGATCGCGATGTTCCTCAGCGCGCCCCTGGTCCTGGCCGCGCGATCGGCGCTGGGCGTCGCCCTCATGCCCACGCTCCCCACCCTGGCCTGGGGCACATGGAGGATCCAGATGATCCTCAGGCAAAAGGAAGGAGATCTTCAAGGAGAATCCCGGCGATGATTCAACGGGTGCCATCGATTCCGATCGAGCCCCTCTGGTTCCTGATCGTCCTGGCCGCCCTGGGGTTCTTCGTCTCCTTAGTCCCGCTGCCGCCGAACGACTTCTGGTGGCACCTGAAGATCGGGGAGCTCATCGTCCGCGAAGGGCGGATCCCTTCCACCAATATGTTCGGCTGGGCCGTGCCCGAGGACGCCCCGTTCACGTATGGGGCCTGGCTGGGGGAGGTTCTGCTCTACCTCCTGTATCGCGCCGGCGGGCTCCCGCTGGTGATCTTCGCCCGGAACGTCCTGGCGCTGATCGCCTTCGGGCTCATCGGGCTGGAGGCGAGGCGCCGGAGCGGCTCCTGGCGCCTCGCGGCCCTCGCCCTCGCCCTCGCCGGCGGGATGTCCCTCAACAACCTGATCGTCCGCCCCCAGATCTGGTCCTGGCTTCCCTTCGTGGCCTTCTATCTGGTACTCACGCGCTTCCGCGAGGGATCCGCCCGCCCCACCGCCCTGTTGACCCTTCCGTTCCTGATGGCTTTCTGGGTCAACGCCCACGGCGCCTTCATCCTGGGACCAATCCTCCTCGGCCTGACCCTAACTGGCGGGGTCCTCGAGGCGATCCTCCGGCGCCCCGCCCGCCCGCTCCTCCGCCCCCTCCTCGGGATCACGGCCCTCACCCTGGTCGCCCTCCTCCTCAATCCCCAGGGCCTCGGGATCCTGGGCTACGTTCACCGCCTGCTCACCGATCGCCCCAGCCAGACCCTGGTGGTGGAATGGGCGTCCCCCACCCCCCACGGGATCGCCAACGTGATTTTTTACCTGAGCATCCTCCTCCTGCTGCTCGCCCTGGCTTATTCCCGCCAGCGCCTGTCCCCCACCGAAGCCCTGTTCCTCTTATCTTTCCTGTGGCTGGCATGGAACGGCCAGCGCTATGTGATCTGGTTCGGGATGGTGGCGATGCCGATCCTGACGCGCCTGCTGGCGGGGGCGCTGCCGCCGTGGCCCTGGCCCAGCCCTCCACCCCGCCGGCTGCACACCCTCCTGGCCGTCATGCTCGTCGCGCCCGTGATCGCGGTTCAGCCCTGGTGGGTGGAACGGATCCCATTGCCGGAAGCCTACTGGCGCCAGGTCTGGCGAGGCCTCCCGGTAGGCCCTCTCGTAGGCCTCGAGACACCGGTGAAAGCCGTGGAATATTTGCGGGCCCATCCGGGCGGGCGCCTCTTCAATGAGATGGGCTATGGGAGCTATCTCATCTGGGCCCTGCCGGAGCAGAAGGTCTTCGTGGATCCGCGGGTGGAGCTTTACCCGTATGAGCTGTGGCTGGATTACATCCGGATCTCCCGGGCCGCTCGCTACAACGAACTGCTCAGGCGCTATGGGATCGATCGGGTCCTGATCGATAAAGTCCTCCAGGAGGAGCTGGTCCGGGCGCTGGAGGAGGATCCACAATGGGAGAAGGAGTATGAGGACGAGCGGGCGCAGGTCTGGCGGCGGAAGGAATTCTCCCCATAGCGTGCGATCCAGGGCATGGGAGATCCAGGGGGCCCGGCGCCATTTCGCGACGCGGGGAGGGCGGCAAAGCCGCCCTCCCCAATTTCAACCCCAGTGCCCCCGAGCCACATTCACCAGATCCGCCAGGAGCCCGAAGGCCGTCTGGGCCGGCTCGGGCTCGTGCTCGATCAGGGTGAGCTGCTTCAGGGTGTCGGTGCGCAGCGTGATGACCGAGGAGGTCCCTCGCACATGGGCCAGGAGATCCTCCATCGGCACGGCCTCCGGCGCCACCCGGGCCCGCACCGCCCCATCCTCCCCCCGCTCAGCCGTGCACACCAGCTTGATCCGCCGCCCCTCCCGCCGGGCATCCGCCAGATCCTCCGGGCGGATCCCCCGGATCCCCGCCCGGTCCACCTGATCCGGCCGGAGGTCCGCCTCCATCCACACGTTGGCCAGCACGCATGTCTTGACCGCCGCATCCCATCCATCGATATCATTCGATGGGTCCGCCTCGGCGATGCCGATGGCCTGGGCCTCCCGCACGGCTTCCTCGAAGGGGATCCCTTCCTCCATGCGGGTGAGGATGAAGTTGGTGGTGCTGTTGAGGATGGCCCGGAAGCCCAGGATGCGGGTGGCCGGCAGCCCCTCGCGGACCAGGCTGAAGAGCGGGGCGCCGTCCATGACTGTGGACTCGAAGAGGAAAGCCCGGCCCTGGGAACGGGCCAGCTCTCGCAGCTCCCGGTAGGCGAAGGCCAGCGGGCCCTTGTTGGCGGTGACCACGTGCCGGCCGGAGCGCAGGGCGGCTCGCACGTGATCGGTGGCCGGCTGGCCCGTGCGCGGATCCAGGACCGTGATCTCCACGATGACATCCGCCGGGCACCGCTCGATGAAGGCGATGGTCTCCGTCGGTGCCGGGCTCCGGCTCATGGCGCTCAGGTCCCCACCGCCCTCCACCGTCGTGAGAGCGGCGGTTAGATCCAGGCCATCGGGATCCCACGCTGCCCCCCGGCGGGCGGTGATGATCCCCGTGACCCGGATATCGAGATCATGGCGCTGGCGGATCTCCGCATGCTTTCTCAGGAGCAGGCGGGCGAAGGCCCGGCCCACCGCTCCGAACCCGATGAGGGCGACACGCTGAATGGAGGCTGTCATCGGTTCCCCTCCGTGGATTCCGGCTACAGGCAACCCCGTGGGGTTGCCTGTAGCCGTGTATTTTATCTCAGGGGCTTGAGGGCCGAGCCGCGTGTCAGAGGCTCATGGCTCAGCCCCCAAAATGGCTTTTAGGAGTTACGCAGTTGAAAGCTCTAAAGGTGGAACGGAATGGCCCCACCCCAAAATCCTTTTTGGGGGCGGAGCGGGGCGCCTTCGGCGCCCCGCTCCGCCCCCAAAGCCCCCATTGGGAAACGAACTGCGTAAGTCCTATGGCTTCGTTACGATCCTGGCGGTGTCCGCTCGGATTCCGCGTTTGCCCCTCCACCTTCCCCTCCCCGCGGCCCGGGGGGCCACGGGGAGGGAGGAGTGGAATGTTTCTGGGGGTGGACGGGGCCAGGCGGAATCGCTACTCCGTGGGCAACCTTCATGGCTCCATGGGGATCGGGATCTCCCCGCGGGTGTAGCGTCGAACGGCCTCGTAAACCCATCGGGGGCGGAAATCCAGATCCAGAAAGGCATAGCCCTCGAGAATGGAGTCCTCCCGCCATGGGTAACGCATGGCCCACATGGCGACCACTGGACACCACGGCCAGTTCCGCTGCGCGTATTCGTAGGCTCGAATCGTGTAATCCGCCCGCACCTCCGGCGGGAGCCCGTGGTCGTAATCCGGCGACTCGTTCCATCCGGTCTCGGTGATGTAAATCGGCCGCTCGTCGCCGTAAAGCCGCATGATCGCCCGCATCAGTTCCACCCGGCGGAAGTTCAACCGTCGGGGATCCGGCGGCTCCTCCGGCGGGTTCCCGAACCCGTAGGGATGCATTGCCCATCCATCCAGGTAAGGGGCGATCCCCTGCGCGTAGACTTCCCTCAGGAAGCGCAGGTCGTTCATCGCGTGGAGGGAATCCTCCAGGGTGGGAGCCGGCCCGCCTGCCAGCACCGGGAGATCCGGCGCCACCTGCTTGACCGCCGGGTAAACCGCCTTCATCAACGCTGTGAAGGCCGCCGGGTCCGGCGGCCGCTCCCCCCATTCGATGTAGAGGTTGGGCTCATTCCAGATCACCAGGGCGGCGATCTGATCCCGATAGCGCGCCGCGAAGGCGGCCGCGAAGCGGGCAAAGGGGAACATCGCCTCCGCCCCCAGGTAGGTCGCCGGGGCGCGCCAGGGGCGCGCCCATGTCGGGACCAGCCCGAGGCGGGCGATGACCTTCAGGCCCTCCCGCCGCGCCAGGAAGATCCGCAGGTCGCTGTGGCCCCAGGCATAGCGCCCCGGCTCCGGCTCCAGATAGGCCCATGGGAAGAACTCCACCACCCACGCGGCTCCCATCGCCCGGGCCATCTGGAAGGTGCGGTAAATCCGGGCAGGGTCCACCTCATCGGTCACGCGCGTGTGAACCCCGACGAGGGGATTGATCGTCTCCGGGGCGCGGGGAGGATCCAGCGTCAACACCGGCGGTCCCCCGGCGGAAGGCGGGATCATGCCGAGGATGAAGGCCATGAGCCAGCGAAGCGCTCTGCTTTTACGATTCCCCGGGCGCTTTCTATTCAGCTTAGGATGCTTCACCGCTCTCTTCCTTCAGGATGGTGCTCTGTCCGGCGATGAATGAGGGATAGCGAGGAAGATGGATGACCCCTCCGGGGCTCGCCCCTGCCCGGAAGACACCCAAACGGCAAGTCCTGCAGCCTGTTCTCCCCCTGGTCCATATAAGATCAGAAGCATTTTGTCCCCAGGGAGCCAGAACCCGAAATCAAATGCGGAAGAGGCGCGAGCACCACTGGTGATTATGTTTTGCTGCTCTCCTGCGATCCTGGCGGTGCCGGCTCGGGTTCTGCGTTTGCCCCTCCCCGCGCTGCGAAACGGTGTGGGGAGGAGGGTAAATCAAGCACCCGGTTTGCAACAGAGTCATGTTTTGTCCTTATTAGGAGTTACGCAGTTCGGGGCTCGTGAGAAGAGGTAGAATGGCCCCACCCCCTTTATCCCCCCTCCCCACGGCCCTTTGGGCCGTGGGGAGGGGGGATAAATATATTTTTTGGGGGGAGTCGCGCG
>JAEVEY010000199.1 GCA_016842045.1 Candidatus Thermoflexus sinensis | reverse complement strand
AACGGAATGTGGCCCGGCTGAATAGTTACCAGAAATCGAGAAAGTCCGCTGGAGGGTTCCGCATAGAACCTCGACGATTTTGAGACGCACTCGCCGGTGGCTGTGAAGTGAAGGGCTGACGAAGTTATGCTAAAATGAAGTAGCATAACTTAACCGGATTGAGGGCCTGAACAGTGTGGGCTGAACCAAGCAGAGGGGGAGCCTGATTTCAGGAGGTGCCCGATGGCGGAAGAGCTCATGCAGGAGGAGGGGGTCCAGGTGGAGGCCCCGGTGGTGGCCCTGACCGAAGAGGCGGCCCGGAAGTTGCAGCAGATTATGGCCGAGAAGAAGCTGGAGGGTTATTTCCTCCGCGTATTCGTCGCCGGCGGGGGCTGCGCGGGCCTTCAGTATGGGATGGGGTTCGAGGCCCAGCCAGAGGCGGAGGATCACCAGACTGAAAGCCATGGGATCCGCATCCTGGTGGACCCCATCAGCGCGATGTATCTGTGGGGGGCCACCATCGATTATGTGGACGCTCTGATGGGCGGCGGCTTTCAGATCCATAACCCGAACGCGATCGCCACGTGCGGCTGCGGGCACTCGTTCCGCACTCAGGGCGGTGCTGCACCTGCCGGTGGGGGATGCAGTTGTCATTAACGTTGTAGGGGCGAGTAGGGGCGAGGCATGCCTCGCCCCTACAACTCGCCCCTACAATTTCTCGTTCATGGGTGAGGCCCCGCATGCCGGACAACCGGGGCGGGGGCGGACCTGGAGAACGCGGAATTCCATGCTCAGCCCATCGTAGATCAGGTAGCGATTGAACAGGGGCTCGCCAAGGCCCAGCAGGAGTTTCAGCACCTCCGTAGCCTGGATCATGGCGATCAGCCCCGGTGTGGTCCCGACCACCGGGAAAACCCCTGGCGGAGGCCCGGCCTCGAAGAGGCACCGCAGACAGGCGGTTTGAGGGGCCAGGATGGTCATCGCCCGACCCTCCCATCCCCAGATGGCCCCATGCACCAGCGGCTTGCGCGATCGAACCGCGTAATCGTTCAGGATCAGACGGGTTTCAAAGTTATCCAGCGCGTCCACAATGACCTCGACGTCCCCTAACAGCGTCTCCGCATTCTCCGGGGTCAGGCGCGCTTCGATCGGCTGGATCTGGATCAGAGGGTTCAGGCGTCGCAGCTTCTCGGCGGCGGAACAGACCTTGGGCCGGCCGATGTCCTCGCTCCAGTGCAGGATCTGGCGGTTCAGATTGGTGAGCTCCACGGTTTCGCTGTCGATCAGCCGGAGGGTGCCCACGCCGGCGGCGGCCAGATAAAGGGCCACCGGGCAGCCGAGCCCTCCCGCGCCGACGATGGCCACCCGCGCCTGGGCCAGCCGTTCCTGACCGGCTTCTCCCCAGCCCTCCAGCCGCATCTGCCGATCATAGCGAAGCCAGCGCTCTTCTTCCATTTCATATCCCTCCTCTTCTTTCCCCTTTCGCGCTGGGAAGCAGCGCGACGTCCTGCGATGTGGAAAGAGGGTGGAGCTGAGGCGATCTTGCCTTGCCCGCTCAACTCGTGGGGTTCAGGGTCGGGAGCCGAAGGCCCTGGCCCTAAACCCTAATAGGAGTTACGCAGCCGGTTTTCTCCCGGGGTTTTTTGGGGGAGTCGCGCGCCGAAGGCGCGCGACTCCCCCAAAAATATATTGGGGTGGGGCCATTCTACCTCTTCTCGCGAGCCCCGAACTGCGGAACTCCTACCCTAAAGATCTTCCTTTTCCCGGCCCTCCGCCGCTTAAAGAGCCGCGGGAAGGAGAGAGTGTGGACCGCCTTCGGCGGAGAATTCCTCGCCCAGAGTGGCTGCCATTACTTGAAGGTCAAAAGCAAATCGCAGCAAGGCCTCGTCCCGATCACGGAATCGCGGATAGAAACTCCCTCACATCGACTACCACGCCCCTCTGCAGTGCCTGCTCCGCTTGAGCGAAGAATGCATGATATCGAAAAACGATTCGCTTGCTTTCCATGTGCAAATCCCGAAGTGAGCTTTGGCGACTCGCTCAGCCCTATGGATGGAGTTTATCTGTCTTCCCCGCGATCCCGCGGAGCGCGGGAAATAGGAATAGGAAGAGGTTATTCGGTGGCCGCCCACCTCCGGAGTCGTCTTTACTCTTCCCGCTGCCGGACAACCGCCCCCAATCGCTCCGCCGCGGCGCGGATCAACCGCTCCCGCAACCCGGCAACCTCGCGATCCGTGAGGGTCCGATCTTCCGCCTGATAGAAGACCGTGAACGCCAGGCTCCGGTGGCCGGGCGGGATGGGATCCCCCTGATAGACATCGAAGAGGCGCACCTCTCGCACCAGCGGAGCGCCCGCCTCTCGAAGCACCGCGGCCAGGGCCGCAGCCGGCACGTTCTCCGGGACGATGAAGGCCAGATCCTCCACCACCGGGGGCACGCGCGGCACCGCCTCGAAAGCGGGAGCCAGCGGTGCCAGCGCCTGCAGGGCCTCCAGATCCAGCTCCGCCACCAGCACCGGCTGATCCGGCAGCTCCCACGCCCGGCGCACCAGCGGATGCAATTCCCCCAGGATCCCGATGGAGCGCCCACCCGCCTTCACCTCTGCCCCGCGGCCTGGATGAAGCGCTGGGTGCTCCGCCCGCTCAAACACCGCCTCGGAGATATGGAGCCGCTCTAACAGGGTTTCCACAATCCCTTTCAAGTCGAAGAAATCCATCGGCGCACGGTCCACCGGTAGCCACGAGGAAGGATCCCGCGGCCCGGTGAGGGCCAGGCCCACGCGTCGCGGTTCCTCCGGAAGGGCGGCCCCTGGGATGGGAAGGAAGACTTTCCCCACCTCGAAGATCGCCACCCGCTCCCGGAACCGCAGGTTGGCGACCAGGGTACGCAGCAGGCCCGGGAGCAGCGTGTGGCGGAGCACGGTCCGCTCCTCGCTGATGGGGTTGATCAAACGGATGTAGTCCATGGCCGTGTAAGGATTCTCGACCCCCGGCGGGGTCAGGCGGGCTTCGTCGTCCGGATGGATCAGGGAATAGGTGATCACCTCCTGCAATCCGCAGGCGACCAGGATATCCCGCACGCGCTCCTCGAAGGTCCAGGCGAGGTTCCCCCGCTGCGGCGGCAGCGGATCCCGCAGGCGGGTCTCCGGGATCCGGTCGTAGCCCCAGATCCGGGCGATCTCCTCGATGAGGTCCTCCGGCCGGCTGCAATCCAGCCGGTGATCCGGCACAGTCACCCGCCAGGCCGTTGGCGGCGAAGGGCGGCGACCCCGACGGCGCGAGGGGGTGATCGGCTCCACCCGGAATTCCAGGGAGCGGAGGATCCGCTCGATCTGGCGAGGAGGAATCGAGAAGCCCAGAACCCGTTCCACGGCTTCGACGGAGAGGGGGATCACCACCCGAGGGGCTTTCCGCACGTAGGCATCGGCGATCCCCCGGGCCACGAGGCCCCCGGCCAGCTGTTGCATGAAGGCGGCCGCCCGCTGGGCTGCGGGCACCGTGAGGGCCGGATGAATCCCCCGGCCGAAGCGGGCACTGGCCTCGCTGGGCAGCCGGTGGCGGGCGGCCGTGCGGCGGATGGAGATGAAATCGAAATTGGCCGATTCCAGCAGAACGGCGCGGGTGGCTTCGGTGACCTCTGTATCCGCCCCGCCCATCACCCCGGCAATGGCGATCGGCCCCGCCTCATCGCAGATCAGCAGATCCTCGGGATCCAGGGCCCGATCAATCCCATCCAGCGTGCGGATGCGTTCGCCAGGTCGGGCGCGGCGGACGATGATGGTGGGCCGGCGGCCGCCGGCGCGCTCCACCAGCCGGTCGTAATCGAAGGCATGGAGCGGCTGGCCCCATTCCAGCATCACGTAGTTGGTGATGTCCACGATGTTGTTGATGGGGCGGAGCCCGCACAACCGCAGGCGCCATTGCATCCAGTAAGGGGAAGGGCCGACCTGCACCCCATGGATCACCATCGCCGAATAGCGCGGGCAACCCTCCGGGTCTTCGATCCGGATCTCCACGAGGCGACGGACGGCCGGGCCCAGGGCCTTCACCGCGGTGGAAGGATAGCGGAGGCGCCGGCCAGTGAGGGCGGCCACCTCCCGGGCGACCCCGAGGATCGAGAAGGCATGGGCCAGGTTGGGCGTGAGATCGATGTCCAGCACCACATCGCCCATGTAATCCGCCAGAGGCATCCCCACCGGGGCCTCCGGGTCGAGCAGGATGATCCCTTCATGGTCCTCGGAGATCCCCAGCTCCTTCTCGGAACAAACCATGGCGTCCGAGTAGATCCCCCGGATGGCCCGGCCCTGAAGGGTCATCTTCACCCAGCCCGGCTGATGCCCATCGTAAAGCGTTGCCCCTTCCAGGGCGAAGGCCACCTTCAGCGGCCGCTCGAGCGGACGCTCCAGGAAAGGGAAGAGGTTCGGGGCGCCGGTGACCACAACCTTCGGCTCCCCCCGGCCGTAGTCCACGGTTGCCAGGAGCAGGCGATCGGCGTTGGGGTGGCGCTCGACCCGCAGGATCTGCCCGACGACGATGCGCTCCCGGTCCCACTCCAGGGGTGCCCCGGCGATCCCGAACCGCTCGATGGCCGTCACCTCCAGGCCCGCCATCGTCAACCGTTCCGCCAGCTCCTCCGGAGTGAGATTTACCTTCACGTATTCCTGCAGCCAGCGCAGCGGAACCCGCATCCCATATCCCTCCAGCGTTAGTTTGTGTGAGTGTGATCTGAGGCGAGTGCCTATTTACAGACGTTCCCAAAGAGAGAGCGGGCACGGAGCGAAGCGGAGTGCCCGTCACAGCGTTCGCAAAAAGAGGACGGGCACTTATGTGCCCTACTACGAACGGGAAAAGCCCCTGTTTGTAGTAGGGCACGAAGCGAAGCGAGTGCCCGTCACAAGTGCTTACAAAAGAGGACGGGCACTTACGTGCCCTACTACGAACAGGGAAAACCCCTGTTTGTAGTAGGACACGAGGCGAAGTGCCCATTCCAGGTGTTCCCATCCATCCGGGTGCAAGATCCACCATCGTTCAGGCCTCGGAAGAAAGCCCGGTAGAAGCCCCAATCGCGCGAATGAAATCCTCGATGTCCCGCAGGGCCTCCGGGATCGTCTCAAAGACCGCCCGGTCATCCGTTTCCCAATAGCGGTGGACCAGGCGATTTCGAAGGCGGATCAGTCCCTGCAACCGTTGAGCCAGCTCATTCGAGATGACCTGGCGCTCCTCCAGGATCTGAACGGCCTCACCATAGGTTTCTGGAGTTCGCCACCGGTTCTGAGCGATCAGATGATGGGCGATGTCGACCACGGCCTCGGCGCTCACGATCAGATGATAACGGGCGCTTCCAGCGCGATGGGGATCTTCGATGAACTCCTCAAAGCTCATGTGGGCCAGCGAGGTCAGGCGATCCCGGCTTTCCAGGAGCGCGGAGATCAACGCGCGTAGCCGGTCACTTCGATAACGGATCATAAAGAGAGAACCTCCCGCAGGTATCCCTCATGCAGGCGACGGACCTCGAAATACTCCGACCACGTGGCCGCTTCGAAATCGGACCGCCGATCCTCATCCCGACAGAACAGGATTTGCCGGGGCCGGATGGCAGCGGCGCGAAAGGCCGGCGGCGCCTGATTCAGCGTCTGGACGTCTATGGGGAACCGGAAGCCTACCCAGCGCAGGGCCTTTTCCAGCCGGTCGGCCAGCTCGCCCTCGCGGCGCCAGATGGCCTTCGGCAGTGGATCCAGGAAGACCGCCACGTCGATGTCCCGAAAGGTCTCTGCCTCGATGAAGGATCCATGAAGGTAGGCAAAGACCACGTCGGACTCCTCAGCCAGAGCCGTGGCCAGGAGCTCGGCGATCTGTTCTTTTTCCTCCGGGGAAACCCGATAGATCCTCATCCGAATTGCTCCAGGAAGCGCAGATCATTAGACCAGAAGTATCGAATATCATCGATGCGATGCTTGAGCATCGTGATCCGTTGCGGGCCCATGCCGAAGGCGAAGCCGGTGAAGCGGCGTGGGTCGTAGCCCCCGTTCTCCAGCACCACCGGATGCACCATCCCCGCCCCGGCGATCTCCAGCCATCCCGTGAATTTGCACACCCGACAGCCGCGCCCCTCGCACAGGATGCAGTCGATATCCACCTCCACGCTGGGCTCTGTGAAGGGGAAATAGGAAGGGCGGAAGCGGACCCTGCGCTCCGGTCCGAACATCCGGCGGGCGAAATCCGCCAGAGTGCCCTTCAGGTCGCTCATGGTCACCCGCTCGCCGACCGCCAGTCCTTCCACCTGATGGAACATGATCTCGGAGCGAGCGGTGATCTGCTCGTAACGGTAGCACATCCCGGGGAGGATCACCCGCACCGGCTCCGGGCAGAAGGCCCGCATGGCGTGGATCTGGCCCGGCGAGGTGTGGGTGCGCAGGATCACCCCCTCCCGGTCCGTGTAGAAGGTGCTCCACATATCTCGGGCTGGATGATGGGGTGGGATGTTCAGCAGCTGGAAATTGTATTCATCGGTCTCTACGTCGCGGCTGGTGAAGACCTGGAAGCCCATTTCGGCGAAGATCGCCACGATCTCCCGAAGGGTCTGGGTAGCCGGGTGAAGCCGGCCGGCGCGGACCGGGCGGCCGGGCAGGGTGACGTCGAGGGGTGGGGCCTCTAACTCCCGGCGCAGCGCCGCCTGGCGGACCGATTCCAGGCGGGCGGCGTAGGCGGCCTCCAGGGCCTCCTTGACCTCGTTTGCTTTGCGCCCGATGATCGGCCGCTGATCCTTCGGCAGGGTCCCCAGCAAGGCGAAGGCCTCCATCAGCCGACTCCGCCGCCCCAGGTAACCGGCATACCACGCCCGGAGCGCCTCCTCGGTATCCAGGGCCTCCAGGGCCCGCAGCGCCTCCTCTCGCAACCGCTCCAGCTCCTCCGTGGTGATCATCCCGTCGTTCCCTCCTGGGGTGAGTCTGCATCCATGGCGCAGGGCTCGCGCCACCGGCTCTTGACCAGAGTCCGATCATGAAACAATCACGCCCTCATCCCGACCAGGGACGAGGGCGTGGGATCCCCCGCGGTACCACCCTGCTTGGCCTGGGCGCACCCGTCCCAGACCCCCTCATCAGCCCATGGTTTTTACCGATGGGCAGCCCGGATAACGGTGGGCCTTCCGGGAGCGACTACTGCGGACGCATGGAGGTCCGGTTCGCCGCTCCGGCTCCAGGGCGAACTTCAGCCGGGGGTCGCCGAGCAGGGCTCTCAGCCTGTGGCCCCGCCGCTCTGGCGGCGCCGCTCCGGCCTACTCCTCCCCTTCCTCGCCGTTTTTAATCGATGTTCGGTTCTGGAATTTCCCTCAAGCACAGATCCACACGGGGAAGCGGATCCCGCCACAGCCATTCAACCCGTAGCCGGAAACCCGGCACAGCCACGCTTTCCAGAAGGCCAGCCATCGCGCGCTGGATCTTATATCCGGTCTCGCTCCAGCGGTGGACCCATAAGATCCTGTGTTCTCGATCCACGGCCCAATATTCAGGAATCCCTGCCTGTTCATAATCCCGCGCTTTTTCTTCCAGGTCCAGTGTGCGGGTAGAGGGACTGATCACCTCAACGATCAGGGCCGGACGCACAGGGAGGGGGACGCTGCGAGCGCGTTCCAGTTCTTCCGGAGGGAGAACGAATACATCAGGCTCCCGTATCACTTCGGGAAGAATCTGAAGCGCCGCAGGGCCCTGATGGGCCCTGCCCCATTGTCGTTGCTCGCAATAGCCGTCCAGCAATCGCAGGAGGAAGCGCACCAGATCCTGGTGTTCCGCCGTTGCAGGGGAGTGCACAATCACCTCACCTCGGACGAACTCCCAGAGCGCATCCTCCGGCGCCTCCGCCAGATAACGCTCCAGCGTCCACCCACCCAGCCGAATCAAATAAGACTCGGGAACCGTTTCCTCTTGTTCTGCGCGAACCACCACCCTCATGGGCATAGCGCTCTCCAGGGCGCGCTGCAATAATTATAA
>JAEVEY010000071.1 GCA_016842045.1 Candidatus Thermoflexus sinensis | reverse complement strand
CGCGCCGAAGGCGCGCGACTCCCCCCAAACCCCCGGGAGAAAACCAACTGCGTAACTCCTATGAGTATTATGCACCAGGTTCAGCGGTTCGAAAGGGCATTCTCCGGAGTGCCCTTATGGAGTTGTGTTATGACTATAATCGACGGCGGAATCTCCGGATAGTGATTCTTCTGGGGGGCTTTCGTGGAAAGGAGTGGCCGGCTTCGCTGGCCACCCCACGAACTTGCTCCCTCCCTGCAGGCCCTGGGGCCGCAGAGAGAGGGGATCAAAAGCATTTGGGGGCGAGCCGGGCGCCTTCGATGCCCGGGCTCGCCCCCAACCCCCAGGGAGCCAGAACTACAAGAAGAAGCAGCAGGAGGACCGGATGCGACCTCATCGGATCGAGCCTTTGATCGAGGCCGAAGCGCTGGCCGCGCGGGTGCGGGATCTCGCCGCCCAGATCTCCGCCGACTACCAGGGCCGCGATCTTCTGATCGTGGGCGTCCTGAAGGGCGCCTTCGTCTTCTGCGCCGACCTCCTCCGGAACCTCCATGGCGTCCACACGCAGGTGGACTTCATCGCCTGTTCCAGCTATGGCGTCGCCACGGAGACCTCTGGAGTGGTTCGAATCCTGAAGGATCTCAACGCGCCCGTGACCGATCGCGAGGTGCTGCTGGTGGAGGACATTGTGGACACCGGGCTGACGCTGCAGTATCTGCAGGCCCATCTGCGCCAGCAGAACCCCCGCAGCCTTCGCACGGCGGTGCTGTTAGACAAGCCCTATCGACGACAGGTGCCGGTGCAGGTGGACTATCGGGGCTTCGAGATCCCCGATCTCTTCGTCGTCGGCTACGGCATCGACTGGGCCGAGCACTATCGCCATCTTCCATACATCGGGGCAGTGCGCTTCCTGGATTAGCCTGACGCAACGGCGGGCGAGCTGGCTCTTCCCCACGGGGATTTCATCCCGCAATGCGCCCGGTGGGGGGCGAGCCGTCGGACTTCCAGAGAGCCCGGAAATGAGGGGCATGGGGAAGCGCGCGGTAGGCCTATTTCAGCGGACACCGACCTCGTCCAGATGGCGCAGCAGGTCCGCCGGGTCCTCATACACCCGATAGGCGCCGGCTCGTTCCAGTTCCTCCCGGCCGTAACCTCCGGAGAGCAAACCCACGCTCAGGGCGCCCGCCCGCCGGGCGGCCAGCAAATCCCATACGCTGTCGCCGACCACCACACACTCCTGAATCGAGACTCCCAGTCGCTCCGCCGCCCTCAGGAAGAGATCGGGGTCCGGCTTGGCGTAATGGACATCGTCTCGCGTTACAACCGGGACCTGCGGGTCGAGATCCAGGAGATCCAGGATGGGCTGGGCCACCTCACGACGCCCACTGGTGGCGATGGCCCACGGTACCCCGGCCTCGGTGAGGGTCTGAAGGAGCTCCCGGGCGCCGGGAAGGGGACGGACCTGAGGCAGCATCCGGGCGAAGGCCTCGGCGTGACGTTGCTGGATCCGAGCCACCTCCTCGGGCGTGACCTCCCGGCCGGTCTCCCGCAGCAGCGCTCGGAGCAACAGCCCGCCGCTCATCCCGATGCGCCGGTGGATCCGCCACACGGATAGCGAGATCCCCACCGCCTCCAGGGCTTCCCGCCAGGCCAGCACGTGCTGATACACGCTGTCGATCAGGGTGCCATCCAGATCAAAAAGAAACGCAGGACCTCGACGCGACATCTCCGTTCGTTCCCTCGAGTTTTACACCATTCGTTCCCCGTTGATCCAGACCGCCTCCGGGACCCCCCATCGGGCCCACAAAACCAGATCGGCGGGAGCTCCCGGCCGAAGGCGCCCCAGCTTCCGCAGGCCCAGCGCCTGAGCGGGCGTCCAGGTGGCGCTGCAAACGGCGTCGAGCGGATCGATGCCGGCTTCCTCGATCAACACGCGCAGGCCCTCGTTCATGAGAGCAATTGAGCCCGCCAGCGCGCCCTCTGGGGTCTGGCAGCGTCCATCCACCACGATCACCTCATAGCCCAGCCAGGCGTAACGGCCCGGGGGCAGCCCGGCCATCGGCGCCGCATCGCTGATGAGGGCTACCCCCGAGGGGCCTTTTAACCGGAACAGCAGCCGGATAGCCGCCGGATGGACGTGTTGTCCGTCCGCAATCAGCTGGGTGATGACCTCCGGTTCCAGGAGGGCCGCTGTGAACAGACCGGGCTCCCGGTGATGAAAAGGACGCATGGCGTTGAAGAAGTGCGTGATCTGGCGGGCCCCCCGTCGAATGGCTTCCATGGCCTGATCATAGGTGGCGTCGCTGTGGCCGATCACGGGGATGATGCCCTGAGCGATCAGCGCCGGGATGGCCTGCATCGCTTCGCCTTCCTCAGGGGCGAAGGTCCATAACAGGATACGCCCCCCTGCGGCATCCTGATAGCGGGCGACGGCTTCCGGGGTCAGCGGGCGAAACCACGCCGGGTTCGCCATCCCCGGTCGCTTAGGGGAAAGATGAGGGCCCTCGATGTGGATTCCCAGGATCCGGGCCCCGGGAGGCGGCGCTTCCATCACCTGAGCCATTGCCTGCAGGCGTTGAAGGATTTCCTCTTCGGGCAGGGTCAGGGTGGTGGGAACGAACGCCGTGACCCCGTAGCGGGGGAGGCGTCGGGCGGCCTCCGCCAATTCCGGCCCGAAGAGATCGCATCCTTCGATCCCATGGATGTGGAGATCGATCAGCCCGGGGGTCACCGGGTGCCCCCGGGCGTCAATCCGCTCCGCCCGCCGGGGCGGACGGACCTCGTGGGAGGGCCCAACCATCAGGATTCGTCCCTCCGCGAATACCACCGTTCCATCTTCGATGCGTCGAGTGGGCGTATACAGCTCGGCGTGGACGATGGCCATCGGATGGGAAGCCATACGTAGCCTCCGTGATGGTTGCCTCACCGATCTTTCACCTGGGCTCCGGGTTTACCCAGACCTCATGGCCTTCCACTTTCACCTCGTAAACCGGGATCGGCATCACGGCCGGCAGACGGAGCACGCGGCCGGTTCGGATGTCGAAACGGGCGCCGTGGCGAGGACACTGGATCACATAGCCTTCCAGCTTTCCTTCCGCCAGCGGGCCGCCATCGTGGGTGCAGACATCTCCGAAGGCGAACACCTGATCGCCCACCCGGGTCAGCGCGATCGCTCGACCCTCGACCATAAAGACCTTTGCAGCCCCCACCGGGAGCTCATCCAGGGAGGCGACGCGGATCCACAAGGGTTTACCTCCTGTTCGGGATGGATCGCTCTCCGGGAAGATATGGCCTCGCCGCCGGCATCGGTTCCCTCACCAGGGAAGGAGTCCCCGTTCCCGAAGGCCTTTCAGCACGGCCTCCAGGACCCCTCCGCCGACGGCCCACGATTTATCCGAGACGGTGAAGCAATGAGAGACTTCCGCCCGGGGATCCACATCGCCGACCTTCATGCCGGGTGTCACCTCCAGGCCATCGAAGAGGATCCCCCGCAATACCCCGGCGATGGCCGTCCGAATCGGGGTCTCATCCACGTAGGCGACGATCTCCCCGGCCTCCACGCGGTCGCCGATGTGTCGGACCCCCCGGAAGCGCCCGGCGCATGGGGCCCGCAGCACCCGCAACACATCGTGCCCGCCGATCGTTCCCGGGATCCCTGTGTCCGGCATGGCGCTTCCGGTGTAGTAGACCCGCCCCAGGTTATGGCCCCGGGCCGTCTCGACCACCGCATGGCAATCCACACCGGCGGTGAAGCCCGGCCCCAGGGCCACCACCACCGGCGCATCCGTGATCGAGGTCCCGGTGTTGCGCTTGGCCATGATCGCATCCACCACGACCTCCGGCCGCAGCCGCCGGATGCTTTCCCCCTCCGGGTCAACCAGCACGGGGATCTCCCCCCGCTCCCAGACGCCTGGGAACGCGGAGGGATCCTCTACCCGGCGGGCGGTGTGGCCTTCGATGGTGATGACGCCTTCATAAACAGCGCTGGCCACGGCCACGGCCCGTCGGATCGCCAGCGGCTGAGGGAGCTCCGTGACCCAGACCCGGAAGCCCGCCCGATGGAGCCGCAGGATCGCTCCGGTGCCCAGATCACCTCCGCCTTTCACTGCCACCCGGATCATTGCCGCTGCCGCGCGAATGATGAAGATGCTCCTGGAACCATTCTGCCACGAGAGGGACCGTGATCTCCAGATATTCCAGAGGCAGCATGTGTCCAGCTCCGGGCACTACAATCAGATCCTTCCGGCATCGAAGCCGGGCGAGGAACTCCCGGTGATAATCCGCCGGCAGGATCCGGTCGCGCTCGCCAACCACAAGGCGCACGGGTTTCGTCATGGCCTCGATGGGAGGTTTATCCGCGGGATTCAGAAACACCGAGATCCAGGCGCTCAGGGAATAGGCCCACACGCAGAGCCGATCCGCCTGCCATCGTTGCAGGTTCTCCGGCTTCTCGAAGACGTGGGAAGGCTCCAGGAAGGCGCGCACCGGCACGGGCATCCAGCCCAGGAAGGAGCGAAACGGTCGCGCTGCCCGGGCCAGGGGAACGAGAATGAAATGCCGCCGGAGGTAAAGGACGGGGCGGATGTCCTGCAGATCCAGCACATTGTGACATACCGCGGCGCGGATGCGGGGATCCTCCAGCGCGGCGTAGAAGGCCAGAATGCCGCCCATGCTGGAGCCAGTGATCCCGATCCGGTCATGGTAGCGATCGATGGCGAACTCCACCGTCCGCCGGATGTTCCGGATGGCATCCGCGTAGGTGAAGCGACCGCGGGCTCCTCCGCTCCGCCCGTGCCCCTGGAGGTCCAGGGCGATCACGTTGAGGCCAGCCTCCGCCAGGGCTTGCAGGTAATTCGCGCCCGGGATCATCTCGCTGTAAAAGCCGGCATGGGCGGTCATCCCATGGAGGAAGATCACCGCCGGGGCCTGTGGGGAGCATTCGTAAAGCGAGAGGTGAAGCGGAAGGCCGTGATCCTCAATGAAGAGCGTGTGAACCGTCACCATTGCGCACCTCATTGCGCTCTCTTCGCTTCAGGTCAGAAGCTCTGCTCGCTTTGCGACGTTGCTCAGGATGGAACCCCAGGGGTTTCCGTTTCCAGGACCACCCGGATGTGGCGCGCGAGTTCCAGGCCGATGATCACGTCGTGATGGGCCAGGCGAAGCCGGAGCGGCCCGTTGAACGGCGCCCGGGCGATCAATTCAAACGTTGTGCCCGGCACCAGGCCCAGAGACCCCAGGTATCGGAGCTGTTCTGGATCCTCTGTCTTCACCCGGGCGATTCGTCCCCTCGCGCCGATCCACGCTTCACTCAACGGGATGTCGAAAAGGGGTGGCATTTGCCCATCCGGCGTGGGGATCGGATCCCCGTGGGGGCAGTGGGTTGGGCGCCCCGCGACCTCATACATCCGTTCACATAGCGTCTCGTCAATGGCGGGATCCAGCCGGTCGGCCAGCGCGTGGACTTCCTCCCAGCCGATGCCCAGCACCCGGGTCAGGAAGGCCTCCAGGATGCGGTGCTGACGGATGGCTCGCAATGCTTCCCGCTCCCCCGTCTTCGTCAAGAGGATCCCATGGCGGGTCCGCTGGATCAACCCATAGGACTCCAGGCGGTTCAGCATGCGGACCACGGCGGGGATGGTGACATCCAGACGTCGAGCCAGCGCAGCCGCCCGCACGGGCCCTCCCTCACCCATGCGGTAGATTTCCGCCAGATAGGCCCGCATCGCCGGGCTGAGTGATCGGCTGAGAGGCTCCTGCCGGTTCAGGGTTTCCTCCATCTTTCTGGCAAATTCCTGCCTGGGGATCAGGGGGTAGAGCGGGAGACGAACTCGCCCATCCACCACCCCCGTCCTGCCTCCCTCCATGCGCCGCCCCGTAAGGGGACTGGAGGGTAAGGTTGAAGACGCCGGGCAGCTTGCCCGGATTTTCACAAAGCCCAAATTTTCTTTCAAAAGTGTAACATAAATTAAACTGCGGTTCAATCCGCGCCTCCGGATTGCGAGAGGATCCAGACAGCCAGTCGCCCAGCCCGCCTTGTCCAGAGTCTCAAAGAAAAAAGGAGCCTGGCGATGAAAGAAACGACGGGTTCCCATCCCGAGGGAATCCCTCTGGATACTCGTGGGATGGTCGCCGGGGTCATGGCCGCAATCCGACGAGAGTGGCCCGGTGTGGGGCTGTGGGTTGTGACGGTCCTGGGATTCGGCGGACTCGCCCTCCAGCGGGAACGGATCAGCCTGGCTCTACCCATCCTCGGCTTTTTCGCCGCCCTGATGGCGGGTTACCTGGGGAGCGCCTGGGTGCCCGTGGATTCTGTGCGCCGCTGGATGGGGGCGGATGTCCGCCGGATCTATGGGATTCCTTTTGCCCTGTGGTTCGGGGGTGGCCTGTTGCGCATCCTCCGGGGAGATGCCCTGGATCCGGGGGGGCTTCTTCTGAGCCTGGCGGTTTTCCTGATCCCCACCGCCATGGTGCTCCACAATCGAGCGGCCTGGAAGTTCATGGATGGGTGGATTGTGGCGGGGGTTCTGGCGTTCCTGCTGATCCCTGGCCCGCCTCCCTCGGATCCTGTGGGCTGGGCGTTCCGGATCGGCGCTGCGCTCTGGCCGTTCCCTTTCATCCTCGGATGGCCTTCTAACATCCGGGAACGATCCCATCTGCTCTTCTTCGGGGCCGTCCTCTTCATGTGGTATGCCGTGGAATTCCAGCGGCTCCCGAAGGATCCCCTGATCGCGGGTGGACCCTCATATTATCAGCTCGCTATCATCACGTTGTTCCTGTGGCTGCTTATCCTCGCCGGACGGTTCCCGGATCTGGGGTTCACCTTCCGCTGGACATGGAGGGACGTGGGGGTAGTCGTGCTGAATCTGGCGGGTTTCGCCGCCTTCGCGCTGCCCTTCGGGTTGCTCACGGGTTTCATCGCCCCGGCTGCCTCGCTTCCCGGCCTCCCGGAGGCCCTGATCCGCTGGCTGGCGATCTATCTTTTCATTGGGCTCCCGGAGGAGATCCTGTTTCGAGGAACTCTGCACGTGCACCTGCAGCGCGTGCTGGGCTGGCCTCCATTGCGCACCCTCATGCTCTCCTCCCTTCTGTTTGGTCTGGCCCATTTGAATAATCCGCCGAAGGTCGGTCTTTACGTGATCATGGCCACTGTGGCGGGGTTCTTTTATGGGCGGACGTATCTGCAAACGGGGAAGGTCACGGCCGCCGCGATGGTGCATGCCCTGGTTGATTGGATCTGGAGTGTGTTCTTTCAGTGATCCCCTTAGGACTGGACTTTGGACAAACTCCTCCCTTTCCTCAGGATGGGGGATCGGGGGTGGGTGGGGCCGCTTGGACTTTCGGCGGAACCATAACAGGCTCAAAAAGTTCGCGCAAAATGTCTAAACGACCAATACGCTCCAGGCCGATAAGACATGTGCTGTTTGTGACGACCGGTTCTTTCACTCTAAGCTTCCTCCCTCAATTCCTCCGGGGGGTAGGCAATCACGGGAACACCATGGCGCCCCAGCAATTCAATAAAGGTGCGCCTGGAATAGCCTGCTATTTTGGCTGCTTGCCCCAAAGTCACCTTACCGACTTCGTACAACTTAATGGCAAGGAGAAAACGGGCTTCGTCGCTGGACACCTCATTTGGCAACTCAACCTGTAGAACTTTCATCTTCGCTCACCTTCGAGTAACTCAAAGATTTTCGGCATCACCTCAGTCACCCTCTCCAACGCTTGCTGTGGGGTGCCGACAACTTCAAGGTGTCACCCTCCTCTTCTCTTCCCATCAAGTCGGTCACTGGATCCGGTGCGTCCGACCCATCCGCTTCATAACTAGGAGTTACGCAGTTGGTTTTCTCCTGGGGGTTTTTGGGGGAGTCGCGCGCCTTCGGCGCGCGACTCCCCCAAAAATATATTGATCCCCCCTCCCCACGGCCCAAAGGGCCGTGGGGAGGGGGGATCAAGGGGGGTGGGGCCATT
>JAEVEY010000167.1 GCA_016842045.1 Candidatus Thermoflexus sinensis | reverse complement strand
CGCGCGCCTTCGGCGCGCGACTCCCCCCAAAAATATATTGATCCCCCCTCCCCACGGCCCTTTGGGCCGTGGGGAGGGGGGATAAAGGGGGGTGGGGCCATTCTACCTCTTCTCGCGAGCCCCGAACTGCGTAACTCCTATTCTAAAATACATCCGCCTGAGTCGAGCGCCTCCGGCACCCGACCCGGAAATGGGACAGGGCCTAACGGCGCGATGCTTCTTCATAATACTCCTGGAGGCTCTTCACCGTAAAGCTGTGATCCCGCATCGCCCGGATGGCCTGGACCGCCGCGGCCGCCGCCGAGAGGGTAGTGAGCAACGGCACCCCATAGCGCACCGCGGCCTGGCGGATGCGCATGCCATCCGTGTAAGCCCGCGGGCCCAGCGGCGTGTTGAGGATGAGCTGCACCCGCCCCTCCCGGATGGCGTCCACTACATGGGGGGAGCCTTCGCTGACTTTATTCACCACCTCCACCGGGAGTCCCACCCGCCGCAGGGCCTCCGCCGTGCCCCGCGTGGCCATCAGCCGGAAGCCCAACCGATGGAAATCCCGGGCGATCTTCAGCACGTTCCCCTTATCGAAATCATTCACCGAGAGCAGCACCGTCCCGCTTGAGGGCAACGTGTCACCTGCCGCCATCTCCGCCTTCGCGAACGCATGCCCGAAGCGCTCCGCCCAGCCCATCACCTCCCCCGTGGATTTCATCTCCGGCCCCAGGATGGCATCCGCGCCGGGCAGCTTGCGGAAGGGCAACACCGCCTCTTTCACAAAGAAGGCCCGCACCTCGGGAGAGCGGGTGAAGCCGATCTCCTCCAGGCTCTGCCCCAGCATCACCCGCGTGGCGATCCGGGCCAGAGGAACGCCGGTGGCCTTGCTGATGAAGGGCACTGTGCGGGAGGCGCGGGGATTGGCCTCCAGGACGTAGACGATATCATCCTTGATGGCGAACTGGATGTTGATCAGCCCGCGCACCTCCAGGGCCATGGCGATCCGCTCGGTGTATTCTTCAATGATCTGCAGGTGATAGCGGGAGATCTTGTAGGGAGGCAGCACGCACGCGGAATCCCCGGAGTGCACTCCCGCCTCCTCGATGTGCTGGAGGATGCCCCCTATGACCACCCGCTTCCCATCCGCTACCGCGTCGACCTCGGCCTCGTAGGCATCCTCCAGGAACCGATCGACGAGCACCGGGCGCTCCGGCGAGACCCAGACGGCCTCCTGCATGTAAGCCCTCAGAGTCTCCTCATCGTAGCAGATGGCCATTGCGCGCCCACCCAGCACGTAACTGGGCCGCACCAGGACCGGATAGCCGATGCGCCCGGCCACCGCGAGCGCCTCTTCGATCGACGTCGCCGTCCCATGCTCCGGCTGGGGGATGTCCAGATCGCGCAGCAGGGCGCTGAAGCGGCCCCGATCTTCCGCCAGATCGATTGCGTCCGGAGAAGTGCCCAGGATCCGCACCCCGGCCCGATGCAGCGGCATGGTGAGGTTCAGAGCGGTCTGCCCGCCGAATTGCACGATCACCCCCAGGGGTTGCTCCCGCTCGACAATGTTCAGCACATCCTCAAACGTGAGCGGCTCAAAATACAGGCGGTCCGAGGTGTCGTAGTCTGTGCTCACCGTCTCCGGATTGGAGTTCACCATGATCGATTCGATCCCCATCTCCTGAAGGGCGAAGGCCACCTGACAACAGCTGTAATCGAACTCGATCCCCTGCCCGATCCGGTTCGGGCCGCTGCCCAGGATCACGACTTTCGGACGATCCGTCGGCGGGGCCTCGTCGCTTTCCTCATAGGTGCTGTAAAGATACGGCGTGTAGGCCTCGAACTCCGCGGCGCACGTATCCACCTGCGCGTAGCGCGGGCGGATGCCCACCGCCTCCCGACGGCGGCGGACCTCCAGCTCTGTACACCCCCAGAGGGCTGCGAGCTGGGCATCCGAGAAACCTTCGCGCTTGGCCTGATGGAGCAGGGCCGCCGGCACGCTGACCAGCGTATAGCGGCGCAGCTCCCGTTCCCGCTCCACCAGCTCCGCCATCTGGGCCACGAACCACGGATCATAGCCGGTGAGAGCGGAGATCTCCTCGATGGACATCCCTTCCATCAGCGCATCGTGAACCGCCCGCAGGCGATCGGGATTCGGGCATGCGAGGGCGACGCGCAGATCGGCCGGCCGCCGTTCCGGAGGAAAGCCTTCAAATCCTTTTGCCCCGATTTCCAATCCCCGCATGGCCTTCTGAAGGGCCTCTTTGAAGGTCCGCCCGATAGCCATGACTTCCCCCACCGATTTCATCTGAGGGCCCAGGGTGGGATCCGTGCCCGGGAATTTCTCGAAAGCCCAGCGGGGGATCTTCACCACCACATAATCCAGGGCCGGCTCGAAGGCGGCCACCGTGCGCCGGGTGATCTCATTGCGGAGCTCATCCAGGGTGTAGCCCACGGCTAAGAGCGCGGCCACTTTGGCGATGGGGAACCCCGTGGCCTTGGAGGCCAGGGCTGACGAGCGGGAGACCCGCGGGTTCATCTCGATCACCCGCATGCGGCCGTCACGAGGGTTCACAGCGAACTGGACGTTTGAACCCCCGGTTTCCACCCCCACCGCGCTCATCACCGCTCGGGCCCAATCGCGCATCCGCTGATACTCTTTGTCCGTGAGGGTCTGGGCGGGAGCCACGGTGATCGAGTCCCCCGTGTGGATCCCCATGGGGTCCAGGTTCTCAATGGAGCAGACCACCACGAAGTTATCGTGGCGATCCCGCATGACCTCCAGCTCGAACTCCTTCCAGCCCAGCAGGGATTCCTCGATGAGCGCCGATCCCACAGGGCTGAGGCGAAGAGCCATATCCACCCGGTCGATCAGCTCTTCGCGGGAACGCGCGATGCCGGCTCCGGTGCCACCCAGGGTGAAGGAAGGACGGATCAACACCGGATAGCCCACGCGCTCCGCGAAATCCACCGCCTCCCCGACCGAGCGGGCCAGGATGCTGTGGGGAACTTCCAGCCCGGCCCGTTCCATCGTCTCTTTGAAGGCCAGGCGATCCTCCGCGATCCGGATGGCCTGGGGCGAGGCGCCGATCAACTCCACGCCGTAGCGCTCCAGCACGCCGCTCTCGTGGAGGGCCATCGCTAGGTTCAGGGCCGTCTGGCCGCCCAGTGTGGGGAGCAGCGCATCCGGATGTTCCCGGGCGATGATTTGCTCCACGATCTCCGGCACCAGGGGCTCGATGTAGGTGGCGTCGGCGAACTCCGGATCGGTCATAATCGTAGCCGGGTTCGAGTTCACCAGGATCACCCGGTAGCCCTCCCGCCGCAGGGCCTTGAGGGCTTGCGTGCCGGAGTAATCGAACTCGGCCGCCTGGCCGATCACAATCGGGCCGGATCCGATCACCAGGATGGAACGGATATCTATGCGCCGCGGCATGCATACTCCCTCAATGGATCTTTTCTCAGATCCTTAAACGCTGCACCCACTGATCAAACAGAGGATCCGCATCATGGGGGCCGGGATTGGCCTCCGGGTGATACTGCACGGAGAACACCGGCCGGTCCCTTAACGCCAGGCCCTCCACCGTGCCATCGTTGAGGTTGATATGAGTAATGATCGCTTCGCGAGGGTTCAGGGTGTCCGGATCCACTGCGTAATTGTGGTTCTGGGCGGTGATCCGCACCCGGCCGGTGGCCTCCTCCCGCACGGGATGGTTGCTTCCATGGTGCCCAAAGGGGAGTTTATACGTTCGGGCGCCGATTGCCTGGGCGATCAGCTGATGGCCCAGACAGATGCCGAACATGGGAATCCCGGTTTCCAGCAATCGGCGCACCGTGTTCACGATCCCGGGAAGCCCGGCCGGATCCCCTGGACCGTTGGAGAGGAGGATGCCATCGGGTTGCAGGCGAAGGACCTCATCGGCGGGCGTATAGGCGGGCACCACGGTGACCCGGCAGCCCCGGTCGACCAGCCGGCGGAGGATGGAGCGCTTCACCCCGAAATCGTAAACCACCACGTGATAACGCGGCTCCGGATCCGGGTGGAACCCATAGGGCTGCCAGCGGCCCGAGCCCTCCGTCCACTCATACGGCGCCGCGCAGGTCACTTCCCGAACCACATCCCGCCCCTCCAGGCCCTCCCAGGCCCGGGCCATCTCCACCAGCGCCTCCGGGTCGATCCCTTCCTCGGTGGAAAGGGCCCCCTTCATCGCCCCCTTCGTCCGAATCAGTCGGGTGAGCGCCCGGGTATCGATCCCCTGAAGGCCGGGGACGCCGTGGCGGGCGAGATAAGCGTCCAGGCTTTCCTTTGCCCGCCAGTTGGAGACGGCCGGGCTCAGGGCGCGGACGATGAACGCAGCCACCTGGGGGCGATCGCTCTCCACGTCCTCTTCGTTCACCCCCACATTGCCGATGTGCGGGCAGGTCATCACCACCATCTGGCCCCGATAGGAAGGATCCGTCAGGATCTCCTGATAGCCGGTCATGGCCGTGTTGAACACCACCTCCCCCACCACCGTCGCGCGAGCCCCGAAGCCCCGGCCGATGAAGACCGTTCCATCTTCCAGCGCCAGGATCCCCCGCATTCCCCCTCCTTCACCGGACGGAGATGTTTGGGGCGGAATCTTAGGCGGGATCCATGGAGATGTCAAGAGCCCGGACGCTCCAAATTAAGCGCTCGTTCTTACTGGGAACTCCCTGTAACAGGCACTCCGCTTCGCTTCGTGCCCGACTACAAACAAAGGGTCTTTCCTGTTCGTAGTAGGACACGCAAGTGCCCGTTCTCTTTTTGTGAACGCTTAGATGGGCACTCCGCTTTGCTTCGTGCCCTACTATGAACAAAGGGTCTTTCCCGTTCGTAGTCGGGCACGTCAGTGCCCGTCCTCTTTTTGTGAACGCTTAGACGGGCACTCCGCTTCGCTCCGTGCCCTACTACAAACAAACGGCTTTTCCCGTTCGTAGTAGGGCACGTAAGTGCCCGTTCTCCTTTTGCGAACGCCTATGACGGGCACTCCGCTTCGCTTCGTGCCCTACTACAAACAGAGAGTTTTCCATTTGTAGTGGGCCGCGTCATCACTCGTCCCCTTCACACTAAAGTCGCAGGAACGCGCGGAAGATACCCCCCACCTTTTGGCCGAAGCCCGGGTATTCCATGATGGAAACCTTCTTCAGGAGGCGGATCATGCGACACGCACGCTCCTGGCGCTGGATAGTGAGCCTGGGGGGGATCGTCCTGGCCCTGGGAGGGGTGGCGCTCTTGGGTCTGGGAGCCGCCACCCGCCCAACATGGGGCGATCCGGCCCGTCCGGTCTGGTATTATGGGCGGCTGGTTCCGTTCGGGGAGCTGCTGGCCCGCGGTGTGGAGCCCCACTGCCACGACGGTTTGGGGCCCGGCATCATCACGTGCTATGACACCAATGAGGAGCTGGCCGCCGCCACCGGCCTCGACCTGCCTGGCACGGATCCCATCCGGGTTCAAGCCCTGAGGAACACGATGAGGGCTTCGGCCCTCCCACCCCAGGGGTCCTCTTACGTCCCGGTGTGGTACTACGGTCGCCTTGTGCCGTTTGAGGACCTGCTCAAGCAGGGGGTCGAACCTCATTGTCACGATGGTCGGGGACCCGGCATCATCACGTGCTACAACACCAACGAGGAGCTGGCCGCCGCCACCGGCCTCGACCTGCCTGGCATAGATCGAACGAAAGTGGAAACGCTACGGCGAACCGGCGCGGTGGCCCCGGCTCAGTGCGCCTACTACGCGGTGGTATGGGAGCACATTTATTTTGGAGGACGCAACTTTGCCCTTTGCTATGACTATAATGATTTTCGATCCATCAACTTCAATGACCAAACTTCCTCCATATTTATCCCGTCTGGTTCGGGAGCCAGCACCTACTTTGAGGACATCAACTACGGAGGCGGCCGACGCACCTTCACCACCAGCGTCCCCGATCTCCGCACCCACAACTTCAACGATGTAATCTCCTCCGCCCGACGCGGCAACTGAGGTCCACTTCGGTTAGCCCTCGGGGTTCTTCTGTCTTCCGGAAGAGCCCCGAGGGATCCGGTGAGGCAGGAGCCATGAATTCGATTAGCGAATCGGACGCAATCGATCGGTGGAAACAGGGGGATCCGGAAGGGCTGGCGGCACTGGTCCGCCTTTATGAGCTGCGGGCTCTGCGCGCCGCTTATCTGATCCTCCAGGATCGCATGGATGCGGAGGACGCGGTGCAAAACGCATTCCTCCGGGCCTGGAAGTACCGCCATCGCTTCGACCCACGGCGACCGTTCTGGCCGTGGCTCCTCCAGCTGATCGTTCGCGAGGCTTATCGAATCGCCCGGCGCGACCGGCCGTTCAATATGGATCACGAATTCAATGAGGAGAGAGAAAACCAGAAGGGCCGCCGGGAGGATCCCCTCCCGACGCTGGAGGATTGGGTGGAGCGGAGCGAACGCCATCGGAGGCTCCGGCAGGCGATCGCCAATTTATCCCCCGCCCAGCGAATCGCCGTGATGCTGCGCTATTACCAGGAACTTAACGAAAAGGAGATCGCGGAGATCATGGGGTGCAGCATCGGGGCCGTCAAGCACTATCTGTATGAAGCGCGTTTGCGCCTTCGAGCGGTCCTGGATGAAAGGGAAGGCTGAGATCGAAATCCACAACCCCATCGCTTCCCAGGCGCACAAAGCGGAGGATCTGAGATGGATGAGCAAGAGCTAAGCCATATGTTGAAGGAGATGGCAGAGCGAGCGTTCCCGAGGGAGGCGAATCTGTGGCCCCGCCTTCGTGCCCGAATCGAAGCCTCCTCCCAGCCAGCCGGCATCAGGCGATGGATCCGGCAGCCGCTGGCATGGGGCCTGGTCGCCCTCTTGCTGGCCCTGGGGGTCGGAGTAGGCGCCTGGGCAGGGAACCTCTGGGAGCGCTTCACCCTGGCTCGCGGGCCGGCGAGCGCCCAGCTGCTCACACCCATAGGATTACAGCAGGAGCGGGATGGATATCGCATCACGTTGGAGTGGGCGTACGCGGATTGGAACACGATCTTCATCGGCTATCGGATCCAGAGCCCATCTCAGGCCAATGAACGGCTGGAGATCACCAGGATCCGTCTCACCGATGACGCCGGGCGCGTGTTTCAACCGGAGGCGGAAGAGGGCTTGATTGGGACCTCCACGCTCATGGGCCTGACCCTCCCTCCGGGCGAACAGGTCTCCATCGTCGCCTTCGACGCATGGGAAGGCTTCCCGCTTCCCGACACGTTGCGGCTGCAAGCGTCCTTCCAGCTGAACGTGATCCCGATCTCAGGATCCGGGGAGAGCCTGCAATGGATCGCCCCCAACACGGGGCGAACGATCGGACCCTTCACATTCACGTTCGCCGTTCCGGTGCATCATGGCAATCGGCTCGCAATACCGCAGACAGCTGTCGCAAATGGGGTTCGAGTCACGATGGAACAGCTGATCATCACCTCTTCCAGCACGAAAGCGCGATTGTGCATCACCTCCCCGGATCCCCAGCGATCGTGGAATCCGGTCCCTCAGCTGACCCTGGGCCCATACACCGTTTACGGCGGAGGGATTCGCCCGGATGGGGAAGGATGCTTCCGTATTTTCTTCCTGATCGGATCCACAGACCTGGGCCAGCAAAAAGGGTCCCTTCAGATCCTGGAGCTGATCGGATGGGATTCGGAACGCCCGGCGGAGAGCGTGCGCCTGCCCGGCCCGTGGGTCTTCCCGTTAGAACCATAGAGCCGGTTGGGGCTGGTCGGGGATACTCCTGAAAACCCCGATCGGCCCACCGAACACTGGATCCTCGAGGCCGGATTGTTTCTCTTCACGACGGCTCCCTATTGATCGCCGGAGGGGCCGTCGGGACAAGAGGTTCCTCTATCGCTACCCTGGTATTTGGGTGCAGGGGCGCCCACAAGGGGTGCCCCTGCACCCAAATGCCTCCCCCTGGATCCTCCCTTCCCACGACGGGCGCTAAGGCGCCCTACCTGGAGAAAACCGGTTCGTTTCATGCCGTTTGCGAGCAGGCTC
>JAEVEY010000122.1:28819-55380 GCA_016842045.1 Candidatus Thermoflexus sinensis | reverse complement strand
GTGGAGAGGGGGGATAAAAGAGATTTTGGGGGCGAGCCGGGCGCCGAAGGCGCCCGGCTCGCCCCCAAACCCCCAGGGGACCAAAACCAAAAATCAAATCTGGAAGGAGCATTAGCCTCTGTCCAGGGAATTTGCGGGGGGATGATTTGCCGAGGGACCGGGGGAAAAGGCCCATGACCTTCCCTGGATAAAGGCCAGCAGCGTAAGCCCAACGCATGCCATGGCCCCCGGGGCCGTGGATGAGGAAGGGATCCTCCGGTTCACCCCATGCTCAATTCTGGACATGCTCCAAGCGATTGCAGTAAAATGGCAAACAGATTGGGAAATCTGAGCTAACTTAATTCCCCCGCGAAAGCCCCTTAAGGGCCAGGGGGCCAATTGAGGGAACCCAACCTGAGATGGCCAGGCGCAGGCAGTTCGGGTGAAGCCAGGGACCCGGCGCGGCGAGTCTGGAGAGGCTCTTGGACCCTGGTGAAGGGGGCTCCGATGGCGGTCGATCAATTCGGACGACACATTCGCTACCTGCGGATCTCGCTAACGGATCGCTGTAACCTCCGCTGCGTTTACTGCATGCCCGAGAAGATGGTTTTCCTCCCCCGCGAGGAGCTCCTCACGGATGAGGAACTGATCCGCCTGGCCCGCCTCTTCGCCGAGCTTGGTTTCGATAAGATCCGCCTCACCGGCGGCGAGCCGACGGTCCGCCCCAACCTCGTGGAACTGGTGGCCCGGATGGCCGCTTTGCCCGGGATCCGGGAGATCTCCATGACCACCAACGGCTTGCGTTTGAAGACCCTCGCCGAACCCCTGGCCCGCGCAGGCCTCAAACGGGTCAACGTCAGCCTGGACACGCTGGACCCCGCGAAGTTCCGCCGGATCACCCGCTGGGGCCGACTGGAGGAAGTATGGGAAGGGATCCTGGCCGCTGAGGCGGCGGGGCTCACCCCCATCAAGCTCAATGCGGTGGTGGTGCGAGGCTACAACGATCAGGATATGGTGGATCTCGCCGCCCTTACCCTCACCCGCCCCTGGCAGGTTCGCTTCATCGAAGTTATGCCCTTCGCCGATATCGCCCCCTTCGCGCAGCAGGCGATTGTCTCCACCGCGGAGATGATCCAGATCCTGGAGGGGGAGTTTGGGCCGCTGGAGCCCGTCAACGATGGCCGTCTGGACGGCGAGGCCCGGGTCTACCGGATCCGGGGAGCGGTCGGGTCCGTGGGTTTCATCAGCCCGGTCAGCGAGCCCTTCTGCGCCCAGTGCAACCGGGTCCGCCTCACCGCGGAGGGACGGCTCCGTCTGTGCCTGTTGCGAGACGACGAGGTGGATCTGCGCGAGCCCCTGCGCAGCGGCGCGAGCGATGAGGAGCTGAAAGCGTTGATCCAGGCAGCCATCTGGCGCAAGCCATGGGGCCATGGCCTCCCGGAGGGCGTGATCCCGATAGCCCGGGTGATGAGCCAGATCGGCGGATGAGGGAGGGCCGCCTGCCCTCCTTCATGGCCTCACTTCCACGGTGATCACCGATTGCCATCCCCGCGAGGGATCTTCTCCTTCCCCTAATGCGACCTCCAGCGCATAACGGCCGGGCGCGCACGGCATGAGCAGGCGATGGCGCGTCCGCCATCGCTCCCCAGGCCCCCAGGCCCGGTCGGGCTGGGCCGGGTTCCATGGTTCCGTGATGCGAACTTCCCCTATACGAAGGCTCACCTGGTTCGAAGCCGGATGTCCATCCACCCGCCACCAGAGGGCCAGGGTCAGCGGCTGACATGCCCGGGGCTCCCCCTCCAGATCCACGTGCGTCAGGCTCAGCCCAGGCCATCGCGCCCGAGGCGGCTCTTCCCAGCGGGGATCCCGATACGGCCTCTGGGGGGATACAAGGTCCACCGGATTCAGTTGCGCCGCCAGCCATACCTGATCGCCCCGATAAACCACCAGCCGGGGCCGATAGCGGCCCGGCGGGGTGCCGACCTGCGCCTCGACGGTGTACCGCGCGAGAACAATCCGCGGCCACGGCCATCGCGCCGTGTCCCACGTCTCGCCGCCCAGCGCCCCGTCCCACTGCCCCCACAGGGTTCCGTCCTCCCGCTCCAGACGAAGCGATACCCGCACCCCCGTGGGAAGGGGTCCCGTGGTCTGCCATCCGGCGATCACCGGAAGCGGGCGATCCGTCGGGAGTGTCCCTCCGGGAAGTCCATAACCCAGCCAGATCAGATTCGGACCGATGGGCTGGCCCGTGTGGTCGAAGAGCGCCTCCGGCTCCTCCGGCAGCGGGCGGAATTCCCTCCATACAAAATGTCGAACCCGGATCCCACCCGTGAAAGCGAAGGCCTCGATCTCATCGCCGATCCAGTCCAGGGCGGCAGCGACAACCTGGGCCGGGTCGTTGATCTCGTCGCCCCACTGCACCAGCCAGGCCCCCTGTGTTCCAGTTAGCGTCCGGTTCAAAACGGGGATCACGGTCTCGTAATCCAGCACATGCCGCACATCCGCCACCGGATCCGCAGGCAGCGGGATCGGCGTCGTGGTGCGGGCGTAAACCCGATAGGCGGGAAGGGCGAACCCGCTCACCAGCACCACAGCCTCTTCCGGCCCCTTTCGGGCCTCCACCATCCGGACGGCGCTTCGCCAGTCGTCTTTGACCTGTTCCGCCCGGCCCAGGGTCCAGCTCAGAGCCGGCAGGACGAAAACTGCCCATGCGATCAGAGCGGGCAGGAGAGTACTGCGCGCGCGTCGAAATCCATCCGCCCAGCCAATCGCGATGGGCAGCCAGAACCCGATGGAGGCGCCCATGAAGTAATGAGGATGGAACTTGGGGCTCCTGTAGAGCAGGCCCAGGCCCACTGTTAGGGGGAGAAGACCAAACGCCAGAAACAGGGAACGCGCCGCTCGCCGGCGAAGTCCGGCGATCAGCCCGATCCCGGCTACCCCCGCGCCTGCGATCAGACCCGGGATCCATGGGAACCCGGCGGGTGGAATGAACCCCGCCATTCGGGCCTGCAGGCCCTGGGCCTGATAGAGGACCATCAGAATTCGACCCAGATCCAGGGTTCCCGGCCAGAACGCCCCCTGCGTTCGGCCCACCCACAGCGCATGGAGGGCGCCGGGGATCGCCCCGGCGAGAAGGACAACAGCCCAGGGGATCCGGGAAGGTCCACGCCGGAGCCCGAGGAACAGGATCCCCGGGACCATCCAGAGCATCGCATAATGCGTGTAGCTCCCGGCCAGAGCGGCGAACAGCGTCAGGCGGGGGGAGTCACAGGCCATCCCGTAAAGGGCGAGGGCCGCCCAGAACCCCAGCGCCGCATACATCCGCGCTTCCCGGGATTCCCAGACCCAGAATGGAAGAGTGGCCGCTACGCCCAGGGCCACCGTCCGCGCCATCAGCGAACGTCCGATCCGCATGGCGGTAGCGGCGAACAGCGCCACTGTTAACATCCCGGCCATTACCGAGAGGAAGCGAGCGGTGAACTCGGAGGGGCCGGCGAGGGCCATCCAGAGCCGGAGGGTCAGATAGAAAAGAGGAGGATGGGCATCCACCGGCTGCCAGATCTGATGGCGGGCCAGATCGACGCTGAAGGCCTCGTCATACCACAGGCTGGCCGCGCCCAGCCGGTAAACCCGCAGGCCGAAGGCCAGCCCGAGCAGGGTCAAATCCAGCGCTGTCCACCCGCTGCGTTTCATTTGTGCAACCCCATGCCCAACGATTGGAATACCGCCTCCACCTGCACCGCGATTCGCTCCCATGCGAACAGGTCCGCCAGCGTCCGCGCGCCTTGCTCCAGCCGGGCGCGCAACGAGGGATCCTCCAGGACCCGCCGGATGGCGTGGGCGAGCTTTCCTACATCCTCGGGGGGGACCAGGAGGATGTTGTCCCCATCCCGGAGCTCCGGGATCGGAACGCGGGGGAAGGTGCTGATCACCGCCCGTCTGTGGGCCAGGGCCGCCATCAGCGTCCCCCGCCGGAAGGAGACGCCGTCGCGATATGGCAACGCGCAGAGATCCATCGCCGCGAAGGCGAGGGAGATCTCCTCCGGCGGGCGGTAACCGGTTTCCCAGACATGCCCCTGCAATCCGAGCTCGGCGATCCGCCGACGGCACCATGCCGCGTAATCGCGCTGAGAAGGATCGCTGGGCGCTACCATGGCGCCGATATGCACAAGGCCCACAGCCATCCCCTCCTGCGCGAGCACGGCGATGGCCTCCAGTAATATATCGAAGCCCTTCGATGGATGCAGGAAACCGAAGAAGCCCACCAGGGGAAGATCCTCGGGGAGCTTCAGGCGCGCTCGGGCCTCTCGGGCTGGCGGGAGGTCGGATGGAGGCGTGATGTTGCTCCCAATCGGGATGCGCCAGAGGGAGCGGATCCCGGCGGCGCGCAGGACCGCCTCATCCTCATGGTTGGTGACGATCACCCCATCCGCCCGGCGGGCGAGGAAGCGGATGCTCCACTCCCGAAGCGGGCCAGCTTTCGGGAACAGGTAGGGGACCCGCAGGTCGTGGAAGGTGACCACAATGGGGATCTTCCTCAACCAGAGCCGCGCGATCGCCGGCCACAGGTTCATCGCCCCGCCCAGTCCATAGGCTGCCGCCTGATACTGGAGCAGAATGCCATCGGGCTGCCAGGCGCGCAAAGAGCGCCCCAGGGCGAACCAGGCCCGGACGTCCCAACCTGGCACCACCCGGAAGACCGGGATGGACGCGTGAGCGTCTCCTTCGCCACGGCGATCGGTCCACACCGCCACGGCGTGTCCCCGGGCCTGCAGGGCCCGGGCCAGCTCGCGGGTGTAATCGCCTACCCCTCCGGGGAGCGGCGGATATTCGCCGGTGATCAGCGCCAGACGCAAAGAGCCCCCTCTCGCCATTCGCAAGATTTCCTGCACCCTCTATCCCCGCTCCGTATCTTATGGTATAACTCAATTTGCTGCGTGCGCGTTCACCTGCATCGGGTCGGAATTTTATCTCTCCTTCAACGGGACCGGAGGAGCGAGGAGACCATGCGGCTTTCTGTAATTATTCCGGTATATAACGAGCGGGCCACGATCCGGGAGATCCTCAGACAGGTCCGGGCGGTGGGCCTGGCGGATGAGATCATCGTGGTGGATGACGGCTCCACCGATGGGACGCGAGAGATCCTGGAGGAAGAGGCCCGGAATGGGGACATCCAGGTGATCTACCACGAGCGGAACATGGGGAAGGGGGCCGCGGTGCGGACCGGCATCGCTCACGCCACGGGGGATATCCTCCTGATCCAGGACGCCGACCTGGAATACGATCCGCGGGATTACCCTCACCTGATCCGTCCGATCCTGGAGGGGCGAGCCTCGGTCGTTTACGGCTCCCGCTTCCTGGGCCCCCGCAAGGCCATGCTCTTCTGGCATATGATCGGCAACAAGTTCCTTACGCTGGTGACCAATTTGCTTTACGATGCCATCCTGAGCGATATGGAAACCGGCTATAAGGTCTTCCGGGCGGAGGTCGTGCGAGGCATCCCGTTGCGTGCCCGGGGCTTTGAATTCGAGCCGGAGATCACCGCCAAGATCCTCAAGCGAGGCTACCGGATCTTTGAGGTCCCCATCTCCTACTACGGACGGGAGTTTAAAGAGGGGAAAAAGATCCGCCCGATCCGCGATGGCCTGAAGGCCCTGTGGACGTTGATCAAATATCGTTTCGTTGATTAAAAGCAAAGGGGTGAGGGGTTGGGATTTCTTTTTTGCGACAAAGCAATTGGCCCAAATTAAGAGTCAGCGCGCATCTATGGCCTCAGCAGCTTCCTCCCCTGAAGAGACCCGGCTGATCGAGGCGGCCCGGTCCGGCGATCTGGAGGCGTTTAACGAGCTTGCTCGCCGTTACCAGGATCGTCTCTACCACATCGCGTATCGGATCATGGGCGATCATGATTCGGCCGCGGACGCGATGCAGGAGGCTCTGATTGCGGCTTTCCGGGGGATCCGGGGATTCCGTGGCGGCTCCTTCATGGCATGGCTCACGCGCATCGTGACGAATGCCTGTTACGATGAGCTGCGCCGGCGCCGCCGCCGACCCCAGGCCTCCCTCGATGCGCTGTTCGTGGTGGATCAGGGCCCCGAGGTGGAGATGACCCTCCCCCCGGTGGAGGGGCCGGAATTTTACGCGGAGCGCCGGGAGCTGGCCGATCTGCTCCATCGCGCGATCCAGAGCCTCCCCGAAGACCAGCGGATCGTCCTGGTGCTTTCGGATATTGAGGGCTATTCCTACGAGGAGATCGCCGGGATCCTTCAGGTGCCACTGGGAACGGTGAAGTCGCGCCTGAGCCGGGCCCGTATGCGGGTCCGCGATTTCCTGCTGGCCCATCGGGAACTTTTGCTGGGGACAATACGTCTTTCCTAAAGAAAACTCAATGGCGCGGTGGGGGTGAGGAAGATCAGAGGACAAGGAACGCTATCAGCTCCCCATCCGGTTGCGCATCAACCCGGAGGCGATCCTTACGGGAATGCGGTTCTTTCAGAGGCTGGAAAAGGACGAACATCGGTGGGTTCAGGATCGGCTTTCCCTGTATCTGGACGGCCGCCTGGAACCCGGGGAGCGGGCGCGGGTGGAAGCGCATCTGCGCGCATGCGCGACGTGCGCCCGCTCGTGGGAAACCCTCCGCTGGACGGTTCAGGCGCTGCGGGCACTGCCGCCCGTGCGAGCCCCCCGTCCATTCCTGGTTCGACCGGAGCAGGTGGCTCGGGCACCTCAGCCGGCGGGCTGGTTCCGGCGGGCGGCCTGGGCGATGGCCGCGGCGCTGATCCTGGTTCTGGGCCTGGATCTGATTCTCTCCGCGGGGCAGATCATTCCAGGACCCGCCATGGCGCCTGCTGGCATTCCAGCCACCGAGACAGAGCAGAAAGCGTTACGGGCCATGGAAGACCATGCGATGAGCCCTATCCCCTCTCCGGCACCGGTATTTGGCCTGGCGATCCCCCAGGCGACTCCGACGGCGACGCAGCAGCTGCCTGCAACGGTGGAGCTTCCACCGCCCTCCGCTCCCGCTCCCTCCTTTTCCCCGTTGCGGGTTCTCGAGTTCCTCCTCCTGCTTGGAGCGATCGGGCTGCTGGCCCTGGATCGGTGGCGAAGCCAGCGTCCCCGCTAGGGCAACCGAATTGCTGTTTCCTCAACGGATGCAGTATGCTCATGCTTTGCCCGGTTCTGAGTGGGGAGCGGAATGATCGGGATCCGCGAGGAAGATGGATGACCCTTCCTTAGCCCGGTTGTCACCTGGGGGCTTGATTTACACCCTCCCCATGCCGCTTCGTGGCATGGAGGGGCAAACGCGGAACCCGAGCGGGCGCTGCCAGGATGGCAACCGAGCAACCCCTCCTCCCAGAATCGCTTTCGGGGGTCAGGCCGGGGGCCTTCGACACCCGAAAACCCCAAAGAGAAATGGGAGGTCTTTTTCATGCATCGAGCGGTGATCGTCGACTTCGGCGGCGTGCTGGTGCGTAGCGAAGATCCCTCCCCCCGGGAGGCGCTGGCCCGGGAGCTGGGGATGACCGTGGAGGAACTGGAGGCGCTGATCTTCGCCAGTGATCTCTCCCTGCAGGCCCAGCGCGGGGAGCTCCCTGAGCCCGAGTTCTGGAAGGCCATCGGAGAGCGCCTGGGCATCCGGACGGCGGAAGAAATCCATCGGGTGCGCCAGCGGTTCTTCGCCGGGGACCGCCTGAACGAACCCCTTGTGGAAGCGTTGCGGCGGTGGAAAGGCCAGGTGGCCCTGGGCCTGATCAGTAACGCCTGGTCCGGATTGCGGGAGGTCCTCAGGCGCCTCGGTTTACTGGAACTCTTCGATGGGGTGGTGATCTCGGCCGAGGTCGGGCTGCTCAAGCCCGATCCCCGGATTTACCTTCTGGCCCTGGAGCGCCTGGGGGTCCCGCCCGAGGCAGCGGCCTTCGTAGACGATCTGCCCGAGAACGTGCAGGCGGCTCGCGCCCTGGGCCTTTATGGGATCCATTTCCGGGATACCCTGGGGACGCTGCGGCAATTAGAGGAATGGTTGAATGGATGGCGTCCCTCCTGATCCTCGTCCATAAACCTTAGGACTTACGCAGTTCGTTTCCCATGGGGGCAAGGATTTTTCCCCCCTCCCCACGGCCCAAAGGGCCGTGGGGAGGGGGGAGAAAGGGGGGCGGGGCCATTCCGTTCCACCTTTAGGGCTTTCAACGGCGTAACTCCTAAACATTAGGAGTTACGCCGTTCGGGGCCTGCGAGAAGGGGATAAATATTTGGGGGGAGTCACGCGCCGAAGGCGCGCGACTCCCCCCAACCCCCAGGAGAAAAACCAGCTCCGTAACTCCCAAATATACAGAGAAGGGCCCTCCCGGGCGGGTTGCCCCTGGCCTGCCCGGCCGCCCAAAGCCCCTGGAGGAACGGGGCCATGCCGCTGGAAATCCATCTGGATGATGTGGTGCAGCTCCGCAAGCCGCATCCATGCGGGGGGACGGAGTGGCAGGTGGTCCGGGTGGGAGCAGACATCGGGATCCGTTGCCTGACATGCGGCCGTCGGGTGTTACTGCCGCGCCGGGAGTTTGAACGCCGGGTCCGGCGGATCGTCCGCTGCACCCGTCCTCCACCCGCACCACCCACCTCTCCTGCGGAAGGCTGAGGAGAGGCCGACCCGTTTCCGGATTTTCCCAGGTGGTGGAGGCCCTTTCAGGGACCTGCACCACCTGGAGCTCTCCCACACATCAGGAGGGGCCACCATGAAACGCCTGGGGCTTTACGTGGGCGGCGGGATGCTGCTGATGCTGTCCCTGCTTTTCCTCATCGCGGCCTTCTGGCCCATCCCCCCGGATTCGCCTCCGGTTGGCCTTCCGGATGGGATGCCCGGCGCCACCGGGGCGCTTCGCCGCCCCTTTCCCCCGATGCCGATCCCTTCGGATAACCCTCAAACTCCGGAGAAGGCCGAGCTGGGCCGCCTGTTGTTCTACGACCCCATCCTCTCCGGAGATAACCGTCGATCCTGCGCCACATGCCATCATCCCGATCTCGGTTTCACCGATGGGAAAGGGCGCTCCATTGGCGCGGATGGCCAGCCCATGCGCCGGGGTGCCCCTACGTTATGGAACGTTGGCTACCTCCGACGCCTGTTCTGGGACGGTCGGGCTTCCTCCCTGGAAGAAGCGGCCCGCATGTCCCTGACGGATCCCCGGGAGATGGCGGAGCAGCCGGACCGCCTGGTTCAGGAGCTTCGGGCGATCCCGGAGTATCGGGAACGGTTCGACCGGGCCTTTGGAGGGCGGGATGGCTCAGCCGTGACCATGGAGAACATCGCAAAGGCCATCGCCGCCTTCGAGCGCACGCTGGTCAGCCGGAACTCGCCTTTCGACCGATTCGCTGCGGGCGATGTGACTGCCCTCACCCCTTCCCAGCGCCGCGGCCTGAATCTGTTTCGCTCCGGACGCACTCGATGTTTTGAATGCCACACGCTTCCCCTGTTCGGTTCCTCGGACTTCCGGGTAATCGGGGTGCCGGATCTCCCCGGAACACCGGCGGATCGCGGGCGAGGGGAGATCACGGGCTCGCCCCGCGATGAACGAGCCTTCAAGGTGCCGACCCTGCGCAATATCGCCTTGACCGCTCCTTACATGCATAATGGGGTGTTCGCAACCCTTGAGGAGGTGATCGATTTCTACAGGGATGGTGGCGGCCGCGGGCGGGGGGTGGATCTCCCGAACCTGGATGCGAAGATACATCCCTTCCGCCTGAGCGCGGAGGAGCGAGAGGACCTGGTGGCTTTTCTCTACGCCCTGACGGATGAATCCGGGCTTCCACCAGTCCCCGAGGCGGTTCCCTCCGGCCTGCCGGTGGTCTCCCGGATGGAAAACCCGGCGCGGGCGCTGGCCGCCCGTTACAACATCGGCGCGCAGAGCGCCGTAGAGCCCGCCCGCGCGCCGCAGACCTGGGTGGTCCACCCCGGGGAATCCATCCAGGCTGTGCTGGATCGAACCGGACCCGGGGATACGGTTCTGATCGAACCCGGCGTCTATCATGAGGCGCTGGTTGTGGAGACGGAGAACCTCACCCTGCGCGGGATCTCCCGGGACGGCCAGCGGCCGGTCCTCGATGGCCGGGGGGTGCTGGGGGATGGCGTCATCGCCACCCGCGACGGCTTCACGGTGGAGAACCTGATCGTTCGCAACTACACCAACAATGGCATCGTGGTGCCGGGCGCACGGGGGATCGTCATCCGGGATGTGGTGACGGAGAACACGGGCGCTTATGGGGTGTATCCGGTGGGAAGCGAGGATATCCTCATCGAGCGGGTGGTGGCCACCGGGGCGTGGGACACCGGGATTTACATCGGGCAATCCCGCAATGGCGTCATCCGGGACAGCGAGGCCTATAGCAACGTCAGCGGGATCGAGGTGGAGAACTCGGTGGGGATCACTGTGGAGAACAATTACGCTCACGATAACGCCGCTGGCGTCCTGGTCTTTGTCCTCCCGAACCTCGAATCCAAAGTTGGATCGCGCAATCGCATCGCCGGCAACCGTATCGTCCGCAACAATGGGCCCAACTTCGCCAAACCGGGCGCGATCGTGGGGAACGTGCCCTCGGGGACCGGGATCCTGATCATGGCGGCGGATGAGACGGAGGTGACCGGCAATGAGATCCGGGACAACGCCTCGGTAGGCATCGCGGTGGTGGGGTTATATCAGGTCTTCCCGAAGGGCACTGTATTCGATGTCGGCGCGATCCCCGAGCGAAACTGGATCCATGACAACATCCTGTCAAACAACGGCTTTAACCCGGATCCGAAGGTGCGGGCGGCGGGGTTGCCGGGGGCGGATCTACTCTGGGATGCCAGTGGCTGGGATAATCTATGGTGGGAGCCCGGGGCTCGCGCCTTCCCTCCGCTTCTGCCGGGCCCGGACTGGCCCTGGCCGCTCCGTCGCGTCTACTGGCGGTCGCTCCAGCTGCTGGTCCGGTTGTTAGGTTAAACATCCGTTCCCTTTCCGGGAACAACTTATGACGGGCACTCCGCGTCGCTTCGTGCCCTACTACAAACAGGATCTTTCCTGTTCGTAGTAGGGCACGTAAGTGCCCGTCCTCTTTTCGAGAGCCCTTTAACGAACACGTAACGAGCGATTTGCCTCGTTCCCAACCGTGAACGACAGTGAGACCCATTCGATGGAGCGAGAGATGCCGGAACAAACGATCGGTGAGGATGTGATCTATTATGCAGTCCATCAGGATCCTGAAGCGCGCCACACGCTGATTCTGATCCACGGGGCAGGGGAATCCCATCTGGTATGGCCAGGGGCGCTACGGAACCTGCCCGGGGCCCACGTTTACGCCCTGGATCTCCCGGGACATGGCCGTTCCCGCGGGCGCGGACGATCCTCCATCGCCGAATACACGGATCTAATTGTAAACTGGATGGAAAAGGTTGGGCTTTCCCGCGCAGTCTGGGTGGGGCACTCGATGGGCGGCGCCATCGCCCAGTGGGCCGCCCTCCACTACCCGGAACGCGTCGCCGCGCTCGTCCTGGTGGCCACCGGGGCACGGCTCCGGGTCAGCCCGCTGATCCTGGAAGGGTTGCGCACGGATTTTCCCCAAACCGTGGACCGGATCGTCGAGTGGAGCTGGGGGGTCGCGCCGCCGGCTCATCTGGTGGAGGAAAGCCGCCGCATGCTCCTGGCCGCCGATCCGGCGGTCATCGAGGGAGACTATCGGGCATGCGATGCGTTCGATGTCATGAATCGATTGGGGGAGATCGGAGTGCCCGCCCTGGTCATCGGCGGCACGGCGGATCGAATGACCCCGATCAAGTATGCGGAGTATCTGGCCGCCCACATCCCGAACGCCGCGCTGGTGCGGATCGAAGGGGCGGGCCATATGGTGATGCTGGAACAACCGGAGGCGGTGGCGGAAGCGGTGCGATCGTTCCTCGATCGCATCGGTGGGTCTCGATAAGCGGGAGCTCCATGGATGGTGGCGATCGGGATCGATATCGTTGAGATCCGACGGGTGGAACGCGCGGTCGCCCGGTTCGGCGAACGTTTCCTCCAGCGGGTGTTCACGCCGGCGGAGCGCCGGGCCTGCCGGGGTCGGGTGTTTGAATACGCCGCGCGGTTCGCCGCCAAAGAGGCGATCGCAAAGGCCCTGGGGGTGGGCCTGCGGATCATGGCCCGCGAAGGCATCGGATTCCACGATGTGGAGATCCTGCCCGACCACCGGGGGCAGCCCCACGTGCATCTGCACGGATGGGCGGCTGAGCGCGCCCGGGTGCTGGGCCTGAAGCAGTGGGCGGTGAGCATGACCCACGACGGCGGCTTCGCCATCGCGGTGGTGGTCTCGATCGGGATGTGAACGGCCATACGGGCTTCAGCCACGTCTCGCAAACCCAAACCCTTTCGAAACAAGCGTTCCTATGAACTGGCGTTCCTGGCTTCGCCCGCCGGATCATTCTCCCGTTCCTCCGGATCCCCACGATGTGCGGATCGCTGATTTACTTCAGGCGGATCCATCCAGGGCCCACGTGGCGCTGATCGGCATCCCCTTCGATACCACTGTGATCGGCCGACGAGGAGCCCGCGAGGCGCCCGGAGCGATCCGACGCGCCCTTTACCGGATGACCGCTTTTGACCTGGAAAGCGGTGTGGACCTCGCCGGGAACTTGCGCCTGGTCGATCTGGGGGATATCGCCGTGGTCCATACGGATGTTCACGAAACCCACCGGCGCGTCGCGACGGTGGTGACGGAAGCCATCCGCCAGGGGCTGCGCCCGCTCATTCTGGGTGGGGATCACGGACTCTCTTACGCTACGATCCGGGGCGTGGTGGAAGGCCTGGGAGGGCCACCCATCGGCGTGGTCCAGTTCGATGCCCATCATGATTTGCGAGAGCTCCTGGAGGGGGAGATCACCAGCGGGACCCCGTTCCGGCGCCTGCTGGAGGAGGGCATCCTGCAGGGCCGCCATCTGGTGCAGATCGGGCTCATCGGCGGGCGGAACAGCCGGGCCTATTATGAGGTCGCCCGACAACACGGCGTCCAGATGATCCCGGCGTCCCGGGTTCATGGGACCGATCCCGAAGCCATCGCCCGAACGGCGCTGGAGGCTGTGACCGCCGGGACAGCGGGGTTCTGGATCAGTTTCGACATGGACGTCTTCGACCCGGCTCACGCTCCTGGGGTTTCCGCGCCGAGCCCGGGCGGGCTGACCGCCTTTCAGGGACTGGCGATGGTGCACCGGCTCTCCGCCCATCCGGCCTGTCTGGGGATGGAGCTGATGGAAACCGCGCCACCCCTGGATCCCGACGGCCGCACCGTCGCCTTAGCGGCCGCCCTCGCTTATCGGTTCCTGGTCGGACAGGGGGAACTCCGCCAGCAGAGCTGATGGATGGATGAGATGGCGCGCCGCCCCACCCAGGGAAGCAGGCCTCTACGCCACAACTCTGTCAGGGAGGGATCCCAAAGGCCCCAGCCCAGCGCTTCATTCAACCGAAGACCGATATCCAGGAAAGCGGCCCCAGGGCTTTATGGGGGTTTGGGGGGATGCGGGAGGGTCATCCGCGGGACCCGAACGGCATGAGGACGGAAAAGCCCTGGCCCCGGCCTGCCCCGTCTTGACAAACCCAAACCGACCCCATATAATTTAAGCAAACGTTCGTTAGCAAAAATGGCGCGACGAAGTCATGGCGACCGACGGAAGACCATCCTGCGAGTAGCCGGGCGGCTGTTCAGCCAGCAAGGCTACTACGGCACCTCGATTCGAGACATCGCGGCGGCGATCCGCCTGCATGGTGGGAGCCTGTATGCGCACATCACCTCGAAGGAGGAGCTGCTCTGGGAGATCGTGGATGAGGCCGCCCAGGCGTTTCTATCCAGCCTGGAGCCCATCGTCCGCTCCGAGCGTTCCCCGCTGGAGAAGCTTCGGCTCGCCGTGGCGGCGCATCTGCAGGTGGTGACGGAGCGCCAGGATGCGGCGGTGGTGTTCAATCACGAATGGAAGGCCCTCAGCCCCAGGCGCCGCGCGGACATCCTGGCCCGTCGGGATGCGTATGAGGCGCTGTTCCGCCAGATCCTGCAGGAAGGGGTTGAGGCCGGGATATTCCGGGCAGATCTGAACGTGCCCCTGATCACCCGGTTCATCCTGACGGCGCTGAACAGCGTCGCGGTCTGGTATCGCCCGAAGGGCCCGCTCTCGCCGGAGCAGATCGCGGAGGCCTTCACGGACTGGGCGGTACGAGGGCTCAGGAGGTGTGATCCTTCGGAAGCACCCTGATTGGGCCCAGGAAGGATCCGGTGGCACAGGGAGCCACGGACCTCCAACGCGCTGCCCGATGAATCCTCCGAAAGCATGGGAAAGGAGGGGTGTGATGCTCACCTATCGCATTCACGGCCAGATGGTCCCTGTTCCGGAGCAGGCCCCGCCCCCCCAGGAGGGCCCGGAATACGAAGCACGCCTGGCGGAGTTTGAGGCCCGGATCGCCCGGGGGGAGAAGATCGAGCCCACGGACTGGATGCCGGAGGAATACCGGCGACAGCTGATCCGCATGATCTCCCAGCACGCCCACAGCGAGGTCGTGGGGATGCTCCCGGAAGGCCGATGGATCCCCCATGCGCCCACCCTCCGTCGCAAGCTCATCCTCATCGCGAAGGTCCAGGACGAGGGAGGCCATGGCCAGCTCCTCTATCGGGCGGCCGAGACCCTGGGCGTGACCCGGGAGGAGATGATCGAGGCCCTGCTGGCTGGGAAGGCGAAATATTCGGTGGTCTTCAATTACCCCACCCCGACATGGGCCGATGTGGCGGCCATCGGGCTGCTGATCGATGGCGCGGCGGTGGTGAACCAGCTGATGCTGGCTCAGGGCTCCTACGGCCCCTACGCCCGGGCGATGAAGCGGATCTGCTACGAGGAATCTTTCCACATCAAGCAGGGTTACGACGCCTTCGTGGCCCTGGCCACCGGCACCCCGGCCCAGCGCCAGATGATCCAGGAGGCGGTGAACCGGTGGTGGTATCCCGCCCTGATGCTCTTCGGCCCTTCCGACCGGGATTCCGTGCATACCCCCACCCTGCTGCGCTGGCGGATCAAGACGAAGACCAACGACGAGCTGCGTCAGGAGTTCGTGGATCAATACGCGCCGATGGTCCTGCGCCTGGGCCTGACGCTCCCGGATCCGAACCTGCGTTATGATCCCGAGACCGGCCACTGGCGGTTCAGCGAGCCGGATTGGGAGGAGTTCTGGCAGGTGATCAAGGGGAATGGCCCGTGCAACGCGGAGCGAATGGCAGCCCGACGCCGGGCCCACGAGGAGGGTCGCTGGGTGCGGGAGGCTCTGGCGGCGAAAGCAGCCCGGCAGGCGAACGGAGGGGGCGATGGGCGATACGCAATGGCCAGTCTATGAGGTGTTCCTTCAGGAGAAACGCGGCGAACCCCATGTGCACGTGGGCGCGGTCCACGCCCCGGATCCGGAGATGGCCTTCATCCTGGCCAAGGAGCAATTCGTCCGACGGGGGCGTTGCGTCAGCCTGTGGGTGGTTCCGGCAGAGGCGATCTACGCCTCGCGGGCGGATGAGGCCGAGGAATTGTTCGCCTCGGTATTGGAGAAAGAGTATCGAGAGCCCCGCGGGTTCCGGGTGACGGAGCGGGTGCGGAGGTGGATGGAGCGCCATGGGGAATCTCTCCCGGATGCCTGAGCCCCTGCGGGAGGCGGTGGGGAACCTGCTCCTGGCGATGGCCGATGAGGAAGTCCTGATAGGCCACCGGGATTCGGAATGGGTGGGCCATGCGCCGATCCTGGAAGCCGATATCGCCATCGCCAGCATCGCGCAGGATGAGATCGGCCATGCGATCCTCTGGTATTCCCTGTTGCAGGAGCTGGGGTGGCCGGACCCGGATCGCATGGCCTACTTCCGGGACCCTCCGGAGTTCCGCAATGCCACGCTGGTGGAGCTCCCGCGGGGGGATTGGGCCTTCACGGTCGTCCGGCAGTTCCTGTTCGATTTCGCGGAGAAGGTCCGGCTGGAGGCCCTGATGGGCAGCGCCTGGACGCCGCTGGCCGAGGCGGCAGCGAAGGTCCGACGGGAGGAGACCTACCATCTGATGCACAGCCGGGCCTGGATCGCCCGGCTGGGGGATGCGACGGAGGAGAGCCATCAGCGCATGCAGGCCGCGCTGGATCTGGCCTGGCCTCATGCGCTGGGGCTTTTCGAGCCAGCGCCGGGCGAGGCCCTGCGGGTGGCGGAAGGGATCCAGCCGCCGGAGGCCGAGCTCCGCGCCCGCTGGGAGGCGGAGGTCCGCCCCATCCTGGAAGCGGCCTCCCTGGTCATCCCGCAAGCGGAACCGATTTATGGGGGGCGGGCCGGCCGACATACGGAGCATCTGGCCTCGCTTCTGGCGGACTTCCAGCTGGTGGCCCGTTCAGGATTGGGGGAGACATGGTGAGCGATGGCCGCGAGGCGAAAGGGCGGCTGACCCGCGAGACCATTCTGGCGGCGTTGGAGACGGTGAAGGATCCGGAAATCCCTACCGTCTCCATTGTTGACCTGGGGCTGATTTACGATGTTCGGGTGAAGGATGAGGAGGTGGAGGTGGATTTCGCCCCCACCTTCGTAGGGTGCCCGGCTCTGCATGCGATGGAGCGAGAGATCGTTGAGCGCCTTCAGTCCCTGGGAGCCCACAGCGTTCGGGTGCGCCGGGTATATCGCCCCCCATGGACGGCGGATCGGATGAACGAGCGCGCCCGGCAGGCGTTGCGGGAACTGGGGATCGCGCCTCCCCGGCCGGCCCCGGCGGAGATCACGCTAACCGTGTTCGAAAAGCTGCCCTGCCCCTTCTGCGGATCCACCGATACCCGGATGGAGAACCTGTTCGGCCCGACTTCCTGCCGGGCGCTGTTCTACTGCAACACATGCCAGCAGCCGTTCGAGGCGTTCAAGCCTCTCTAAAGGGAAGCCGCTTACCCTCCTTTCCCCCAGGCGGCATCGAAAAATCGAACTTCCAGCTCCATCGCCGTCCGGTAAAGAACCCTCTGGATCCGCTCCTCGCCGGGGAGTCGGTCTAACAATTCCTCCAGCTGGCGGGCCAGCGCCTCGAAATCCGCGCTGGCATAGGTCTCCACCCACTCCCGATAAGGGCTTTGCGGGTCCGTGTGAGGATGGAGCGTCTGGCCCAGATGGGCATACAGCCGCATGCAGGGCGTCATCGCGGCCACGATATGGCCGACCGGCTCCAGGGCCGCGACCCGAAGCAGGAAATCGGTGTAAGCCCGGGTGGCGGGCTCCGGTTCCGGCGTCAGATCCACCCCCCAGCGGGCCGCATATCCCTGATGCAGGGTGAGCTCCTCAAAGACCCCATTCAAGAGCTTTCGAAAGGCCGCCATGGTCTCTCGATCGGGCGCCTTGGCGAGGGCCAGCGCGTAAGCCCGCGCGAAGGCTTCCAGGAAAAACGCATCCTGCCCGATGTAGAAAGCGAACCGCTCTCGCGGGAGCGCGCCGGAAGCGATCCCGCGAACGAAGGGATGCGCCGCGCAAATCTGAACCAGATCCTGACAGGCCTTCCAGAAATCCTGAGAGCGCATCGTGAGGATCCCTCCAGGTTCCCGGAATGAAGCGGCGCTGCTGGAAGACCGGGGAGGCGATGGAATGGCCTCCCCTCCTTTCTTACCCCATCCCTATGACCCTTTGGGCCGTGGGGAGGGTCTGTTCAGCGGGCCATCCCGCTCGATCCACAATGGCCGAGGGAGCCCACCAGGATGCTTGGGGTGGGATGGGCCTCCTTCGGCGGGTCCATCCCACCCCAAACCCGAAACGGGAATACCGGGACCCATTCATGGCGTGACCGCACGAGCCCGGGTCATCCACCCTCGGGCGAACGCGATCGTCAGGTAGATCGCGAAGGACACGATGAACGTGGGGAAGGTGGCCCCCACGGAGGGAACCAGGCGGGTGAGGGCCTGGTAGGTTGCCACCCCGGCCGCCCAGGCGATCAGACCTTCCCAGCGCACGGGAGCCGGTTGATACAGATCCGCCTCTGTGTAGGTTCGACGGACCACGAAATAATCCGCCGCCAGCACGCCAAACAGGGGAACGAAGGCGGTGCCGATCAGCAAGAGGAAGTTCTCATACTGGGCGATGGGGACCGTGAGGGCCAGCAGGAGACAGATCGCCCCGATCACTCCCGCGAAAAGCGCCTGGCGGACCCGGGGCCAGATGTTCTGCAGGGAGACAGCCGCCGAGTAGATGTCAGCGAAGGCGTTATCGGTCTCATCCACCAGGATGATCGGCAACACGATCCATCCGATGGCCAGGGCCCCAATGGCCTCCACCAGTTGAGCGGTCTGGGCGGTGAGGAGCAACATGGCTCCCAGCCCGTAGAACCACACATTCGCGATGAAATAGCCGATGTAAGTCCCCCAGAAGGCCGGCCCCGCCCGTCGGGCGAAGCGGTTATAATCCGCCACCAACGGCATCCATGAGATGGGCATCGCGGCCACCAGGTCGACCGCCAGCCAGAAGGGCATCTCTCCCGTCCCCGGCCGGCGCCACACCGCCCCCAGGTCATAAGTGGTCGCCAGGTAGATCGTCAGCCAGATCGTGGTCAGCAACACCAGCCAGACGGCGAACTTCTCCAGCCACTGGCGCACCACTACCAGCGGCCCCCCGATGGCCATCAGAGTGCACCACAAGGCGAAGAGGATCGCCCAGAAGGGATAGCTGGAGAAGCCGAAGAAGCGGGCGCTGATGAGATTCGCCGCCTGAGCCATGATGATGATCTCGAAAGCGCCCCAGCCGATCAGCTGCAGGACGTTGAGGGCAGTGGGCAGGAACGATCCCAGGCGTCCGAGGGACGGTCGGAGCAGCACCATGGTGGGCGCGCCGGTTCGGCTGCCGATGTAGCCGGTGGCGGCCAGCAACAGGTTGCCCAGCAGCGTTCCGATGACGATGGCCAGCAGGGCCTGAGGGAGGCCCAGGCCGGGCACCAGCAAGGCGCCGGCGACCATCACCAGCAGCCCCACGCCGAGATCCCCCCAGAGGACGGCGTAATCGAGGAATCCCAGGCGTCGCGCCTCCGCGGGCACTGGCTCGATGCCCCATTCCGGCGGCGCCTGGATCCGTGGGAAAACCTGAGCCCATGCCTTGAGGAACGCCATGGCGAACCTCCCTGCAGAGGAATGGGATGAAGCGGCGTGGGGGAACAAAAAAGCCCGCCGACGGGCGGGCGAGGAGACCGAAGCGGTCGCGACAGTCCCTCCGCCGGTATGACCCGGATCAGGTTCGATGGGTCGGCGCCGGGGCCGGCCTCCGGCCGGCAAGGCGCCCTCTCAGCCCGCTTCCCCGCGGACTCCCCACGTCGCTTCAGGTTGATTTTAGCATGGTGAACGACGGTGTCAAGCTCCTCTATGTGCGCGCCCTTTTTCTGCCGGCGCTTTGACAGGCGCTTCGCTTTGCTTCGTGCCCTTTTACAAACAGGAGTCTCTGTTCGTAGTGGGGCACGTCAGTGCCCGTTGTCTTTCTGTGAACGCCTGTGACGGGCACTCCGCTTCGCTTCGTGCCCGACTACAAACTAGGAGTTACGCAGTTCGGGGCTCGCGAGAAGAGGTAGAATGGCCCCACCCCCCTTTATATTTTTGGGGGGAGTCGCGCGCCGAAGGCGCGCGACTCCCCCCAAAACCCCCAGGAGAAAACCAACTGCGTAACTCCTATACGAACAAGGGGTTTTCATTCGTCGTGCTTCCTCCAGTTGAGGATATGGGGTGGAGAGAGCGAATCACTCCACCCCTTAAAAGATGTTTTGGAGGCGGGCCGGGCACCTTTGGCGCCCGGCCCGCCTCCCCGCTGCTATGACAAACCAACCACATCTCTCATAAATCAAGCAGTAGTAGGGCTCCTCCGTGTTTGTTCCCTTCCGCTCAGGTCGACAACGGCTCCAGCCAGGGCGAGGCCCATCCTTCCATCTGACGCTGGGCGGCCTTCAGGGTATTCACCAGCAACATCGCCACCGTCATCGGACCCACTCCCCCTGGAACGGGAGTAATGGCGCTGGCGACGGCCGCCACCTCCTCAAAGGCCACATCGCCGACCAGCCGGTAACCCCGCGGGGCATGCGGGTCCGCCACCCGATTGATCCCCACATCGATCACCACCGCGCCGGGCCGCACCATCTCCCCCCGCACCAGGCCCGGGCGCCCGACCGCGGCGATCAGGAGATCGGCCTGGCGCGTCAGCGCGGCCAGATCGGGGGTCCGGGAGTGACAGATCGTCACCGTGGCATCCAGCCGTAGGAGCAGGAGCGCCATGGGAAGCCCTACGATCCGGCTGCGGCCCAGGATCACCGCTCGACGGCCAGCGACGGGGATCCCGGCCTCCTGAAGCATGGCCAGGATCCCCAGCGGCGTGCAGGGGATGAAATAGGGATCCCGCCCCCTCAGCCCCAGACGGCCGATGTTCAGCGGGTGAAAGCCGTCCACATCTTTCTCGATGGGGATGGCACTGAGGATCTCCTCTTCATCCAGATGGGGCGGCAAGGGCAATTGCACCAGGATCCCATGAACCTCCGGGCTACGGGCCAGGGTTCCCAACAGCTCCATCACGGTTCCCCGATCGACATCCGCGGGCAGGCAATGGCTGAAGGTGCGGATGCCCACCGCGGCGCAGGCGCTCTGCTTGGCCTGCACATATGTCTGCGAGGCCGGATGGTCACCGATTAACACCGTAGCCAGGCCAGGAACCTGACCGGTCCGAGCCCGAAAGGCTTCCACCTGGGCCTTCACCCACTCCCGCCATCGGGCGGCCATGGCCCGTCCATCCAGGATGCGCGCCGTCATGAGGGGATCCTCCGGAATTCTCGCGGGATGGCGGGCTGTCGAAGGCGATCCATACCCTGCGAACCTGGGTCCTCCGCCTAACGCGAAGACCCTTCACCCTGCGGTGAGCTCTGAGAGCCTGCGTTCCCCACCAGGTTCGAGAGGGGCGTGATCAGCCGGGTGAATTCCATCGGGAAAACGAACTTGGTGGCCGGGCTGGCCCCCAGGGCCTTGAGGGCTTCCAGGTATTGCAGGGTCATCGTATTGGCGTCGAGGGTGCGGGCCACGCTGAAGATGCGCTCCAGGGCCATCGAGAAGCCCTCCGCTCGCAGGATCTGGGCCTGGCGCTCGCCCTCCGCCCGGAGGATGGCCGCTTCCTTCTCGCCCTCCGCCTTCAGGATGGCCGCCTGCTTCTCGCCCTCCGCCACCTTCACTGCCGCTTCCCGCTTGCCATCGGCTTCCGTCACCAGGGCGCGGCGGTTCCGCTCCGCCGACATCTGCCGGGTCATCGCCTCCAGCACATCCCGCGGGGGCTGGATCTCGCGGATCTCCACCGCGGTGACTTTCACCCCCCAGCGCTCGGTGACCTCGTCCAGCTTCACCCGCAGGGCCTGGTTGATGTACTCCCGCTTGGCCAGCACATCGTCTAACAGGATGTCGCCGATGACCGCCCGCAGGGTCGTGGTGGCGATCCCGACGGCGGCAGAGACGAAATCCCGCACCTGCACCACGCTCTGAACCGGATCGACCACCCGCCAGTAGATCAGGAAGTCGATGCCGATGGGGGCGTTGTCTTTGGTGATCGAGGTCTGCTGGGGGATCTCCCGGAACTGCTCCCGCAGGTCCACCGTGATCGCCCGATCCACCACGGGGATCAGGAGCACCAGCCCCGGCCCCTTCGCCCCAATTACCTTTCCCAGACGAAACACCACCAGCCGCTGGTATTCCGGGACGATTCGGATCATAGAGCCCAGCAGGGCGAGGAGGATCAGACCGCCGCATACCAGCAGCAAAAGCAAGGAGACAAAGGGCTCCATCGTAACCCTCCTTTCACCTTTCGGATTAGAATCCATGCGGGGGCGCTGGTCATCCCTCCTTCCGCGGGGATGAGTCGGGCCCACGCCTTTGAAGCAATTATCAGTTTAACTGAAATTCATCAGATAGGTCACTGCATCTGGTAGCTCGTGGCCTTATCCCTCAAGGCCTTCGGACCGTAAAGAAACCATAGCCATCCGGGCATTTTCCGTGAGGCCCCGCTGGGCGGAACTCGCCTTTGGCGGAATGGAATGAAACCCGGGAAGGGAGGGGAACGTCTAAATTAAAGGCTGGCGCGGAGATCGAATAGGTGGGATCGCCAGAGGCCATCCCACCCATCCCCAATATCAAACCGAGCACCTGGAGACGGTCTTCCGATGCGGGAATCTCTGGATCAGATCGCTCAGGAAGTGATTCAGTGCCGCCGATGCCCCCGCCTGGTAGCCTATCGGGAGGCGGTCGCCCGGACGAAACGACGACAGTTCCAGGATTGGGAGTATTGGGGGCGCCCGGTCCCCGGCTTCGGGGATCCCCAGGCCCGCCTGCTGGTGGTCGGTCTGGCGCCGGCCGCCCATGGAGCCAACCGAACCGGTCGGATGTTCACGGGCGATGGCTCGGGGGATTTCCTGATCGCCGCCCTCTACCGGGCGGGCTTTGCCAACCAGCCCACCTCGACCCATCGAGAGGACGGGCTGGTTCTTCGGGATGTGTATCTCACGGCCGTGGTGCGCTGCGCGCCGCCCGATAACCGGCCATCCCGGCAGGAGCAGGCGAACTGCCTGCCCTACCTGATCCGGGAGCTCCGGGCCCTGCCCCGGATTCAGGTGGTGGTCACCCTGGGCCAGATCGCCACGGAGGGCTTTCTAACCGCCCTTCGCGTCCTGGGTTACGATGGACCACGTCCGGCTTTCCGTCACGCGGGAGTTTATCCGCTGGGCGCGGGATGGCCCACCCTGATCACCTCCTACCATCCCAGCCGTCAGAACACCCAGACCGGGCGTTTGACGTCGGAGATGTTTGATGAAATCTGGAAGCTGGCGAAACGCTTGCTGTAGCCGTTTGACCTTTTATCCCTTCCAGGCCTCCCCGGTTCCCGAACCGATAACCGGGAGGGAGAGGACTGTTCCTTAGCAAGGCAGAAGAGGAGAGCGGAAGCGGATCGCAGCGCCGGCCGGCGATCGCCTCTGATGAAAGGAGGGCAAGATGATCAAACCGGAAGACCTTAGACCATACAGGACTTTGAGCGACGATTATCAAACCACCAGGGAGCTCAAAGCCAAATTGCAACGCCTGCGATGTGAGCGTCAACCGATGTATTTGACTGTAGAAGAATTTAATGAAATTTTGCGGTGGAAGCTGCGTGGGCAATACGAAAGGCAGGAAAAAACTCGCCAGATAAACAGTGAGGATGTGATCCAGACCGTGACCCGGGCGGCGCTTTCAATCAGCCATCCTGACGAAGATTATGAGACCGAGCTGCGATTACGGATTCTTTGTTCTCTTCGTGGAGTAGGGGTTCCTGTAGCATCAGCGGTTCTCGCGCTTGTCTTTCCCGAGAAATATGCCGTTATTGATTTTCGAGGGTGGCGACAGATATTTGGTGAGGAGAAGAGGACGTTCTCGGTTTCCGATTACAAGATATACTTGCGCAAGATAAAAAGCCTGGCTGATGAGTTGGGATGGCTTCCCCAGGAAGTGGACCTGGCCATTTGGGCGTATGATCGTGCCCACGGCGGGAAGTCTGCGAACCGAACAGCGGGCTAACGACGGGTTTCAATCACCGTCGCTTCGCTGTGCTTTGCAGTGCGGATAGACCCAACGGATCAGAGATGGCAATAAAGCCTCTTTAGAGCGGGGATCGAACACGATGAGGGAACACTGGCCTCATCCAACCGGAGATGTGAGCGAGACTGCGGGATGGCGGGTGCCCGGACGGGATCGGACTCCTCGCATCCCTTCGCGGCCGCCCGCAGGGGGACCCCCACGAATCCCGCCGCGACCCCCGCAACCGTCCGCAGCGCCGCGGCCTCATTCCTGGGGTCGGATCGCCCTTTCCGCCCTGCTCATCCTGCTGCTCCTGGGGATGGCCGGCAGTGTGGCCGCGCTGGCCGGTTATGTCTACGTGGCCATGCAATTGCCGCCCCCGGAAACCCTCCAGGAGCGCGCGTTGAACCTCTCCACTTCCCTGGTGCTGGTGGATCGCAACGGGGAATTGATCGGCGAGATCGCCGACCCCCAGAGCGGCCGCCGACAGCTGGTCCGTCTTTCCGACATCTCGCCATGGCTGATCCAGGCGACGGTCGCGACGGAGGACCCCCGGTTCTGGCAGCACCCGGGGTTCGATCCGATCGCCATCGCCCGCGCGATCTATCAGGCGATCCGGGAAGGGGAAGTGGTCAGCGGCGCCAGCACCATCCCGCAGCAGCTGGTGCGGAACCTTCTGATCTCCCCGGAACGCACGTTGCGGCGCAAGATCAAAGAGGCGGTGCTGGCCGCGGAGATCACCCGACGTTACCCGCGAGAGCAGATCCTGGAGATCTACCTCAACACGATTTATTACGGGAACCTGGCCTACGGTGTGGAGGCTGCCGCCCGCACCTATTTCGGGAAATCGGCGAAGGACCTGAACCTGGCCGAGGCGTCGTTCCTCGCGGGCCTCCCCCAGGCCCCGGCCCTGTATGACCCCTTCACGCCGGAAGGCCGGGAGCGCGCCCTGCGGCGCCAGCGGGATGTCCTGCGTCTGATGGTGGAGGCAGGCTTCATCACCCGGGAGCAGGCGGAAGCCGCGGCGCAGGAGATGGCGGCTTATGTCTTCCAGAAGCCGGCGCTGACCTCGCCGGCGCCCGAGGCCCCGCATTTCGCCCTCTATGTGCAGCAATGGCTGGAGCAAACCTTCGGCCTCAACGCTCAGGCCCTCCACCGGGGCGGCCTGCGGGTCGAAACCACCCTGGACCTCCGCCTTCAGCGGATGGCCGCGCAGGTCCTGCGGGCGCACTTAGAGAAGCTAAAGGACAAGAACGTGCATAACGGCGCCGTGGTGATCCTGGACCCCCGCACCGGCGAGATTCTGGCTATGGTCGGGAGCCCGGATTACAACGACGTCGAACATGGCGGTCAGATTAACATGGCCGTTGTTCCCCGCCAGCCGGGCTCCTCGATCAAGCCCTTGACCTATCTGGTGGCCTTCGAGAAAGGCTGGACTCCCGCCACGCTGATCTGGGATGTGCCCACCCGCTTCCCGGATGGCCCGGGCCGGTTCTACGAGCCGGTGAACTACGATCGCCGCTTCCACGGCCCGGTGACCGTCCGCTACGCCCTGGGGAACTCTTACAACATCCCGGCGGTGAAAGCCCTCGCCTTCGTCGGGCTTCCTGCTTTCCTTCAGCGCGCCCGCGACCTGGGCATCACCACCCTGACCCGCCCGGATTATGGCCTCTCCCTCACCCTGGGCGGCGGGGAGGTGCCGCTCCTGGAGATGGTCGGCCTTTTCGCGGCGTTCGCCAACGAAGGCCGCCGTGTCCCGCCTGTCCCGGTCCGGAAGATCACCGACGCCTTCGGCAATGTGCTCTATACCTACACGCCGCCGCCCGGACAGCCGGTGATGCGACCGGAGCATGCTTACCTGATCACCCACATTCTCTCCGACAACGAGGCCCGCCGGGCGGCCTTCGGGCCTAACAGCCCGCTCAAGCTCTCCCGGCCGGCGGCAGCCAAGACGGGAACCACCAACGACTTCCGGGACAACTGGACGCTGGGCTATACCCCCGATCTGGTGGTGGGGGTCTGGGTAGGGAACGCGGACAACTCGCCAATGAAAGGCGTCACCGGCATCACCGGCGCGGCTCCGGTCTGGCACGATGTGATGGAGGAGGCCCACCGTATTCTGAACCTGCCCCCCAGGGAATTCCGGCGGCCTCCGGGGGTCATCGAGATGGAGATCTGTCTGGACTCTGGCACCCAGCCCTCGCCCTATTGCCCGCCGGACCGGCGGCGAATCGAAGTCTTCGCCGCCGACCAGCCCCCGCCCGGGCCGGAACACGACCTCTGGAAGAAGGTCGTGATCGATGGGGCGACCGGGCTGCTTTACACGGAGGGTTGTCCCGGCCCGCCCATCGAACAGGTCTTCTACGTGGTCCCGGAGGAAGGGCGCTGGTGGGCTGAGCAGCGCCAGATCCCCCAGCCCCCCACCGAGGTCTGCGCCGTCGCCATCCCCGAGGTGATCATCCGATGGCCGAACGAGAGCACGGTGGTGCGCGGGATGGTCCCGGTGCTGGGGACGGTGTGGATCCCCGACTTCGCGTATTACAACGTGGAATGGGGGATCGTGGGAGCGGATGGGGTTTCCTGGCAGTGGCTGAGCGGGCCGCACCTGGCCCCGGTGCGGGACGGCCAGATCACGATCTGGGATGCTTCCCATCTTCCCACCGGATGGTATGCCCTGCGAGTGACGGCTTTCAATCGGTCCGGGCAGGCGTTTGTGGGAGAAGTTCGGACGTATGTGGACAACGGGATCGTGCCCACGCCCACGCCGATCCCCACGGTGACCCCCAGCCCGACGCCGGAGCCTTTGCTTCCAACCCCGACGCCGGTGCCAACGCCGGAGCTCCCCATCCTGCCCACGATCCCGCTTCCATCTCCGACGTCTGTTCCATAATGCTTCATCCGTCCTTGATCTAAGGTCTTCGGGGCTGGGCCGAAGGCCCCCCGGTCCAGCCCCACCCCCAAAGGATTTCGGCTCATGGGGCCTTCGAGGTGAAATCCCCG
>JAEVEY010000122.1:4650-28683 GCA_016842045.1 Candidatus Thermoflexus sinensis | reverse complement strand
GAGTTTTCAGGGCTCTTATCGGCCCTAACGGGAACATGACCCTACTGGAATTGGAGGACGGGGAAGCCCCTCCGGATGGCTTCCCTCGTTTCAGAGGCCCCCATCGGAATGGCGCGACCGATCACCCTGGAAGAGGTGGTATCTCCCATGTTTTCGCGCTATGCTTAAAGAGGAGCTGGCCCTCGATTTTAAAGACAGGAGGGTCCTTATGCTGGATCTCGGACTTATCTGGATCGGCTATCTCCTCGGTTCGATCCCCACTGCTTACCTCGCCGGTCGTCTCCTGCGCGGGGTGGATCTGCGGCAATGGGGCAGCCGCACGGTCAGCGGGACCGCAGTGTATTACCACGTAGCCCGCTGGGCGATCTTCCCTGTCGGCCTCCTCGATGTCCTGAAGGCGGCCATCCCCACCCTGGGGGCGCTATCGCTCGGTCGTCCGCGAGGGGTGGCGATCGCAGCAGGGCTGGCTGCCGTCATCGGTCATAACTGGCCGATCTGGCTGGGCTTCCATGGTGGGCGCGGCATCGGCCCGTTCCTGGGGATGCTCGCGGTGACTTTCCCGGCCGGAGCCCTCTGGATCCTGGGCGCCCTGGCCATTGGCCGTCTGTTGCGTGCCACCGCGATCCTGGCCCTGCTGGCCATCGCCGGGTTGCCCGCTCTGGTGTGGCTGGCCGGTGGGCCGCCGGAAGTTGCGGTGGGCGGGCTGGCCATGCTGGGGATCACGGTGATCAAGCGCCTGGAGGCCAATCGGGAGCCGCTCCCCCCGGATCCCACGGAGCGGCGGCGGGTGCTCTGGCGCCGCCTCTGGCTGGACCGGGACACCGCCTCGTGGAAGGTCTGGATGTTCCGCCGCCCCGGGCAACCGGACGGAGGGTCCCCACAACCATAAGGGGACCCTGAGGCTGCGCGGACCCCCATTCGCACGACCGCTCCCTCCAGCTCCTTTTGGCCTTTTGGGAGCGGAAGGAAAGACGGGATCTGGCTCCCCTGGAAGGGCAAGGTGAGGGAGCCAGCGGGCTCTCCGTAGGCTCGCGCCAGAAAAGGCGGGAAAACCTCCTCCGAATCTGCCCGCAGGGAGAAGCGCCATGGCGAAGATCGCAGTGGTGACCGACAGCGTGGCGTGCCTGCCCCCCGAACTGGTGGAAGCCCATCGCATCCGTGTGGTCCCGGTTCGAATCATCGTGGGAGAGCGAGTGCTCCGGGATGGCATCGATGTGACCGCAGAGCAGATCTACGAATGGCAGCGCGCAGGGATCACGGCGACCTCCTCCCAGCCTTCCGTCGGGGATTTCCTGGAGACTTACCGGGAGCTGGCGAAGGAGGTCGAGGGGATCGTTTCCATCCATGTTTCGGCGGCCATGACCGGCACCTATAATGCCGCTCTCCTGGCTGCCCAGATGGTCCCTGAGGTCCCCATCCGGGTGATCGACAGCCAGGCGGCTACCATGGCCCAGGGGTTCCTGGTACTGGAGGCCGCGCGCGCGGCCGAAGCCGGCGCTTCGCTGGATGAGATCGTCGCCCGGGTTGAAGCTCTCCGCCCACGCCTCCGATTCTTCGCCGTCCTGGAGACCGTGGCTTACCTCATCCGAAGCGGCCGGGCCCCCGCCCTGGCTTCCCTGGCGGTGGATGTTCTGCAGATCAAGCCGATCCTGACCTTGCAGAACGGCCGTATCGAAGTGTTAGAGAAAGTTCGCACCCGACGCCGGGCGATCGAAGCGATGATCCAGCGAATGGCCCAGGATGTAGGGGATCGACCGGTGCACGCCGCGGTCTTCCACGCGGCCGCCCCGGAGGAGGCCGAGGCCCTTCGACAGCAGCTCCTCGCGCGCTTCGATTGCCGGGAGTGCTATCTCACCGTCTTCTCGCCGGTGATGGGCCTCTACGCAGGACCGGGAGTGCTGGGTCTGGCGTATTACATGGAGTAAGGCAACTGCAAGCAGTTGCCTTACGGCTCCCAGAAGAACTGCATCAGCACCGCCACATAGGGCCGGCCGTTCTCATAGGCCACGCCCACCACCCAGGTCCGCCAGTCCAGCTCATTCCCCGGTGTCCCGGGCCGGTGCAGGCTATAGAAATTGAAGGCCTGATAGGCCTCCGGCCAGGCGGGCTGGTAGGTGACCGGCGGCACGAGCAGGCCACAGTGCCGCTCGTGGGGGCGGTCGATGACATCCAGAAGGTCCGGCAGCACGGCCTGTCGGAAGGGGCCCACGATCTCCATCGCGCTGGCCGGATGGACGCCCCAATGAATAGGGGTTTCATCGGTGAAAAGCTGGGCCGCCTGATCCGGTCGGATCAGGACCCCATCGCTGAGGCGGCTGACGTGAATCCGTAATCCATGGACGGGGCTGATCAGGGCCGCGAGGGCCGGGCCGTTTCGTTCCCGGATGGCCGACTCCAGTCGATCCAGCAGAGCGCTGACCTGGGGATCGGCGCAGAAGGCCTGGAGGGAAACCTCCTGGGTGAGGAACATCGCGTTCACCCAGCCGATCCGCCCATCCGGGAGACGGACTTCTACCCAGCGGGCGCCCTGGACGGTCTGTTCCCTTCCGGTGAGGAACAGGCCGGAGGCATTCGGGGGCAGCGTCGCCAGGATCGGCTGATCGGGCCCCGGCCCGGCCCGCACATTCAGCTGATCCGCAGGCTGAACCAGGACCACCGCGAAGGGCCCCTGAAGGATGGGGGGGGCAGGGGTGAAGGTCGGCGTGGGCGCCTGCTGGGGAGGGATCGGCGAAGCCGTCAGGGTGGGAGGAGTGGACGGGGCGCCGGTCTGACAGGCGGCCAGCAACCATGCGATCCCAACACCGGTTATTCCGATCTTTGTCCTCATCTTCATCGGCATGCTCCTTCCCCTGACATTAGGAATGAGTCTAAGCTCGCCAGGATTCAGCGGGAGACTCCCGCTCAGGGAAGACGATATGGAGGCCCCGCAGGTTCCCGGGCCTCTACTCTGGACGATCCGGTGGATTTTCTGAACACCATCCCCTCAAACTCTCTACCGGGGTGGAACAATGACCAAAGTTCGCTGTTACGCGGGGTCGACTTACCCCGAGCGACCGGAATCCTTCGAATGGGAGGGCACCGAGAAATCGGTGGCCGGGATCCTCCATCGCTGGCGGACCCCTGAGGCCTTAGGGTTTCGCGTGCGCACGATCGATGGCATGGTCTTCGATCTCATTTATGATCTTCGATGGGATCAGTGGATGGTGATCCCGCGGACGGCTCCGGCGTCCGGATAGAGGAGCCCCGGGAAGTCAGCAGCAGAGCCGCCAGGCCATAGCCGGCACCGGCCACCGGGATGGCGAAAACGAATCCCCAGAACCCGAAAAGGCGCACTCCAATCAGGACAGCGATCAGGGTGAGCAAAGGCGGCAATCCAGTCGCTTCCCCCAGCATGCGGGGAGCCAGGAAGTGAAAGAGGATCTGCTGATAGAGCATCAGGATGAGCCACATCCAGAGCCCGGCGTTCCATTCCCCTCGAAGCCAGAGGGTGAGAGGGGGGACCCAGAGAGCGATCGGGGCGCCGATGATCGGGATGAGGATGATCAGCGCCGATAGCAGGGCAATCAGGCCTGCGAAGGGGGCGCCGAAGATCACCATCACCACGAAGGTGACCAACCCGTTGGTCAGCGCGATCACGAGTTGCCCCCGTATGAAACCCCCAAACGTGCGATCCAGGATCGCGGCGGTCGCCCGGAGCTCGTCGTGATACGCCGGCGGGATCAGTGAGAGGATCTGCCGGGAGAGGTTCCGCCAATCGAGCATGGTGTAATAGCTCAACGCCAGGATCAGCAGGAACTCGACCAATCCCTCCCCAACCCGACGGGCGGTTTCCACCAGGATCGGCAACGCCCAGCCGGCCCCCAGCCGCGCCAGATCCTGCCAGGCCTCCCGGGAGGGGAGGATCGCCAGGGACTCCATGGGAACGTTCAGACGCGCGGCCAGATCGTGCTGGAGCTCCACCAGGATCTCCGGCACTTTTTGAAGATAAGGAGTGAGCAGCGCGGCGAACTCCAGGGCCTGCGGAACCAGAAGGGGCACCCCGACCAGAAGGCCAATCAGAAGCGCCGTGAGCAGGCCGGTGTAAACCAGCGTGGCGCCGATGGCGTAGGGGATCCGAAAGCGAGTCAGGGGGCGGAGCCAGGGCGGCGCCCCCCGCCGGATCAGGCCTTCCAGCCACGGCTCGGGGAATGGTCCGCGATCCAGCCAGGCGATCAGGGGATGAAGCACATAAGCCAGAAGCCAGGCCAGGGCCAGCATGCGGACCAGGTCGGCGAACAGGCTGAACAGCTGCCACAAGCGCTCGGTGATATAGATCAGCGCCGCAAAGCTGATCAGGAACAGCACCAGACGTGGAACACGCACCGCGCTTCTCTCCCCAGAGGAGCATTCCAGATAGCAGATCCCCTTCTCAGAGTCCGGTCTGTATAACCCGATGATGCGAACGCTTCACTTCGATATTAGACGGATTGCGTCATCACGGTGAGAGGCCTTTTGAGGCGCCTTCGGCGCCCGGCTTAACCTTTCCACCCTCCGGAAAGCGCCACCCGGAAGGCGATGCTCTTATGGCAGCGGTCCCATCGCCGCACGATCCCCCTTTCCTTGCCCAGATGGAGGCCACCTCATCCTGATACAGGCGCATCCAGCGTGGCGATCGCACGACGGCTTCCACAAGGGCAGGCTGCTCCACCGGGCTTAACATTAGCAGACACACCCCATAACGGGCCAGTCGGTCCTCCCAATCCGGGGCCGCCGCACTGATCGCCAGGTAATCCTCCCAGATCGTCACCGGATAGAGCTCCAGCCGGGTGTCCACAAACACCGGGTAATCCGGCTGGGCCGCCCAGATCAGGTAGCTGCCGAACGAAAGGGCATGGAACAGCGGCCCCGGCGGCCGTTCCTGAAGCAAAAACGCCGTCGCCGCCACCGGCGTTTCGGCTGAGATCAACCCGGCCTTCGCGGCGGGCATAGGCCACCATGCCTTAAACCAGGGAAGCGCGGCGAGGACCATCCCGCTCAGCAGCCCCAGGAACAACCCATTCAGGGCGGGGACGCCCCTCTGCCCGGGCCGTTCCGGCCACAGGGCCCGAATCCGTGCGGCCAGGAGCGGGGCCGCCGCCATCCCGAACCACACCACCCCCCGCGAGGTCCGGAACCCCAACAGGGCCAGCGCCCCGGCGATCCACAGCGGAGAACGCGGGAGGGGACGTGGGGGGAGGGCAAGCAGGATCCCCATCAGCGCCACCGCGCCGTAAAACAACAGCCCATGGCGATCCAGGCCTGGCGGGGCCCACTCCGGGACCATCGTCCGGATCACCGGGTTGCGGGCTATCATGACGAGATACTCATAGACGCCGAAGCCGCGAGGATTCAGCCCGGTAGTTAGAAACGCCAGCCCGAAGGCCAGAAAATAACGGCCCAGGGACACCGCGCGTTTCCCCGAGATCCAGCCCTCGACGACTTTCCCGGCCAGCGTCAACCCGATGAACAACAGGCCGAGGGGGAAGGATCCATGGGTGTTGACCCAGAGGGCCATCCCCAGTGGGAAAATCCAGAGCCAGCGTCGCGAGCGTTCCAGCCCGGCGATCCCGCGCAGGAACAGCGCGCCAGCGAGGAAAGCGAAGGCCTGGGGCCGCACATTCCAGTCGTCGATCCCCAGCGCCGCCGCGAACAGCACCCCCAGCGCCGCGGCCCGGGGCCCACCGGCCTCCCACGCGACCCACAGGATCAACCCATAAGCAGCGGTGATCAGGAGGCTGTGCATGAGCACTACCAGCGCCGGGCCGCCCAGGGCATAGAATTCATACATGAGCACTTCGGCCAGCCAGAACATCGCGTAGGAAGGATACGGCGCGCCCGCCCGGGTATAGGAGAAGGTGTCCACTGTGGGGATGTGGCCCGTCTGAAGGATCTCACGCCCGACGGCGAGGTGCCACCAGAAGTCGTGGGGGCGGATTGGATGGGTGCTGACGAAGACGAAGATGCCGGTCAGCACCGTCCAGGCCAGCAAATGGGCCGGCGTGAGGGAACGCCAGAATCCGGGGCCGCGAATGCGCATCCAACCGCCTCCACGGCTATCGTAAAGTCTTTTCGAGACCGCTACTTAACGGAAGTATAATCGATATAGATCGCGTGATGGGAGCAATCGATTGAAGCGTCGGAAGGACCCTCTGGAAGCACAACCATCTGGGAACCCATCCCCCGAGCCCGGGAGGCCGGAGCGCCCCATCTCCCCCTACGGGCGGCCGGAGGAGCAGGCAATCGAGATGGCCCTCCGGCCCCAGCGGCTGGAGGAGTTCATCGGCCAGGATCGGGTGAAGGAGAACCTGCGGATCCTGATCGAGGCCGCGCGGGCCCGCGGCGAGCCGCTGGATCACCTGCTCTTCTACGGCCCGCCGGGCCTGGGCAAGACCACCCTGGCCATCGTCATCGCCAACGAGATGGGGGTCCCCATCCGGATCACCTCTGGCCCCGCGATTGAGCGGGCGGGGGATCTGGCAGCCATCCTCACCAACCTGCGGGCCGGCGAGATCCTGTTCATTGATGAGATCCACCGCCTTCCCCGCACCGTGGAGGAGGTTCTCTATCCGGCCATGGAGGACTTCGCCCTGGACATTGTGATCGGGAAAGGACCAGCGGCCCGCAGCATCCGCTTAAGCCTCCCCCGGTTCACGGTGATCGGTGCCACCACCCGCCTGGCCTTGCTCACCGCCCCGCTTCGCGCCCGCTTCGGGGCCATCTTCCGCCTCGATTTCTATGATCTGGAGGCGATGGAGACGATTGTCCGCCGCGCCGCCCGGGTGCTGGGGGTGGAAATCGAGGAGGAGGGCGTGCGGGAGATCGCCCGCCGGGCTCGCGGCACGCCCCGGGTGGCGGTTCGCCTGCTCCGCCGCGTGCGAGATTACGCCCAGGTCCGCGCCGATGGGGTGATCACGGCCACCGTAGCCGCTGAAGCCCTCCAGCTGATGGACGTGGACCCCCTGGGGCTGGACGAGCTGGACCGTCGGTTGATGCGGACGCTCGCCGAGAAGTTCGGCGGCGGGCCGGTCGGGCTGGAGACCCTCGCGGCGGCCCTCTCGGAGGAGCCGGACACGATCATGGATGTGGTGGAGCCTTACCTGCTCCAGCTGGGTTTCCTCGATCGCACGCCCCGGGGCCGGGTGCTCACCCGTCGCGCGTATGAACACCTGGGCCTGCCTTACCCCGGCGAGGCCGCACAACCCCCACTCCCCCTGGAGTCGATCTGATGGGACGGGTGATGGCGCTGGATTTAGGCGAGAAGCGCATCGGCGTGGCCATCAGCGACCCCACCCGCACCATCGCCCGCCCCCTGACGATCCTGCCCCGCGCCTCCCGCCGGGCGGTGATCGAAGCCCTCCTTCGTCTGATCGCTGAATATGAGGTGGAGCAGGTGGTGGTGGGCTTCCCGCGCAGCCTTTCCGGGGAGGAAGGCCCCCAGGCCCGCTGGGTTCGTCGGGAAGCGGAGGCCCTGGCGCGAAGCCTGCCGGTTCCCATCATTCTCTGGGATGAACGCCTCTCGACAGTCACCGCAGAAGCGTACCGGGCCATGCGCGGGCAGCGCCGCCAGGAACCCATTGACGCAGAGGCCGCCGCCGTGATCCTCCAGGATTACCTGGAGGCCCAACGGGTCCGTTCCGGCGGTGGGGAGGAGTCCGAGCGCCCTCGGGAATAGAGGCGCCCCAGGGAACGGAAGCAACTCTATAGAGTTGCTTTTTCAGCACCCATCGCGTGGCGCCCGGCGAATGGATGGAGGCGGGCAAGGAGAGCTGTCCCTACAACGCGATTGAAATCCTCCGTAGAATAGACGTGTCCGCAACGGCCCCATGCGGTTAGCGGCAGGATGGGGTCCGCCCCCCGTCGCCTTCCTGGGGCCCAGACGTCCATCCCGCGAACCCGGGAAAGCATCCATGGCACGAAAACGCTCTCGTCACTCAATCGGGCGCTGGCTTATCGCTCTCGGCGCCGCCCTCGTTTTCTGCGGCGCGATCGGCGCGGCGCTCCTCCCGCGCCTGAGCCGATCCGCCTCGCTGGAGAGCCCCGCCCTCTCCGGATCCCCGGTGGATTGGGGGTTGGGCCTGTATCTCCTCCTCCGCCGGGGCGATCTGGAGCAGCCGGCAGGCACGGACCCCACGCCGGTAACCTTCACCATCCATCCGGGCCAGTCCGTAATGGAGGTCGCCCAGGCGCTGGAAGAAGCGGGCCTGATCCGGGACGCCTTTCTGTTCCGGGCCTACGTGCGCTATCACGGTCTGGATCGGGAGATCGAGGCCGGGGAATACGCCCTGAACAAAACGATGACCATCCCCCAGATCGTGGAGGCCCTCCGATCCGGCCGCAAAGCGGAATGGACGGTGCGCATCCGCGAGGGCCTGCGCCTGGAGGAGGTGGCGGAAGTCATCGCCGCCCAGACCCACCTTTCCGCCCAGGCGGTCCTGGAGGCCGCCCGCGATGGACTTCGGTGGCGCGCGGACTTCCCCTTCCTGGCGGATCTGCCTCCCGGCGCGACCCTGGAGGGGTATCTTTTCCCGGACACCTACCGGCTGGCCCGGGATGCAACGGCCGAGGGGATGATCCGGCGCATGCTGGAGAACTTCGGCCGGAAGGTAACGCCGGAGAAGATCGCCGCCGCCCGGGCGCGGGGGCTTTCTCTTCACCAGGTGATCATCCTCGCCTCGATCGTGGAGCGGGAGGCTGTCCTTCCCGAGGAACGTCCGCTCATTGCCAGCGTTTACCTGAACCGGCTGGCGGCCGGGATGAAGCTGGACGCCGACCCCACCGTTCAATACGCGCTGGGCTATCAGCCGGATCAGAAGACCTGGTGGAAGAGCCCGCTCACCCTGGAGGATCTGCAGGTGGATTCCCCGTATAACACCTATCGATATCCCGGGCTGCCCCCAGGGCCGATCGCCAGCCCCGGCCTGGCTTCCATCGAAGCCGTGCTCAACCCGGCGGAGACGGATTATTTTTACTTTATGGCTGACTGCGTCAAAAAGGACGGCAGCCACTGGTTCGCCCGCACCCAGGAAGAGCACCTGAGGAATTTCAACCGCTGCCGCTGAGCGGTGTTTTCGGGATCCGGGTGGCCGGGCTGAGAGCCGAAGGTCTCCAGCTCAGCAACCCGAAAGATCTCCTGCCCTTGCGAGAGGACACCCGCTATGACCTCCCGCTCCGCACCGATCCATGATCTCGACCCAGAGCGCTGGGGAGAATATAGGGATTTAATTCTCGAGAGCCTGTGGCTTCTGGGTCCCCGGGCCAACCACGGGATGCACACCCCGGAATACTGGGGCAACTTCGCCCCCCAGATCCCTTATCAGGCCATGCGGCGCTTCACCCGTCAGGGGGAGCTGGTCATCGATCCCTTCGCCGGGCTGGGGACCACCCTCATCGAGGCCAAACGTCTGGGCCGCTTCGCCATCGGCGTTGAGCTGGTCCCCGGGGTAGCGGAGCGCGCCCGCTGGCTGGTGGGCCTGGAGGAAAACCCCTATGGGGTCGGGACGGAGATTCTGATCGGCGACAGCGCCGATCCGGAAACGGTCTCCCGGGGGGAATGGATCCCGCTGGGCTTCCGGACGATGGAACGGGTGCTGCGACATGGGTTCCGGCTGAAAAGCATCTGCGTCAAGGACATCCAGGAGAACCGGGGGGAAGCGCGGCCAGTATCACCTCTGGCGTTACCGGGCCCTGAAGGGGAACTTCTATATCTTCAAGCACGAATACGTGATGTTCTTCGAAAAACGGTAAGAACTGTCAGGGTTTTTTTTTGGGGGGGTGGACGGGGTCGCTGAACGTGGCTTCGTCCACCCCCAAAAAATATTCAATTCCTCCCTCCCCGTGGCCCTTTGGGCCACGGGGAGGGGCCTGCCCGGTCAAACGTTCGGCCCAGACCCAAACAGGGATTTTCACTCCGAAGGCCCCATGAGCCAAGATATTTTGGAGCGGGCCGGGCGCCAAAGGCGCCCGACCCGCTCCAAACCTCCTCTGGGAGGAGCATGGGCATTAAATCAGCCCCCGTCGTATCGCGAACTGAACCAGCTCCGTCCGATTCTTCAGGCCCAGCTTGCGCATCAGATTGGTCCGATGGAAGTCCACCGTTTTCACGCTGATGAACAGCGTCTGGGCGATCTCCTGATAGCTCTTCCCCTGGGCCAGTAAGACCAGGATCTCCCGCTCCCGTTCCGTCAGGGTGTCCAGGGGATCCACCGGGCCCTCGCCGGAGCGGCGGACCTCCTCCACGAGCAGATCCGCCAGCCGGGGATCTACATAGGTCTCCCCGGCGTAAACCGCGCGGATCGCCCGGATCAGTGTGTCATCCGGTGCCCGCTTGAGAACATATCCTGCCGCCCCTGCTCGAAGGGCGGGCAGCACGTACTCCCGGTTTTCATGCTGGCTGAGGACCAGAACCCGCGTTTGGGGAGCGACCCGGCGGATCTCATGGGTGGCCGCCAGGCCGTCCATGCCCGGCATCGCCAGATCCATGAGGACCACGTCGGGCTGCAAACGGCGCGCCTGAAGGATCGCTTCATAGCCATCCGCCGCCTCTCCCACCACCTCGAAGTCTGGATGAAGCTGAAGCAAAGCCCGGATGCCTGCCCGCACGATGGCATGATCATCCGCAATCAGGATCCGGATTCCCATCCTTTCGCCCTCCACGGCAGATGAACGCACAACCGGGTCCCCCGGCCGGGCGCGCTCTCAATCGTGAGCTTTCCGCCCAGCAAGGTTGCTCGCTCCTGCATCCCCAGCAACCCCCATCCACGACGGAATCCCTCCTCTGCCTGGATGTTTGACCAGCGGAAACCAACCCCGTTATCCACGATCTCCATCCCGGCCCACCCATCTTCCACCCACAGGCGGATCCGCACCTCCGTTGCCTCAGCATGCTTGCAGATGTTCGTGATGGCTTCCTGCCCAATGCGGAATAGCGCTGTCTCAATCTCGGAAGGGAAACGCGGGAGAGCGTCCGGGACCTCGAAGATCACCCGAATGCCCCGCGATTCGAGGCGATCCCGCGCATACCACTTTAGAGCCTGCACCAGCCCCAGATCATCCAGCAAGGTCGGACGAAGGTCGTAAATGATGTCCTGGAGCTCTTTGATAGCATCGCTTGCTGAGACCTTCAGGCGATCCACCAGTCGGGGGACCTCTTCGGGAGCCTGCGCAAGGGCCGCGCTGATGGCGTTCAGCCCGAAGACCAGCGCGCTCATGGACTGGCCGATCCCATCGTGGAGCTCCCGGGCGATCCGGAGACGCTCTTCCTCCTGGGCTCGCATCAGGCGAGTCAGCAGCTCCCCGCGGATCTGCTCCTTCCGACGCAGCTCTTCCCAGAGGCGGGCGTTCTCTATGGCCACCCCAATCTGCTGGCCGATGGTCATCAACAGCGTCATCTCCGCCTGATCGAAGATCCGGGGATCCTCTGCCGCCACCGCCAGCACGCCCTGGATACGCCCTCGCACCGGAATCGGCACTGCCGCGTGGCAGGTCAGCGGGCGCCCCAGCGCGGAACGGATCCGCCGCACGGCGCATCGGGACTCCGTCGGGCCCACAACGACCGGCTGCCCATCGAGGAGCACCTGCCCGCACCGGCATTGGGGGAAGTTGAACAGCCCCTCCGCCTCCTCGCCCTCCCCAGGGGTCAGGCCATGATAGGCAGCCAGCCGGAGCTGCCCCGGATCCTCCATCATGAAGATCCAGCCCACCTGCAGCTCGAGGGCATTCAGGGCCTGGCGCAAAGCCCGCTCCAGCATGCGTGACGAAGGCATCGGTTCGCTCATGGCGGAGGCGATGGCATTCAACGTCGTAAGCTCACGGTTCCGGCGTCGAAGCTCCTCCTCCCGGGCCTTGCGCTCGGTGATGTCCCGAACGAACCAGGCCAGCACCCAGCGCCTCTGGTAACAGATCCGGGCCCCGGTGGTCTCCAGGACATGTACCCGCCCATCCCGATCGATCACCCGGAGCTCTACAGGGCGCTCCGCCCGATCTTTCCGAACCGCCTCCCATAATTGACAGGCCTCTCCCAGGGCATCGGGCGGCAGGACGCTGGCCACGTTCAGTCCGATCAAATCCCCTGGCTCAAATCCCAGCAGGCGCGCAAAGGCCTCGTTCACGAATACCAGTTTCCCTTCCTCCTCTCCCTCCTCCCCAATCAGGGCGATCCCCTCACCGACCATGCTGGCCGCCTTCAACAGGTCCCGATAGCCGGCCTCCGACTCCCGTAACTGGCGGATCGCCTGCTGGATCTCATCGGCCATCTGGTTGAAAGCATGCGCAAGGTCCCCGATCTCCCCTCCAGGAGGCAGATGAACCCGTTCGTCCAGGTAACCGTGACCCAGGCGCTGAGCCTGGCGGGTCAGCTCGACCAGCGGGTAAACGACCACCCGTCCGAACCCATACGCGATCCCGGCGGCGATCAGACAGCCGATCAGGGTGAGCCCCATGATGAACCGGGTCACCTGTCCTTGCAGCGCCTCTATGCGCGCCTGGCTGATCCCCACATGCACCTCCGCCGGGATCCCATCCAGCGGCCGATAGGCAAAATCTCGCACCCGCCCCAGCTCCGTTTGCAACAGCACCCCATCCCCGGGCAACTTCGTAGGGGGCAGGACAAGACGGAGGAGATCCCGGGGGAATCCATTCGGGAAGGTGTGAACCAGGGGCATATGAGGGGCAACAACAAACGCATAGACCACGTCGCCGTTCTCCTGAACCATGGCGTTCAGGAGCTCCTGGACCGTCGCCAGCTCCCCCTCGGCCAGGGCGTTGGCCAGGTTCTCTCCCAGGGCCAGGGTCAGGGATCGACCGGAGCGAATCAGCTCCGCTCGCAACGCGCGGGCCAGCAGCCAGTTGACCGCTCCGGCGGTGATCAGGCCGGCCGTCACCACGATCACGATCAGCGCCAGGATCAGGCGTGTGGTTAGCCGCCTGGGCAGCCATCGGTCCATCCAGAACCAGACACGAGGCATCTCAGGGCCCCAGCAAACCGATTTCCCGGGCGATTCGGTAAAGCGCCTCATATTCCTCATCGCGGGCCGCGACAAATCCACGTGGCATCTCGGAGCGCTCCCAATGATACAGTATGCCGGCATCCCGGCCGGCTGGATCCAGAGCCAGCAATGCCTCCCGCACGATCTCCAACGTTCGAGAAGGCACATCCGGAGCCGCGACGATGCCGCTGGATGGATAAGGATCCGACATGGCCAGGATCCGAACCAGCCCCCGACGGGCAAGCGTCAGGGCCAGGGTGTCCTGAAGCCCTCCCGCGTCATAGCGGCCGCCGATCACAGCGTTCGCTGTGGAAGCATGGGAATCATGGAAGGCATAGGATCGAAGGTCCTGCAATGAGATCCCAGCCTGCTGGAGCATCAACCGAGGGATCAGATGGCCCTGCGTGGAATTCGGGGAGCCGAAGGCGAACGATCGTCCTCGGAGATCCTGGAGGTTGCGTATGGAGCTGTTGACAGGGACCACAATCGCCGCTCGATAGGTATCCTGGCCTTCCGGGTTGCGGCCTCGCACAATGATCCGCGCCCCGCACCGATGATAGGCCTGGAGATAGGTCACGGTGCCAACGATCCCGAAGTGAATCCTCCCCCCACAGATCTCATCGGCCACGCTCATGCCTGGCGGGGTGACATGCAGGCGGAAACGCAACCCGGTCCGGGCCTCCAGATAGCGAAGCAAAGAGACATTGATCCGGATATCCTCTTTGGGCTCCAGACGCCGGTCGAACCCGAACACCCAGGGCCCATCCTCCTCCAGAGGGATCTGGAGTTCCTCCGGAGGGACCAGGTTTTCAGAGAGGCGGACATGAAGGGTCGGCTCTCCCTGGCAGGCGAGCAGGAGAAGAAGACCACACCAAACGGGCAAGGACCAGGCCCTGGCGAACATGAGCGCTTCACCGGTTAAAGTTCCCCAAACCCTGCGGCCCCTCATGAGTAATTATAGGCGCCATTCTGCTAACCTTCTCCCCCGGGAAGAAGAGGAGAGGGGCCTCTTGACTCCTCCGGGATAGCGGCCAGCAGCGTGAGCGGGGCTTTTCATTTAGGAGTTACGCAGTTGAAAGCTCTAAAGGTGGAACGGAATGGCCCCACCCCCCTTTCTCCCCCCTCCCCACGGCCCAAAGGGCCGTGGGGAGGGGGGAGAAAAATCCTTGCCCCCATGGGAAACGAACTGCGTAAGTCCTATCATTATTGAGCTTTGTCTGGCCAAAGCAACCATCCGGAAGCCCACGGAGCGCTCCATTGAGGAAGATGGAGCCCCTCCCCAGAAGTCCGCCAACCCACCGCATGGGGTTGGGGCTCGCTCCCGCATCCATCGCTCTGGATGTTTCTTTCACACCGCGAGACTCCATATCGGGGCGTCCCCAAACCTTTTTGGTCCCCTCTTCCCACGGCCCTTCAGGCCGTCGGGAGAGGGGATCCAGGAGGTGGGACCATCCGCTGGACCCGAGCGGCAGGAAGACTGAAAAGCCCGGCAGGACGAGTCCAGATCATTCCCACCCGTGTCGCCCTTTGCAGGAAGGATCGGGGCGACTCCGGGTCGCTGGCACAGATCGATCCCATCGTAGCCTGTGGCAGCCGGAAACGCCCCCGGAGGTTCCCCAGGATTCGAACCCGGAAATTTCCCGGGCTCCCTGCCCAGCAGGTTCCCAGGACCTCGAACCCGGCGCTTTTTTTATGCTGAGAAACAGGAAGCCCTGACCAAGGAGCATCCGCGATGGCCCAGGAAACCCAAACCCGGATACGCGCCATGGCGACCCGACGGGCGTTTCTGGCGCGATTCGCCAGCGGGATCTTCGCCTCCCTGATTGCCCCGGCTGTCGCCTCTGATGTCCTGGATCAGGTCGAGGCGGCCTCCCCGGAGCGCCCGGGCATCGATCTGGCTCCCCTGCCCGAGCTCCCGGAGGGATTAAACGGCCAGCACCCCATCGAGCGCATGATAAAGGACCTCCGCCGGGCCCTGCAGAAGCCAGTGGACCAGCGGCGTTGGGCGATGGTGATTGATCTCCGCAAGTGCGTGGGATGCTACGCCTGCACCGTGGCCTGCATCGCTGAGAACAAACTGCCTCCGGGCATGGCTTACCGTCCGGTGATCACAGAAACCCGGGGCACTTACCCAAACATCTCCCGCCGGTTCATTCCACGGCCCTGCATGCAATGTGAGAACCCGCCATGCGTCCCCGTATGTCCCGTGAGGGCGACATGGAAGCGCCCGGATGGCATCATCGTTATCAATTACGACCAGTGCATCGGGTGCCGCTACTGCATCACGGCGTGCCCTTACGCCGCCCGATCCTTCGACTCCGGCTACTTCTACAGTGACTTTGAGGGTGGATCCCCTCAACCCTATGAGCTGCTCCCCTCACCGGAATACGGTGAAGGCCGTGTGCGCCGCCGGGATGCCTCGCCGGTGGGGAACGTGCGCAAGTGTCATTTCTGCCTCCACCGCATCGAGCGGGGGGAGCTGCCTGCCTGCGTTCTCTCCTGTATGGGTCGGGCGACTTACTTTGGGGATCTCAATGATCCCCAAAGCCTGGTCTCCGAACTGGCCAGCCGGCCGAACGCCATCCGGCTGAAGGAAGAGATGGGCACCGAACCCAAAGTCTTCTACCTGGTATGAGGGAGGTCCAGGATGATCGCCACCCGGAAGATTTCCCGCAGGGATTTCCTGAAGATGGCCGGCGCCTCGGCTGGAGGCCTGGCGGCCATGGCCGCGCTGGGCAGCGGGTTCCGGACCCTGAGCGCCCATGAGGCCCAACAGCAACAGGAATCCGGCTCCCGTGTGGTCTACACCGCCTGTGTGATGTGCCCAGCTGAGTGCGGCCTCGAGGTCCACGTGGAAAATGGGGTCGTTTCCAACATCTACGGCAATATCCATGTCCCTTACAACTCCGGCACCGTGTGCGCCAAGGGAGTCTCCGGCCTGCAGCTGGTATACAACGCGAACCGGATCAAGTATCCGATGATCCGGGTTGGGGAGCGCGGGGAAGGCAAGTTCAAGCGGGTCTCATGGGAGGAGGCCCTGGATTACATCGCCAGCAAGCTCCTTGAGATTAAACAGAAATACGGTCCTGAGGCCGTGATCATGGATTGCGGCGACGTAACCGATCGTGATCCCTATTACTACCTCTTCCGGGCCTTCGGCACGCCTCACACTGTTGAACATGGCTCTATCTGCGATACCCCACGCCGCCACGGCCCCAAGTTGATGTTCGGAGGCAAACGCATCGAGCCCGATATCATGCGCCCGGTCCTCGTCCGCCAGCCCGACGGCAGCCTGAAGAACGATTACAGCTACCGCACCCGGCTGATCATCTATGTGGGGTGGAACCCCTTCACCGCCACCCGCATCAACTACGAATCGCGCGGGACCGTGGAGGCGCGGCTGGCTGGAGCCCGGATCATCGTGATCGACCCCGCCTTCTCCAACACGGCCACCAAGGCGGACCGCTGGATCCCCATCCGGCCGGGCACCGACGCGGATCTCTTCGCTGCCATGCTGCGCTACATTCTGGAGAACCATCGGGATGATGATCCGTTCCGCCGCTACATTGACTGGTCCTTCAAGGATTACAGCCAGGGCTGGGAGGAATTCGAAGCCGCCTTCCGGAGCTGGTGGAACAAGAAGGATCCGTTGAACGGCTTGCCTTATTTCTCCCTGGAATGGGCGGCCGATCGAACCGGGATCGATGCAGCGACGATCGCCGAGCTGGCCCATACCTTTGGGATTACCAAGCCCGCCGCCCTGGTGTGGGGGATGAACGGCATCGGCCACCACTACAACGGATACGTGGCTTCCATCCTGGGCACTGTCCTGAACGTCATTACCGGGAACATGGAAGTCCCGGGCGGGGCCATCGACACCGAGCTGGTCAAGAGCAGCAAGGGCGGGAAGGCCAGCGGCGGGGACTTCCTGAAGCGGGAGGTGACCCGCATCGTAAACGGCCGCGAGGTGAAAGGAAAGGTTGAGGAACTCCACATGGATGGCTATGGGGATTGGCCGGCTGCATGGGACGATGTGGTCGGCGATTACCCGCGCCGGTTCCTCGAAGGCGTCACGCTGCGCTATGGCCCCTTCCGCGGACATCGCTATCCCATCAAGGCTTACATCCTCCGCACGGGGAACGTGGTGATCACCGGGTCAAACACCCAGAAATGGATCGAAGCTCTCACCGCCAAGGACGAAGCCGGCAACTACAAGGTCGAGCTGGTCGTTTACATTGACACGCCTTTCCTGGAGACCGGCCTCTACGCTGATGTCATCCTTCCCGAAGCCAGTTTCCTGGAGCGAATGAGCCTGTCGGACATCTACCCTGTCCACCCGGTGCTCTACCTGCGGGACTTTGTGATCCGACCGCTGTATGAGTCGAAGACCCCTTATGAGATCTGCTGGGCCCTGGCCCGTAAGCTCCATGAGAAGGGGGATCCAGACATCCAGCCGAAGGACTTCTGGGAGAAATATCCTACCGAGGAGGACTTCTGGAATGAGGCCCTGAGGGTCGCCCCGGGCCGTCCGAACACCGGCGAGCCTCTTCCTTACCCGAACCTGCCGAAGGGCTACAAGCTCCTCGGCACGCCCGATTCCCTGGAGGCCGGTCGTGTCCAGATCGACGACGAGAAGAAAGAGATCCGGGGCGAGCCCCTGACCGTCCAGTGGTTGCGGGAGCACCACGGGGTGGCCGTATGGCCCATGAGCTGGAAGCGCTTCCACGGCGGCGGCGTGCTCCAGACCGACAGCAAGAAGGTGGAGTTCGTGTGGGATTACACCGTGGAGAAAGAGGGAAAGACCGAGCGGAAGGGCCGCTACAGCAAATACAACAAGCTGATCGAGGAAGCGGGCGAGACGCCGCCCGGCATCGCCCGCCTTGGCTGGCAGAAGTATCCGGCCACTTTCTACTGGTTCGAAACCCGGTGGAATCCCTACACGAACCCCGATTACGCCAAATACCGCGATGAATACCCGTTCCAGGTGATCTCCGGCCGGATCCACCACGCGATGTCCGGAACTCAGATGGTGGACTGGCTGGGCCGTCTGCCGACTGAGGACCTGTGGGCCCCTCTCAATGATGAACGGGTGGTCGAGGAGGTCGTCATCGGCGAGAACGGACCCACCCCAACGGGCCGCCGGGTCCGCATCCCGCGGGGGACCTGGTCCATTGGGGTGATCCAGATGAACCGGGCTGATGGGGAGCGGCTGGGCCTGAAGACCGGCGACCTGGTTGAACTGGAGACGCCGCAGGGCTTCAAGACCCGGGGGAAGGTATATCTGGTGGAAACCATCCGGCCTGGCGTGTTACGGATCCCCCTGGGCGGCGGCGGCCGCTTCAGCCCTGGCCTGGGCAAGACCTACATCTTCTATGACATCACGCCTAACCATAACGCTCTGGTCGACCCGGACAACCTGTCCCCCATTATGGGCCAGCCAGCCTATGGGGATGTGATTGTGAAAGTCCGGAAGATCGGATGAGCACTCGCCTGTTCCGGGTGGGTGGAGCTACGGAAGGCAGCTCCGCCCACCCTCATCTCGATTCTCTGCAACTCAGGGATCACAGAAAGGAAGAATGACCCTTCCTGTCCGGTAAGGACGAAGACGATCGTTCATGCTCGCATGGTCCATCCTGAGAGGAGCACCACAATGCTAGAACAGGAGCTCTGGGCACGGGAGGGCCTTTACAGCCTGTTGCGGGCGCTGTTCTCGTATCCTCTGTCCGATGAGGCGCTGAGGGCTGTGGAGAGCTTGACAGTTATGCCGGACTCCCCTTTGGCCCTTGGGCTGGAACGGATGCAGGCCCGTCTCCAGGAACAGAGCGATCGAGAGGCCCTGATCGAGCTGCTGAACGTGGAGATGACTCGATTGCTGGAAGGCCCGGGGCAGGTGCCCGCCCCTCCTTTCGCCTCTTTCTATCTGCACGGCGGACAGTTGATGGGTCCTCCGGCGCTGGCAGCTCGACAGTTTTATCTGGAGTGGCAGGCTATTCCAGAAACGAATGGGGAAATACCGGCGGATCATATCGCTCTGGAGATGGGCTTCCTGGCTTACCTTGCCCGGCGCGCCCGCCAGGCCATAACCTCAGGGGAACGCTCCCGGGCACTGCAGGCCAGCCGGGATTTCCTCCAGCACCATGTCTGGACCTGGCTTCCGAGCTTCTGCCAGGCATTAAAGGAGGCCACCGCGGATCCCTTCTTTACGGGCCTGGCGGAATTCGCTCAGGAAGCAGTGCGGCTGGATCTCGAGTGGCTGGAGGGGATCATGGCGGAGGAGGACAATCCCCTCCAACCACCGGAAGTCCTCGGGTGATGGAGGTTCCCCGGCACCTCCTGACGCCTGGAGACGACAGGTGTTCCCTTCTGCGCCCTTCAAGTCGCAGGAAAGAGCTCGCGCGGACAAGAGATCACGGGGCTCGTTCACTCAAAACCCTATCCGCACCGGGTGCGAAGTTCGCCAGCCTGAACGGGGAGGAACATCATGAGCAAGACAGAAAAGATCCTGTGGGGCATCGCCCTCGTGGGTTTCCTGGTCGGAATCGCGGGCCTGATCCAGCGTTTCACGGGCGGCCACACGGTTGCAGCCTACGGCACCTATGTGCCCTGGGGGCTGTGGGTGGCCGTCTACACGACCCTGGTCGGGATCTCCATCGGCAGCTTCCTGATCGCCGCCCTGGGCGAGGGCCTTCGCATCCGCGCCCTGCAGCCCCTTACCCGGATCGCCCTGCTCACCGCCTTCGCAGCGCTGGCAGGAGGTCTGCTGGCCATCTGGCTGGACCTCGGCCATCCCCTTCGCTTCTGGAAGCTGTTCCTCTCCACTAGCCCTACCTCGATCATGGGATGGATGGCCTGGCTCTACACGCTGTATGGTGCCCTGCTCCTTGTTCTGATCTACCTGAAATGGGCCCGCCCGGCGAGCCCTGTCCTTCCGCCACTGTTCGCCCTGGGGCTGGCGCTGGCTGTGATCTTCGGTGGAGCAGAGGGGGCCCTCTTCGGTGTCGTCAGCGCTCAAGCCCTCTGGGAGTCCGCGCTGGTTCCCATTCGCTTTCTGATGGAGGGGGCTGTCAGCGGGATAGCGACTGTTCTCTTCCTCGCTGTCCTTCTGGGCCATCTGAACTCGGAATCCGGGCGGTTCCTCCGCTGGATGCTTTTAGGGTTGTTGCTGGCCGTGGTGGTGCTGGAATGGTCGGAATATTCCACCACGATCTACGCCGGTGTCCCAGCCAGGGTGGAAAGCATGCGGCTCGTGCTCTTCGGGCCCTTCTGGTGGGTCTTCTGGATTTTCCAGATCGGCCTGGGTCTGGCGGTGCCTATCCTGCTGCTGGCGCTTGTGGGTGAGCGAACGGTGTGGCTGGGGGTGGCCGGTGGGCTGATTGCCTTCTCCAGCCTCAGCGCCAAACTCAATCTGGTGATCCCAGCCCTGGTAGTGCCGGAGCTGGATGGACTCCAGATGGCGTTCACAGGGCCCGGGCTGAGTTTCGACTACTTCCCAACGCTAAGCGAATGGTTGCTGGCGGTCTGGATCGTATCCGTTGCTGCTCTGATCTTCCTGGCCGCCCATCGCCTGCTCCCGGCAGAGCGCGCCCGCCCCGCCTGAGCCGGATGCATCCCCACCCTCGATCCAGCTCGTGGGCCTAACCGCTGATCTCCTGGAAGGCCTGGGGTCCGGGCGATCGCCCGGACCCCAGCGGATGAGAGCAGGGGGCAAAACCCTCTGCCCTCGCTTTCCCCACAGGGCAAGCCCTCCGAAGATCCCTCCTCCGGGCGAGATGCTTTCCCCTCTTAGAGTTTCCGCAGGATGCGCTCCCCTGTTCATATGGAGTCTCGCGGTGTGAAAGAAACATCCAGAGCGATGGATGCGGGAGCGAGCCCCAACCCCATGCGGTGGGTTGGCGGACTTCTGGGGAGGGGCTCCATCTTCCTCAATGGAGCGCTCCGTGGGCTTCCGGATGGTTGCTTTGGCCAGACAAAGCTCAATAATCGGGCCCAGAGTGAAGCAAAGCGCCCGCTACAGGCGTTCCCAAAAAGGACAGGCATTAACGTGCCCTACTACCAACGAAAATCCCTGTTCGTAGTCAGGCACAGAGCCAGGCAGAGTGCCTGTTCTAAGCGTTCCCCAAAAGGACGCGCATGGACGCGCACCGCCATGAACGAAAGATCCCTTAAGGGGATCCCGAAAATCGTCTCATCCCTTCCCTCATCCGGACCTCCAGAAACGTGTTCCCGAGTTTTGAATAATAAACTTAGATTTTTTATAATAGACTATACCTGCGATCAGCCGTCCGGGAGGAGAGCTGCCTTGCCCTACATTCGCCGTGTGCCTGCGGTGGAGCGCGCGCTCCGGATCCTGGAATGGATCGCGGAGCGGCCGGAAGGGGCCTTCCCCTCGGATCTGATGAAGCGCTTTGACCTTTCCCGCACCAGCACCTTCGCCTTGCTCAACACCCTCAAAGCGCACGGGTATCTGGAACAGACCGGCTCCCGAGGACCCTATCGCCTGGGCCCCCGCTGGTGGGCGCTGGCGGCCCGGGCACACCCGGAACGGACGCTGCGGGAGCTGTTCCGGGCGGAGGCCCGGGGTTTCTCCGAAAGCATCGCCCTGGTGCGCCCCGCCGGGGATGAAGGGGTGGTGATCGAAGCGGTCGCGGGTCGCTATCCGCTGATCGGTCACTGGGGGGTGGGGGAACGGTTCCCCCTCTCTGCAAGCGCGGCGGGCTGGGTGTTCCTGGCCGATCGTCAAACCGGCAGGCGCTGGGAGAGGATCCGTCGGACCGGGATCGCTCGCCGCACAGCCGGGTCGCTCCTGGAGATCGCGGCACCGATCTGTCCGGATGGCCGTCGGCCTTACGCGGCCCTGGCGGTGCGCCTGCCCGCCGCCCGGGCGAGCCTCGCCCTATCCGAAAGCCTTCGGGCGGCGGCGGCCCGCCTCTCCCTTCGCCTGGGCGCGCCAGCCTACCAGCCTTATGCCGCCGAGCCATCGGAGCTGCCGCTCCGCCGGCTCCGCCCGCTGGAGATCGCGGCCTTCCTGGAGGGGCCATGGATCGCCCGCCTGATCGGCCTCCGAGCCGATGGCCGCCCCTACGCGGTCCCCGTGTGGTATGTGTGGGAACGATCAGCCCTCTGGATCGCCGCCTTCCCGGGCTCCCGATGGCCCCATTACGTGCGGGCCTACCCGCGGATCACCCTGCTGATCGACGAGCCCTGGCCGCCCCTGCGGCGGGTTCGTGTAGAGGGGGAAGCTCTCCCCTGCCCCTTCCCGGAAGGGACCGATGGGTTGATCGCCCGACTGATCCATCGCTATCGCGTGGACTGGCCACTTCCCCACCACAACCTCGAGACCTTCCAGATCCTTCCGGAACGCATGGAGGGGCAGCGCGGGCTGATGGCCCTGTCGCTTTCGGAAGGTTGACCTTCGCCCGGGGGGGCGGGTTGGACAGGGAAGGCGTTCGATTCGTCCCCCCAATCCTGTAGCTCCCTCCCCGCGGCCGGAAGGGCTGCGGGAGGGAAACCCTGGAGCACCCCGGATGCTGGAAATCCGGATCCTGCACGTCCACCATATGTTCTCCACCCCACAGGGTCGGTGGGTGGTCTTTGAGGATCTGAGCCTGGAGATCCCTGCCGGGTCCTTCACCGTCATCGTGGGGCCCAGCGGATGCGGGAAGTCCACCCTGCTCCGGATCGTCGCGGGCCTCCTGCGCCCCACGGCGGGCGAGGTGCGCCTGGGCGCCTGCCCTCCGGAGGAGGCTCGCGCAAGGCGGTGGATCGGGTGGATGGGACAGGCACCGGCGCTGCTTCCCTGGCGTACGGTGGAAGGCAACATCCGGCTGGCGCTGGAAGTGAACGGCCGATGGCTCCAGCCGGCGCTTTCCGTCACGGAGCTCATCGAGCTGGTGGGTTTGAGAGGATTCGAGCGAGCCTATCCCCACATGCTCTCCGGGGGCATGCAACAGCGCGTGGCCCTGGCCCGAACTCTGGCCCCAGGCCCGCGGGTGTGGTTGATGGACGAGCCGTTCGCGGCCCTGGACGCCCTGACCCGGGAACAGCTCCTGGAGGAAGTGGAGCGGATCTGGCAGCAGTTCCGGGCGACGGTCCTCTGGGTGACCCATGACCTGCATGAGGCGGCGCGGCTGGCCGATGAGGTGGTGGTCCTCGCGGGTCGCCCGGCCCGGATCCAGACGCGCTTCGAGATCCCGGACCCTCGCCCACGGCGGGATGAGCGGCGAATCGGGGAGTGGGTGCATCGCATGCGTCAGGCTCTTGCCGGAGGTGCGTCATGAGCTGGGTCGCCTTCTTGCGCGCCCCCAGGCGTCTCGTCGTTCGAACCGCCCCGCCAGCACGGCGCTGGCTTCCGGCCCTCTTCCCCCTCGCCCTTCCAGCTGCACTGCTCGCCTGGGAGCTCCTGGTTCATGCGGCCCGGATTCCGGTTTATCTGGTCCCCCCACCTTCCCGGATCCTGTTCGTGCTCTGGGAGGAGCGGGGGTTATACCTGCAGGCCACCCGGGTGACCATGGGGGAAGCGCTCGTCGGGCTGGCCCTCGGCATGGGAATCGCCCTGGGGCTGGCCGTGATCACCACCTTTTATCCCCCCCTGGAACGGGCGGTCATGCCGCTGGTGCTCCTGCTGAAGGCCATCCCCCTGGTGGCCATCGCGCCGATCCTCACCCTGTGGTTCGGCTTCGGCCCGATCCCCAAGGTCCTGATGACGGCGCTGCTCACCTTCTACCCGGCCCTGGTATCGTGGATGACCGGGCTGCGGGCAGTGGATCCCGCGGCCCTGGAGCTTATGCGGGCGTGGAATGCCTCGGGCTGGGAGATCTTCCGACATCTGCGCTGGCCCTCGGCGTGGCCGTATACCTTCACGGTGTTAAAGACCGCTATCCCGCTGGCCTTCATCGGGGCTGTCGTGGCGGAGTGGACGGGAGCCTCGGGGGGTCTGGGGCGGGCGATGTGGCTGGCGCAAACCAATCTGGATATGCCCCGCCTCTTCGCCGCTGCTATGATCCTGGCGGCCCTGAGCCTGACGGGCTACGCC
>JAEVEY010000122.1:0-4157 GCA_016842045.1 Candidatus Thermoflexus sinensis | reverse complement strand
TGTCTAAGCGTTCACAAAGAGAACGGGCACTCACGTGCCCGCCGATGAACGACAGACTATTTGTTCGTGGTCAGGCACAAAGCGAGGTGCCCGTTACAAGCGTTCCCCTTCAGCTTGCGATCGTCGGGGCTTTCAAGCCAATCCTGCCCCAATGAACCCGATTGCAGGAGGCGCATCCATGTCCAAAACCCATCACACCCTGAGCCTTCTTCTCGTCCTGGTCGTCGTTCTGGGGATCGTAGGCTGCGCCACGCCAGCGGCGCCTGCCACGCCTACGATCTCCCTGAAGCATATGGTCTTCATGGCGGGCTACAAACCCCAGGCCAACCTCCCCTTTGTGGGCGTCTACGTGGCCAAAGAGAAAGGCTACTTCCTCTCCGAAGGGCTGGATGTGGAGATCCAGCATTCCACCGGACGGGGAGAGCACCTCCAGCTTCTAATGACTGGGGCTGTTCAGGTGACCACGCAGGACGCGGCGGTGCTGCTCCAGCGGCGGGCCGATCCAGGCCTTCCCCTGGTCTCGATCGCCCTCATCGGTCAGCGGGGGCAACAGGCCTTCGCTGCCCTGAAATCCTCCGGGATGCGGACGCCGAAGGATTGGGAGGGAAAGCGGGTGGGATATAAAGGGACGCCGCCGCCGGATCTCTTCGCGATCATGGAGGCGGCGGGGGTGGATCGCGCTCGGGTGGAGCTGGTCAACGTCGGCTTCGATCCCCGGGTGCTGGTTCAGGGGCTGGTGGATGTATATCCTCTTTTCAAGTCCAACGAGCCCTACCTGTTGCGACAGATGGGATACGAGCTGGTGATCTGGGAGGCCGCGGACTACGGAGTGCCGACCCTGGGGCTCGCCTACGTGAGCAGCGAGGAGCAAATTCAGCGGGATCCGGATCTCCTGGTGCGTTTCCTGCGGGCGGCGATGAAAGGGATCGAGGATGCCCGAGCGAACCCTGAGGAGGCAGTGGACATCGTCCTGAAATACGCCCCCCAGGCCGATCGAGGGCACATGCGATTCATGCTGGAAACCGAGCTGAAGGACGCCGAATCCGAGGTCACGCGGGCCCACGGGTTGGGGTGGCAAACCCGGGAACAGTGGGAAGCCCTGTATGAGGTCCTGCGGCGTTACAACGCGATCGCCAAACCGGTGGAGATCGATCGCGTCTTCACCACCGCGCTGCTTCAGAAAGCGCGACAGGGAACCCCATAAGGGATCCGGGGCGATCCGCTCGCCACGAGCCCCCACCCGCTGCTCCAGCCGGCTCAGCTCATAAAAGGGCAATCGGGAAGGATGGGGCGGAGCCGCCAGAGATGATTCCGCCCCATCCCTATAAACCTCACGATTGACCCCCTCTTCGGGGATTAAGCGCCCTCCGTGCTCGACCCCGCCTCCCAAATGGGGAAGGAGCCCCACAGCTCCCCCGGATAAAGGCCGACGGCGCAAGTCCTCAAACCTATTGCATAATTATGGCGGAGAGGCTTTTATCTCCTTTCTCACGGCCCGGCAGGCACCTCTCTCCGTAGTGGCGAGCTCCCAGGGTCAAAAATTCAAAGGGGCTGCGGGGAAGTGCCCTTCTCTTTCCTCTTCCCTGTGCGGCAAAACCGCACCGAGAGGGAGAAGTGGGTTTCGCGAAGAAAAAATGATCATTCTCGAATCGAGGGGCCACCCACGGCCCAAAGGGCTATGGGCAAGGGATGAAGGGCACTATCCTCTTTCTTTGTTTTTTCCAGAATTTCCGGTGCGGAGCCGGGCACCGAAGGCGTTCGGCCCTGCACCGGAACGTAAACTTTCGACGAGGTTATGTCCATGCGGCGAGAAATCCTTTCGTGGGGAGATGTAGAAGCCCTGATGGATCATTTATTGCCTCAGCTCCGGGGGCCCTTCGACGCCCTGCTGATGATCACGCGAGGAGGGATCGTGCCGGGGGGGATGATCGCGGAGGCCCTGGACATCAAATACATCCTGACGGCGGCCGTTCGTTTCCCGGAGGCTCAGGATTTAAGCCGGGTGAAGCTGTTCACATGGCCTACGTTCCTGCAGTTCCCGGAGGACGAATTGCTGCGGGGCCGGCGGGTGCTGATCGTGGATGACGTCTGGGCCAGCGGGCGCACCATCAACACGGTTCGGAGTCGGGTGGAAGCAGCCGGAGGCTATCCGGAAACCGCGGTGCTCCATTACAAACCTCGGGAATCCCTCTTCCGCCACGGGCCGACCTACTATGCCGCCGTGACCGATGCTTACATCATCTACCCCTGGGAACTCCGCCGGGGCACAGAGGGCGTCCGCCCGATGGCCCCCCTGGGCGGCTAACTGTCCTCCCTCGATCCCCCTCAGGGGAACTTCTGCCCGGCAGGCTGAGGAGGCTGTCTTCTTTCATGGCCCTTCGGCTATGGAGAAAGAGCCCACTTCCCTCGCAACGAGGATGGGCGGAGAGCCCGCTGCGTTATGGTATAATTATTCGCGAGATGCCCCCGTCGTCTAGTGGCCTAGGACGCCGCCCTTTCAAGGCGGAGATCAGGGGTTCGAATCCCCTCGGGGGCACTTCCAGATCCCCGCACCCCCGCTTTCCTCCGGGGTGCGGGGATTTTTCTCTACGGTTATCGATCATCGATCCCACCCGATCCTGATGAACACGGATGGCTATGACACGCCCTCAGCGACCTCGAGCTCAGCGACGTTTCAACCTCCCGATCCTGTGGATGATGATTCCCGGTGGGCTGATCGCGCTGGCGGTGTTTACCATGAGCCATGCCATAGACGCTGCTGCGTGGGAGGCCTCTCGCTGGCTGCTTTCCATCCCTGCACGAGTATCCTCGCCGATCCCTGCTCCGGAGAGCTCCCCGACCGAGCCGCCTGCACCCTCCCCCACCTCAACGCCCTCCCCTGTGCCCACGGGGATGCCGATCCCGGAGCCCTCGCCGACCGTGCCGCCGACTCCAACGCCTTATCCGTTCTTCCAGGAACCCCTGCCGCCCGCGGATGGCCAGGCGCGAGCCCTCCGGGTGCCGATCCTGATGTATCATTACATTTCGGATCCCCCCTCGGGGGCGGATCGTTTCCGGCTGGATCTCTCCGTCCGGCCCTCCATGTTCGAAGCCCACCTTCAATACCTGCGCCAGGCCGGATATGAGACGGTCTCCCTCAGCGATCTGATCTTTTATCTGACGCAGGGTCAGCCGCTTCCTCCGCAGCCCATCGTCCTGACCTTCGATGACGGCTATCGGGATGCGTATGAGGAAGCGTTCCCGAAACTCCAGCGGTATGGCTTTCGGGGAACGTTCTTCGTCCTCACCGGCCGGGCGGACGAAGGGGATCCTCGCTACCTGTCCTGGGAGCAGATCCGTCAGATGAGCGAGGCCGGGATGGACATTCAGCTCCATGGACGGGAGCATATCCCGCTTAGCGGAAGGGATGAAGCCTTTCTCTTCTATCACATCATCGGCGGGAAACAGTCCATCGAGGCCCACACGGGCCGCCCGGTGCGTTTCTTCGCCTATCCCTCTTCAGATTACGATGCGGGCCTGCTCCGGTTCCTGGAGGGATATCGATTCTGGGGGGCGGTGACCACGGCCTATGGGGCGGACGAGCGGTTAGAGAACCGCTTTGTGTGGCCCCGGATTCGGATCCGTGGCACCGACGATGTGGGAAAGCTGGCGTGGAAGCTGAGCCTTTTGAAAACAGAACCCGATCCCTGAACGATGTGAGAGGACAAAGAGGCCTCCATCAGATCCTGTGGGGCTGCCCTCTTGAAGGATGGCGGAGTCAGTGGCTTCGCCATCCGCCCTCCAACGCAGGGAGCAAAACATGCGGGAACGCCTTCAAAAGATCCTGGCCCGGGCCGGGCTGGGCTCCCGCCGTGAGTGTGAAGAGCTGATCCGGCAGGGGCGGGTGACCGTGAACGGCGCCCCGGCCTATCTGGGGATGAGCGCAGATCCAGAGCGGGATGAGATCCGGGTGGATGGCCGCCCCATCCGGATTCCACCTCTGATGGGCTTCGCTCTCTACAAGCCCCGCGGCGTGCTCTCGGATCCGATGCCCGGTTCCGGGAAACCCAGCGTTTACGATCTGGTCCCTCCTGTGAAACCCCTCTATGTGGTCGGACGCCTGGATGCGCGAAGCGAGGGGCTGGTTCTGCTGATCAACGACGGCGATCTGGCGCACC
>JAEVEY010000066.1:19313-55550 GCA_016842045.1 Candidatus Thermoflexus sinensis | reverse complement strand
CGTGACTCCCCTTCCCAGGCCCCCGAAGCCCTGGGGAGAGGTTTAAAGGGTAGGAGTTACGCAGTTGAAAGCTCTAAAGGTGGAACGGAATGGCCCCACCCCCCTTTCTCCCCCCTCCCCACGGCCCAAAGGGCCGTGGGGAGGGGGGAGAAAAATCCTTGCCCCCATGGGAAACGAACTGCGTAAGTCCTAAAGGGATGGGGCTGCCTGAGGCGTCCCCCCACCAACGTCTCTCATGGAATCACCCCTCGCACAGGGTGTTTACAATTTCCTCCATATGCAGACCCCGCGAGCCCTTCACCAGCACCACATCCCCAGGCTCCAGGATCTGTTGAAGGACCTCGATGGCTTCCTGGTTGGAATCGCAGGTCCATACCCGATGGGGCGAAAGGCCCACGGCCATCGCCTCCTGGGCGATGATACGGGCTCGCGGCCCCACGGTGATCAGAAGATCCACCACCGCGCCAGCCCGCCCTCCGACCAGCCGATGCCCTTCGATCTCATAAGCGCCCAGCTCCAGCATGTCCCCCAGCACCGCGATCTTCCGACCATCCAGCTCCGCCAGCAGGTTCAGGGCGGCCAGCATCGAGGGTGGGCTGGCATTATAGGTGTCATCCAGGATGATCGAGCCCCGAGGACCCGGCACCGCCACCAGGCGTAACTGGGCGCGTCGGTCCTGCAGGCCGGTGAAAACCTCCTCCCAGGTTAACCCCTCCAGGATGCCCACCGCAATGGCCCGCAGGGCGGTGTGAACGCTGTGGCGCCCCAGCAACGAAACCCGAACCCGCCGGAAGGTCTTGCCCTGATAGTGCAGATCGAACCGGATCCCCTCCAGCCCTTCGCTCACGATCTCGTCCGCCCACAGATTCGCCTCCGGATCCAGCCCATAGAAGAAGACACGGGCCCGGGTCCGTTCGGCCATCGCCCGAACATACGGATCATCCCGGTTCAGCACCGCCACGCCATCTTCCGGCAGGGCCTCCACCAGCTCCGCTTTCGCCGCCGCGATGGCCTCCATGCTCCCCAGGCGCTCCAGATGGACCGGGCCGATCATCGTGACCACGCCGATCACCGGGCGGGCGATGGCGCAGAGGGCAGCGATCTCCCCCCGCGCATACATCCCCATCTCCAGCACCGCCCGCTGATGACGCGGGGTGAGCCGAAGTAACATCAGCGGCAACCCGATCTCACTGTTCAGGTTCCCCTCGGTCTTGAGCGTCTCATACCGCCGGGAGAGGATCGCCCAGGTCAGCTCCTTCGTGCTGGTCTTCCCCACGCTTCCGGTGATCCCGATCACCCGCACCGGGAAACGAGCCCGCCACCACCCGGCCCAGCGATGGAGCGCATCCAGGGTGCGGGAGACCCGGAAGCAAATCGGGAAGGTCAGGGATTCCGGCCAGGGCCCTCGTTCGAGATCAACGGTCATCGCGCCTTCCGAAACGTCCTGATGGACGAGGGCAGCGATGGCCCCGCGCCGGAACGCATCGCCCACATATCGATGGCCATCGGTTCGCTCCCCGGGCAGCGCGATGAACAGATCCCCCGCTTCACATGCCCGTGAATCGATGGCCACATGGTGGATGGGCGTGTCCCAGGGCGGACGGTGGCCGCTCAGCGCCTCCGCCAGATCCGCCAGTGTCATTCCTTCGACCGCGACCCGCGTCCCGCTTTCCGCTGCCATCCCTCATCCATCCAGATCACCAGGATCAATTCGTGTATTCGTGCCCCTCATTCGTGGCTGGCCCCTCACGGCCCTGACGCAGCCGGTGGAATCCCCAGCAGCGGCAGGATCCGCGCTGCGATCCGGGCGAACACCGGGGCGGCTTCCTCAGAGCCCCACGGCGAGCGCCGGGGCCGATCGAGTTTGACCAGGATCAGCACCTGTGGATCCTCCACCGGGCCGAATCCGACAAAAGAAGCAATCGTATCCCGGGGATCGTAGCCCAGCGGGGTGGGGATCTGGGCTGTCCCGGTTTTGCCGGCCATCCGGTAGCCCGGCACCCGCGCTTTTACCGCCTCACGCTCGATCACCCCCGCCAGCATCTCCCGAAGCGTCCTCGCCGTCTGGGCGGAGATCGCCCGGCGACGGATCCGGGGCTCGGTCCGCCTCACCCCTTCTGCGGTGCGGATCTCCTGCACCACGAAGGGTCGCATGATCAGGCCATCGTTGGCCACCGCGGATACCGCCACCGCCATCTGCAGGGGCGTCACGGAGACCGCCTGACCGAAGGACTGACGCCCCAGATCCGCCTCCCGCCAATCGGGATCCCCATAAGCCCGCACCCGCATCACCGCCTCGTAGGGGAGATCCACATCCGTGGGCTCCCCGATCCCGAAGGCGTGCAGGGCAGCGTAGAACCGCTCCGGCCCCAGCAGCCGGGCCAGGTGAGCGGCGCCCACGTTCCGGGAGTAGATCAAAAGCTCAGTCATATCCAGCCAGCCCCGTCCGCCCGGATAGCGGTCTCGATCCCAGTTGCAGATCGGTGCCCCGCCGAACTCCACGCATCCCTGGTCCAGATAGCGGGTTTCCGGCTGAACGACGCCGTTCTCGAGGGCCGCAGCCATGGTGAGGATCTTGAACACGGATCCCGGCTCGTAGAGATCCTGGACGACCGGGTTGCGGGCATCCCGATCCAGGGTTTCCGGAGAATTCGGATCGAAGGCCGGCAGGCTCACCATCGCCAGGATCTCGCCGGTGCGAGGGCGGAGCACCACTGCATCGCCCCGCGGGGCGCCGCTCTCCTGCAAACCCCGCGCCAGCTCCTCCGCCACGATGGCCTGGATCGTCCGATCGATGGTCAGCACGACCTCCCCGCCGGGCTCGGGCTGGGCCAGCGCCTCCTCCTGCAGTGGCAACGGACGGCCTTCGGCATCCACCGGGACCCGGAGGATCACCGGCTTCCCGCGCAGGAGCTCATCATAAGCCTTCTCCACCCCGGCGGCGCCCCGTCGGCCCTCCACGCCCAGATCATCCGCCCCGAAGAACACAAAGCCCACCACGGGGCCCAGCAACGGGCCATCGGGATACACCCGCTGCCAGTAGGGCCTCACCCGCACCCCACGGAGGCCGGCCTCCTCGATCCGCTGGCTCACCACCCGGGCCAGATCCTCCGGGATCCCCCTGGTCACCGGGAACTGCCACCAGGTATCCGGCCAGCTCCGTGTCGCCTCCTGAACCGAGAGGCCCAGCAACGGGCTCAGGATCTCATCTACCTGCTGCAACCATCTCGCCCGGCGGACCGGATCCCCTCCATAAGCGATGGGGGGATATTCCAGGACGACCTGATACCGCGGCGCATCCATGGCCAGCACGGCACCACGTCGATCCAGAATCCGGCCTCGCTGCGCCTCCAGACGCAACTCCAGGGACTGAACGCCCGGTGGATCCCAGGGCGCGTAGAAGGTCAGATAGATCAGGCGGATCACCACCAACCCAAGGAGCAGGGCCGGCGGGAATGTCACCGGGTGCAACCGCAGCGTCGACACAGGCTCCTTCATGGCCCCGCATCCCCCAGTGGAAGCGTGATCGGCAACGAGAGCGGAAGGCCCATGGATTCCCCACCAGGGAGGAACCCCATGGACCGGGCCCGCTCCCGCAGGCGCGGGATAGCGCTTTCCCGGGCGATCGCTTCCTCCATAGCCGCGTTCCCTCGCTTCAGCGCGGCGAGGGTTTCACTCAGATTCTGAACGATCTGCCCCTGCTCCACCGCCGCCGTGGAGAGAAACGTGAATAACAGAAAGAAGGAAGTCAGGAACAGCAATGCTCCCGCCACCGCCAGGAGGACACGTTGCCGCCGGCTCATCCCAGACGCTCCGCGATACGCAGTCGGGCGCTACGGGCCCGTGGGTTGATCCGAACTTCCTCCTCCGAAGGCCGGATCGGTTTGCGGGTGATCAGGCGCAGGCTTGCGCGATGCCCACATGTGCAAACCGGAACCTCCGGCGGGCAAAGGCAATCCCGGGATTCACGCTGGAAGAACGTCTTGACAATCCGATCCTCCAGAGAATGGAAGGCGATCACCACCAGCCGGCCGCCTGGCTTTAACAAAGAGACTGCCTGGGGAAGGGCCTGCTCCAGCGCCTGAAGCTCCTCGTTGACCGCAATGCGCAACGCCAGGAACGTTCGCGTGGCCGGGTGTTGATCCTCCCGCCCCCGACCCACCACCCGCGCGATCAATTCGGCCAGCTCCGTCGTGGTTCGGATCGGCCGGTTCCGCACGATCGCCCGCGCGATCCGTCGGGCGAACCGCTCCTCTCCGTATCGACGGATGACCTCCACCAGCTGCTTCTCCGGCCATCGGTTCACAATCTCCACCGCCGGGATCCCGCGGCCGGGATCATAACGCATGTCCAGCGGGCCCTCGATCTGGAAGCTGAACCCGCGATGGGGATCCCCCAGCTGCCATGAGGAGAGCCCCAGATCGAACAGGATCCCATCGACCTCCAGGAAGTCATAGCGCACGGCGATCCGCCGCAGCTCCGCATAGGAGCCATGGACCAGGATGACCCGTTCGCCGAAAGAGCGCAGACGCTCCCGCGCGCGCTCCAGCACCTCTGGATCCAGGTCGATCCCCAGGAGACGGCCATCCGGCGCGGAGCGCTCCAGGATCGCTGCCGCATGCCCTCCCCCACCGACCGTGGCATCGATATACACGCCGCCGGGTCGAACCCTCAGGCCCTCCAGCACTTCGCGAAGCAAAACCGGGATGTGCATCGTGAACCGCTATCGCTGGTTGATGATCTTTCCTTCCCGAAGCCCGGGGAGCCCCGGGCTGTTTAGATCTCCAGCTTCATCCAGTGCTCGGGCGGAATCCGACCGTTTTGAAAACGTTCCAGAATCTCCTGCCAGGCGGAAGGAGACCAGATCTCCAGATACGTGTGAACTCCCACGATGACCGCTTGGCCCTCCAGGCCCGCGTAAGCCCGGAGAGAAGCCGGGATGAGGATCCGACCCTGTTCATCGGGGATCACATCGAAGGCCCCGCCGAAGAAGAACCGGCGCCATTCCCGGGCCTCCGGGGCCGTGAGGGGCAGCTGGCTGATCCGCTCCGCCACCCGGCGCCATTCGGGGAGCGTGAACAGATACAGGCAGGGCTCCAGTCCTCGAGTGAGCACCGCCCCCGCGGTAAAAAACGGCCGATAGCGCGCCGGGAGGAACATCCGTCCCTTCGCGTCGATCCCATGCCGATACTCCCCCAGGAACATCGGGGGGTCACCCGGGGGAAGCACCGGCTGCTCCAGCTCATTCTTCCGTCGCCCTCTCGGCCCCACCACTCTCCTCCACTTTGCACCACTCTACGCCTCCATTATATGAATTCCCTCCACCAGCACAAGAGGTTTGGGAAATCTTAACGCAAGGCTTGGGTTATCTTGGGATAAGGTGACGGGCTGCCCACAGAGGCCATGGGAGAAAGGACAGGGCTTTTTCATACCGCATGGGGGTTTGGGGACGAGCCGGGCGCCTCTGATACCCGGCTCGCCCCCATCCACTGGACCCAAACAGCAGGATGACACCGTATGATGACGGAAAAGCCCTGGAGAAGGGGGAAGAGAAGGCCTTCAGACAACAAGTTGCGTTATAATGGCATAGGTGGAAGTTACGCCGTTGACCTTCGCTCCTCCAGGTATTTCTTTCTTCTCTCCCATGCGGCCCTTCAGGCCGTGGGGAGGGCCATAAAATCAGGTCCACCTACCATTCCTGTGGAGGGACATCCCGTGCTGGCCGTCTACCTGAACCGGGGGCTGGAGCTCCGACATGATTATCCGGTGCCCTCACCCCCGCCCGGGGAAGCTCGGATCCGGGTGAAGATCGCGGGGATCTGTAACACCGATCTGGAGTTAATGCGCGGGTATCTGGACTTTCGGGGCGTTCCCGGCCACGAGTTCGTGGGCGTGGTGGAAGAGGCCCCAGATCACCCGGAATGGGTGGGCAGACGGGTGGTCGGCGAGATCAACGCCGCCTGCGGGATCTGCCCCACCTGTCGGGCCGGGCGGCCCACCCACTGCCCGAACCGGACCACGCTGGGGATCTCCGGCCGCGATGGCGCGTTCGCGGAATACCTCCTTCTCCCGGTGGTCAACCTCCATGAGGTGCCTCCCGAGATCCCGGATGAGGCCGCGGTGTTCGTGGAGCCTCTGGCCGCTGCCCTGGAGATCCCTCAGCAGATCCACATCCATCCCACGGATCGAGTGGTGGTGCTGGGCGATGGCAAGCTCGGTCAGCTCGTTGCCCAGGTTCTGCAGCTCACCGGGTGCGATCTTCTCGTGGTTGGGCGAAACCGGAACAAACTGGATCTCCTGGCCCGACGGGGGATCCCCACCGCGCAGGTGGATGAAGTGGACGCGCTCTCCGCCGACGTGGTGGTAGAATGCACAGGTTCCCCCGAAGGCTTTCACTTGGCCCGCCGGTGGGTGCGGCCGAGGGGAACGCTCGTTCTGAAGAGCACCTATCACGGCACAGTGGAAACGAACCTGACGATGCTCGCTGTGGATGAGGTAACCGTGATCGGCTCCCGGTGCGGACCATTCCCACCCGCCCTCCGGCTCCTCCAGCAGGGGCTGGTGGATGTGCGGCCGCTGATCCACGCCCGCTATCCGCTGCACGAGGCCGCCCGGGCTTTTGAGCACGCCGCCCGCAAGGGCGTATTGAAAGTTCTGCTGGATATTTCCCCATGATCGCATCGATGGACTGGGAAGCCGTCCAGAGAGGCGCCATCGTCTTCTATCGCTTCCGGGATTCCCCGTGGAGCAACATCTCTCATGGCTTCCTCACCCGGAAGGGAGGTGTGAGCGCTCCGCCCTTCGCTTCCCTGAACCTGAGCCACTCGGTCGGGGATGACCCGGCAGCGGTGGCGGAGAATATGCGCCGGGCCTTCGCCGCCATCGGACTGCGAGCGGAGGAGATCGTCACCGCCTGGCTGATCCACGGGAACGAAGTGGCCCTGGTGGACGCCCATCACCGGGGCCGGATCCTGGAAGGCGTGGACGGGCTGATCACCGCGGAACGGGGTCTGGCTCTCTTCATGCGATTCGCCGATTGCATCCCGGTCCTGCTAACGGATCCCGCTCTCCCGGCGGTTGGCATCGTGCACGTCGGCTGGCGAGGTCTGGCGGCCGGGGTTCTGGAAGCCGCCCTGGAAATCTTCGAACGCCGCCTGGGATCTTGCCCCTCTGGCCTCCACGCGGCCCTCGGCCCCGGGATCGGAGGGTGTTGCTATGCGGTGGGCCCGGAGGTCATCGAGGCGCTGGGGCCTCGCCTCGGTAGGGCGCTTCCCCTACACCGGATCAATGGGGCCTGGCATCTCGATCTGCCGGAGGCTGTTCGCCGGCATCTGTGTCATCTGGGTGTCCCCTCTGTGATCACTGCCGGGGTGTGCACCGCCTGTCATCTCGAAGACTGGTATTCCCACCGAGCGGAACATGGAAGGACCGGACGCTTTGGGGCCTGGATCCGAAATCCGTGAAGGAGTTAGCGCGCAGGCTCCGGCCGGTGAGCGCATCACGACGCCGCGACGCCGGCAGTTCCGGCCGGGGACGGAGGCAAGCCCGTTTCATCAGTTTATGGTGCTCCTGAATCGCCTGGAACGCCTTCCATGGGCCTTCCTGGGCCTGTGGGCGTTTGCGCTGGGGATCTCAGTGGGACTGGCCTGGTGGGAAGCTTCTGGATCCTTCGGGATCGGCGCCGGCGCCACAGGAATATTCCTCGCCTTCGCCGGGGGCGATGCCCTGATGCTGGTCCTGCTCCCCCGTCTCGGGTATTCCTTCGGTCCGCCCAAGCCTCCCTTCGTCGCTTTCACGCTCTTTCGCCTGTTCCTGAGCCTGGGCGCTCTCCCCCTGCGGCCGTTCTCCTGGGCGATCGGGCTGGCGCTGATCGGGCACCTTGCTTTCACGGGAAACCTCCTCAACGCCCTTTACCGGGAGCCCTTTCGGCTGACCCTAACGGAGCTTGTTGTCGCCTCGCCCAAGCTACGGGGCATGCCCTCCCTCCGGATCCTGCACCTTACTGATCTCCATCTGGAGCGCCTGACCCGGCGGGAACAACAGATCCTGCAATGGGTCGAGGAGCTGGATCCTGATCTGATCGTCTTCACCGGGGATCTCCTCAACCTGAGCTATGTGCGCGATCCGCAGGCCCAGGCCCAGTGCAGCCGGTTTCTGGAAGCGCTGCGCGCCCCACTGGGGGTTTACCTGGTCACCGGGACGCCCCTGGTGGATCCGCCGGAGGTGGTGCGGCGGATCCTTTTCGGCTTCACGCACATTACGTGGCTGGACAATCAGGTGGTCCGTTTCGGGCAGCTGGGCCATCGGGGACCTCAAATCTGCCTGCTCGGCCTGACCTGCACCCACGATCCGGAGCACGACGGCGAGCGATTGCGGGAGCTGATGCGGCAGATCCCCGCCCACGCCCTCGTCATCCTGCTCTATCACTCACCGGATCTCTTCCCGGAAGCCAGCGCCCTGGGGATCGATCTCTACCTGTGTGGCCATACCCACGGCGGGCAGATCCGCCTCCCGCTGATCGGGGCGCTGATCACCGCATCGATTTATGGGAAACGCTACGAGATGGGCCTGTATCGGCAAGGCCCAACCACCATGTATGTGAGCCGGGGGCTGGGGATGGAGGGCCTGGGAATGCCACGGATGCGATTGATGTGTCCGCCGGAGATCGTCCTGATCCACCTGCAAGGCGATGAATCGGAATTGTAGGACAACTGCGAGCAGTTGTCCTGCAACCGGAGGGGTGATCCTGTGATGCGACGTCGTTTAGAAACTGCAATCTCACTCTTCCTGGCGCTGGCGGTAGTTGGGGTTGGATGTGGGACCTGCCTGTTGGGAACCTTGGCCGCACGCGGGGATCTCTCCTGGACCATGGGGGGCGCTCAGTATCGCATGTGGTTGATTCGGGAGCGGGAAGGCGTCGGGCTGGCCCTCTCGCAAACAACGGCCTACCGGGACCCGGAAGGCCGCCTGTGTCAGCGCACGGCTGTCTGGTTCTGGCTCTGGGCTCCCCGTATGGGCCTGCAACGAGTGAATTATGAAGAGTGCCCTCCTTCAGGGCAGAGCCACCATCTATGGCTTGGGAGAACCCCCACATAGGGGCAGATCAGGGCCCGTTCCCGCCCTGCGCCGGACCTCCCCCTGAAGCTCCATGGGCACCCCATGAGGGCATCACCTCTCCCCTTGCCCTCTTCATGGCCCCCGGTGTAAGATGAACGATGCACTTCGCTCTTATTCGGAGGATTCATGGATTTCGAACGTTTTCTTCGCCTCATTGGCATGCTGGTGCTGGGGGTTGCCGGGTGGCGGTTGGGGATGGATGCCGCCCGGCTGGGGCTGGATTCACGCCCGGCCTGGCAGTTCGCCCTGGCCTTCAGTCTGATCGGTGCCATCCTCGGTCTGATCCTCACCCCATGGCTCACCATCCGCCCGGCCGCCATGATCCGCCAGATTATCCGGCCTATCCCCTTGCAACAACTGATCGCCGGCACGATCGGGCTGATCGTCGGGCTGATCATGGCCGGGCTGGTCTCCTACCCGCTCTCCCTCCTGCCCGACCCCCTGGGCCGGGTGCTGCCCTCCCTGGGGGCGGTGTTCTTCGGCTACCTGGGCCTCACGGTAGCGGGCACCCGCTATAAGGACCTGCTGGCCATGTTCCCCCGTCACCTGCGCGAGGGACGGGACGGTGAGCATCTGATCCTGCTGGATACCAGTGTGATCATCGATGGCCGGATCGCTGATGTCGCGCGCACCGGGTTCCTTCAGGCCACGCTCCTGGTGCCCCGCTTTGTCCTCAACGAGCTCCAGCACATCGCCGACTCCCAGGATCCTCTGCGTCGCAACCGGGGCCGCCGCGGCCTGGAGATCCTCAACCGGATGCAAAAGGAAGGCCAGGTCCCCATCCGCATCGTGGATATGGATGTGGAAGGCCGGGAGGTGGATGAGAAGCTGATCGCCCTGGCCCGCCGCCTGCGCTGCCCGATTATGACCAATGACTACAACCTGAACCGGGTGGCCGAGCTCCAGAACATCCGCGTCCTCAACATCAATGAGCTGGCCAACGCCGTGCGGACGGTGCTGCTACCGGGTGAAACGTTCACGCTCTCCATCATTCAGGAAGGGAAGGAGCCCGGACAGGGCGTGGGTTACCTGGAGGATGGGACGATGGTGGTGGTGGAGGAGGGGCGCCGCTACATCGGGCGCGAGATCCCGGTGGTGGTGACCAAGGTGCTCCAGACCGCTGCCGGTCGGATGATCTTTGCCCGGCCCGAAGAGATGACCCGTGGAGGCTCCTCCTGAGATCGCTGTTTTGATCACCCCATTGGCCATCTGCCATGCCCCAAACATCTCTGGAGGTGCGAAACCGATGAGCCTTGTGGTGTATAACTTCCTGACCCGACAGAAAGAGCCCTTCGTCCCGCTGCGCGAAGGACGGGTTCACATGTATGTCTGTGGGCCAACCGTCTATGATCACGCCCACCTCGGCCACGCCAAGCTTTACGTCTCCATGGACGTGATCGTCCGCTACCTCCGCTATCGTGGCTATAAGGTCCGCTATGTCCAGAACATCACCGACGTGGGGCACCTGCTGGATACCGGGGAGGACCGCATCCTCAAAGGGGCAGCCCGGGAGCGTCTGGAGCCGATGGAGCTGGTGGAGAAATACATGCGCAGTTATTTTGAGGACATGGACGCGCTGGGAGTGGTGCGACCCGACATCTCCCCCCGGGCCTCCTGCCACATCCCCGAGATGATCGAGATGATCAAGGTTCTGATCGAAAAAGGCCACGCCTACGAAGTCAACGGCTCGGTTTATTTCTCCGTGGAATCCTGGCCGGAATACGGGAAGCTCTCCGGCCGTCGCCTGGAGGAGCAGGAGGAAGGCGCCCGTATCCCGGTGCGGGAGGAAAAACGCCACCCCGCCGACTTCGCCCTGTGGAAACGCGCAGAGCCGGAGCACATCCTGCGCTGGCCCAGCCCATGGGGCTGGGGCTATCCCGGCTGGCATATCGAATGCTCCGTGATGGCCACCAAATACCTGGGGCAGCCCTTCGACATCCACGGCGGGGGCATCGACAACCTCTTCCCCCACAATGAGAGCGAGATCGCCCAGGCGGAGGCGGCCAATGGGGTGCCCTTCGCCCGCTACTGGCTGCTCACCGGATCCCTCACCGTGAACGGTGTGAAGATGAGCAAAAGCCTGGGGAACGTGGTGCGCATCAAGGATGCCCTTCAGCGATACCGGCCCCAGGCGATCCGTCTGTTCATCCTCTCCAGCCATTATCGCTCCCCCATCGACTACAGCGAGGAAGCGATGGAGGCGGCGGAGAAAGGCCTGGACCGCCTCTGGAACACCGTGATCGAGGTCCGGGAACGGCTCGCCCGAGGGGATGTTCCCGAGGCGGCCGAGCCCGAGGCGTTTATGGAGGAGATCCAGCGAACCCGGCGCGCGTTTCTCGAGGCGATGGATGATGATTTCGGCACACCGGAGGCCCTTTCGGTTCTCTTCGAGTTCTCCAAAGCCGTCAACAGCCTGCTCTTCGGCGGGGCGACCGTGGGGCGCCCTATCCTGGAAACCATCGACACGGTCTATCGGGAGTTCGGAGGCCAGGTCCTGGGGCTGATCCCGGAGGTCATCCGACCGGACATCCCGTCGGATCTGGTGGCCGGGCTGGTGCAGCTGCTCATTGAGATACGGGCGGAAGCTCGCCGCCAGCGTGATTTCGCCCGCGCCGATCAGATCCGTGACCGCCTCCGGGCCTTGGGGATCATCCTGGAAGACCGCCCGGATGGCACGGTGTGGCGAATGGGACGTTCTTAATCGATCCCCTTCGGGGACAGGGGATGCCTTCGGCACCTTCCGGCCTATAAAATCCTGGAGTCACGATTCAGCCATTTGCACGCCATACGAATCGGGGCGTTTCACGCGGGTTTTCTTTCAGGGACTTCAGGGGCTGAGCCGCGCGCCAGAGGCACGCGGCTCAGCCCCTGAGCTATTTTCTATCCCCCGCCCCAGGGCTCAGAAGAGCTGTGAGGAGCCTGCCGAAGGAGAATCGCGCGCTTGAGAGAGGATCCGAAATTCGCCGGCAGTGTTTTCGCTGTGATAGATCATCAGGCCCCCAATTTCAGATCCCCCCACGGCCCTTCGGGCCGTTGGGGGGATCCAGGGGAGAGGGGTATCAGAGTGGATCAGGGATCACGTGAACACGAGCTAAAGGCTTAGACACTCCCTGAAAGTTAGGGGGGCTATACGATGTCAGCGAAGGAGACGTTATCCGCTCAGGAACGCCGAGAGGTGCTCGAAAAAGAAATCCGGCGGTTTGTGGAAACCCTGCGTCGGGAGATCGATCCGGAGCAGATCCTTCTTTTCGGTTCTCTCGCGACAGGCGAAATCCACTCATGGTCTGATATCGACCTGGTGATTGTGATGAAAACCGATCTGCCCTTTATCGAGCGTCTTCATTTCATCCGGCGTTTGCTCAAGCCCCGCGTAGCCACCGATTTACTGGTATACACCCCTGAGGAATTCGAACAGCTGGCCCGGGAACGGCCCTTTGTGCGAGAGGAAATTGTAAGTAAAGGAGTTGTCCTATATGAACGAGGCCGCTAAGCCATGGTTAGATTTTGCCCAGCAGGATCTCCTTGCCGCAAAGGCACTGCTGGAGGATGAGATTTATAACCTGGCCTGCTTCCACGCTCAACAATGTGTAGAGAAAGCGCTTAAGGGTCTAATCGCTGCTCACGGCCGTACTCCACCGCGTTTACATTCGATTTCTGAACTGTTGAGGCTTCTGCCTCCCGAGCCATTTGCAGATATTGCAGAGGAGCTCACAATCCTGGACGATTATTACATCCCTGTGCGCTATCCAGATGCCTTGCCCGGCTCTCTTCCTTACGGACTCCCCGGTCAGCGTGAAGCGCTTGTTGCGGTAGAATTAGCAGATGTAGTTATAAAGAGAGTTATGACACAGCTTCGCATCAGTTAAAGTTAGGAGTTGTGAGCCACAGGGCTTTTAAGATTCTAATCAAAGACGGCATAACGGGGAGGAGAGTAACTATTCAGCCGTTCTCCAGCATTGTCTATACGGATATAGGCGGTTTCCTCCTGGGGGCTTTTGGGGCCGAGCCGCGCGCCTTCGGCGCGCGGCTCGGCCCCAAAATATTTTTTCTCCCCCCTCCCCACGGTCCTTTGAGCTGTGAGGAGGGGGGAGAAGAAAACTCATCGAAGGGAAATGAGAACTCGCATCATTAGAACTTTGAAAAGCCCTGTGACCCCATTGTAAACGGCTTGATCTCTTATCCCTTCCCCCAGCATCCCCTCTTCCTGCGTTTCAAGAGACCGCAGGCAGAGGAGAAAGAGAAGGTTTAAGTATCTTGAGAGCGGGCCAGCGCGCCCTCCAGACAGCTCAATGTTCGCTTTGGCGCCAGGCAAAACGGAACCCGGCGGTTTGCTACCAGGGGAGGCTTCTCGGTAAATAGACCAGGGACAGATCATCAGCGAGGCGGGCGCAGGATCCCCTGTGCCCAATACCACTCCAGGGTCTGCCTTACCCCTTCCTCAAACGGCGTCGGCTCAAAGCCCAGCTCCCGTTGCGCTTTCTCGGAGGAAACCACCCAGTCGTAGAACACATAGGAGGCCAGCGTCAGCGGATAATAGGGCTCCCGCCCCGTGAGATCCGCCAGCTTCGTCCAGATCCACGCCAGGGCCAGCATCGGGGTGGCGGGGACGTTGAGCCGCCAGGCTGAGGTCCCCGCCACCCGGGCCACGATCTCGTAGATCTCCGCGTGCCGCCGACTGCGATCCGCTACGTTGTAGATCTCCCCGACCCGCCCCCGGCACAGCGCAGCCTCGATGACCCGGCAGAGATCGGGGACAAAAACCGGAAACGTGTAACGGCGGCCACCGTGCACCTGAAGGCGCAATCCCTTCAGGAAATCCTCAAAGAAAAGCCGGTTAAACGCATAACGCCCCCATGGGCCATAGAAGGCCCCGGGGCGTAAAATAATGGCGGGAAGCCCTCTGCGAGCCGCATCTTGAACAAGCCGTTCCCCTTCCAGTTTTGTCCGCTGGTATTCATCCACCGGCTGGCACGGATACGTCTCATCGATCACGGACCCCGGACGGGGCCGCCCCACCACGGCCACCGTCGAGATATGCACGAACCGCTGAACTCCAGCCCGCTCCGCCGCCTGAACCACATTCCGGGTCCCCATGACATTCACGGCCCAGTAGCGATCCCGGGGCCCCCAGAACCGGAAGTAGCCGGCCGCATGAACCACCGCCTCGCACCCGGCGATGGCGGCCTGGACCGAGGTCGGATCCTGCACATCGCCGAAGGCGATCTCCACCCCCCGCTCCGCCAGAAACCCCCAATCGGAGGACGGTCGAACCAGAGCGCGCACGGCATACCCCTGTTCCACCAGATACGGACAAAGGTTATGGCCCAGGAAGCCCGTGGCACCGGTCACCAGTACCCGCATCATGTCGATCCGCTCCCATCCGCTGTTCTCCTGGAGGGCACGCCGATCGCCGTTACAGGCTCTCCTCCAGGGCAAACCCCAGCCCCAACCGCTGGAGGGTTTCCGGTGTGGGCTGGCCGGTCACAGGATCCCACCCCCGAGCCTCGTAATATTCCCGCAGCATGGTCTCCAGATCCGGAACGAAGCCGGCCGCTCCTCCATCGGCCAGGGGCTCCAGGAGCCGCCTGGGCAACCGGTCGTCGGCCCGCGTGGCACCCAGACGGCTGTTGATCACCCGTTTCAATTGCCAGCCCCGCTCCCCCGCTTGCAGCATCGTGGGCAGATCCCACTCCCATCCCATTGCGGCGTTCAGCAGGGCAAGGGCGACACTGGGGGCAACATTCGCGAAATAACACAGGACCAGGCTGTTGCACGCTGTGCGCCAGTTCTGATGGATCGCCACGTAACGGGCCTTGCCTTCGACCTGATGCCGGTCCAGATAGGGGATGCCCAGCTCCTCGCTGGACTGGCCCAATTCCACCATGAAGAAATCGCTCTGATTGTGACAGGCCCCACGCGGGGAAGTGGCATAACTCAACGCTATCCCAGCCACCCCACGAGGATCGTGATAGGGGACCTCCAGCCCCTTGACCTCAACGGCCAGATCTTCCGCCCCGAACGCCCGTCCCAGCCCTCGCGCCCCCTGGGCCAGGAGCGCGCCGAACCCTTCCCGCCGGGCCGTTTGAGCGATCAGGATCTCGACAGGTCGGATATCACCCCAGCACAGGCTCAGGCCACCTGTCTCCCGCTCCGTGATCCGCCCCTGCTCGAAAAGCAGATACGCCAGGCCCAGCACGTTCCCCATGCTGATCGAGTCCAGGCCATAGCGATCGCAAAGATCTCCCAGATGCGTGATGGCCTGGAGGTCGTCATTCAGAAGGTTCGGGCCGAAGGCGGCGATGGTTTCGTATTCCGGGCCCTTTGCCTTCGTGCGGGCATACGGGCCCTCCGGGATGGTCACCACCCGGCCGCAGGCGATCACACAGGCATGGCAGGCCGAAACTCCAGAAAGGATGGTCTCGGCCATCGCCGCCCCGCTGATTTTGGATGCGCCTTCCCAGGCTCCCTGCCCGTAATACCGTTTGGGCATGCTCCCCAGCAACTCGAAATACTCCGCCGCGCCCGCAGTCCCGGTCTCCCGAAACACCCGGGTCAGGTTATCCTCCCGCAACGCCCGGTTTGCCTGGGCCCGCAGCGCCTGGAAGGTTTCCGGACGGGCGATGGGCAGCGGCTGTGTCCCTCGCACAGCGATGGCCTTCAGATTCTTGGAACCCATCACCGCCCCCATCCCGGTGCGGCCCGCCACCCGCCCGTGATCGCACAGGATCAGGGCGAAGGGGACCTGATTTTCCCCTGCGATGCCGATCGCCGCTACCCGGGCGAGGGGGTCCCGGACTTCCTCCCGCACGATCGCCTGCACGGCGTAGGGATCCTGACCCCAGAGATGGGAGGCCGGGCGGATCTCGGCCCGTCCGTTGTGGATCCACAGATATACGGGCTCCGGAGCGCGCCCCTCGATCCACAGGGCATCGTAACCAGCGAACCGCAGCTCCGGCCCCCAGAACCCGCCGCAGTTCGATTCGCCCCACAGGCCGGTGGCCGGGGAACGGGCGCACACCGTGAACCGCCCCACCGCCGGCCCCGCGGTCCCGGTCAGCGGCCCAGTGATGAACAGCAGCGGGCTCTCCGGGCTCAGAGGATCCAGATCAGGTCGCAGGCGCTCCCACAGCAGACGGGCCGCAAGGGCGCTCCCCCCAATGAACATCTCAATCCAGGAAGGAGAGATCTCCTCCTGCGTGATAGAGCCGGTGGAAAGATTCACTCGCAGCAGACGCCCGAACCGCTCCATCGCGTTCCTCCGCTCCCTGGGGTCTTTCTCAAGCTGGGAGTTACGAATGCCTTGTCCTTCTTCCATTCGGGGAGGGGAAAAGGTTATCCCCGTTCTCGTGGAATTTCCCTCGGGATGCGAGTTGTCCTGGGCAGCCCGCATCCCAAGGAAAAATCAATCCTTACCCCCGTGTGGCAAAGCCGCACGGTGTGCAGCGCAGTGAAAGGATTTCCCACACTGCGTTTTATGCCTTCATGACAACGCTTCAGCGTGACTGCCAAATTCCGGACGGAAACCCCTAATCCGGGTAATCCGCTTCCGGATCCGTGTAGATAGGGGAAGGATGGGGGGTTCGCCGGACCCGCCACAGACCCCGGAGATCCTCCAGGGCCGTGCGCACAATCTTCACCCGGGTATCTGGATCCTCCCGCCAGATCACCGGGACCTCCCAGACCGTGTAGCCGCGCTGCTCCGCCCGCAGCAGCAGCTCCGTGTCGAAGAACCACGACTGGTTGGCCACGAGCGGGATCAGCTCCCGGGCCGCCTGGCGGGTGATCGCCTTAAATCCGCACTGGGCGTCCTGAAAACGGCGGCGAGGGAAAAGCAACCAGACGATGAAATTATAGATGCGGGAGATCAGCTCGCGTTTGAGAGAGCGCGTGATCCGGGATTGGGGATGCAACCGGTTCCCGGTGGCGATGTGATAGCGCCCCTCGACGAGGGGCTGGATCAACGGCATGAAGGCGCTGAGGTCGGTGGAGAGATCGACATCCATGTAGGCCATGACATCCGCGTCGCTCTCCAGCCAGGCCTTGCGCAGTGCTCGCCCTCGCCCCTTGCGGTTCAGCCGGATATAGCACACCTCATCGGGCCACTGCTCGGCCAGCCGCCGCCCGATCTCCGGCGTGCGGTCCACCGAGGCATTATCCGCGATCACAATCCGCCAGCGATACGGACAGTTCTCACGGAGGAAGGCGCGCAACCGATGAACGCTGGGCTCCAGGTCCCGCTCCTCGTTGTAAACCGGAATCACCACATCCACCCGCACCATCGGATTCATTCGCTGAAGGCCTCCTCTAAGGCTTTCGTGTTTCCTATCCCCAGGGGTTTGGAGGGCTGGGAGGGCTGCCGAAGGTGGCTTCCCCAACCCCAATTTTTACCCTGCCCCGCAGGTTACCGGATCATTCGTCGAGGGTCTCCCATGGCGCTGGACGGAAAGCGCCGTGCAGGGACTCCAGAATCACCGGGGCGAACTCCGGATAGAGGGCCGCGAAGGCCCGCAACAACCCGAAGCAGCCCGCCAGCATCATATCCCCATAGGGAACCGCGAAGTAAACCGGATGGCGGGACTTCCGCAACAATCCCCGGCGGGGTCCAACGACCGCCACCCCATCCAGCTCCATTGGCGTCGTCTCGAACATCAGCGCCCCGTGGCCCATATCTCCAAACACTTCCTCAAAGTCCAGCGCGCCCTCCGCCAGCCGGCTTAATAAGCGATCCAGCTTATCTCCATCCAGAAAGCCCGTGTGGTGCTCGAAGAGCCCTTCCACCCGTCCCTCCCGCAGGCGAAAGGCAAGGGTGTGGAAGTTCCCTATGTTGACGACCAGACACCGCCGCCATGCGGCCACGCGGGGATCAAGGGTGGCGCCCAGGACCGCCGCCGGGGCGGTATCCATCCCCACTACCGGTCCGTCGAAAACCTCCCGAACCGTGCGCACCGTTGCCTGCAGCCGGGTCAGGGCGGGAGGGATCTCATCCCATCGATGGGCGAAGACGGTTAGATCCCGCTGTTCCGAAAGCTGCCGGGCCAGATAATCGAACCGGAATTTCCGATCCGAATACCCGGGAGGCGCTGCGCCATGATCGAAAACCGCCACCGCGATCCCATCCAGTCGGAGAGGGACATCGAAGGCCTCAAAGGCTTGCCGCAGGGCATCCCAATCGAAATCCCGCAGCGCCAGGCGGACCACCCGCTCATCCATGCGGGCGGCCTCGTCCTCGCTCACGATCTGCACCCCCATGGCCTCCACCGCGTCCAGGTCATCATTGAAGGTGCGCGCCGCCTCGGGGGTCGCATATACCGGAAGACCCGCCCGGAGGTGATCCTCCACCGCCCAGTGGCATGGGCCGCCTCCCATTGTCACGCCGGTGAGGAGAACAGGCCGCCGCTCCCGGGTCGCCTGGCGGATGGCCCGGGCGACCCGGATCGTCGGCGAGGGCAGGATCAGCTGATAGGCGTTTTCCAGCTCCCTCCGGCTATCATACAGCAGGATGTCCTGGGTTCCGGTCCCGATATCCACACAGAGGATCTTCAAGAGGAACCTCCTCGATTCTTGTGGGAAAGGTAAAAACCGCCTCTGGTGGCTTCATCGGCTCCTGGAACCCCCGATCTAACCCCACGGGCGGGAGCTCGTCTCGATCGGGCGTTCCAGCTGGGCCTGCAATGTGGCGACCGCTTCCTCCGGCGTCTCCACCAGCTGCAGGATGGCCATGTCCTCCTTCCGGATGTAAAACGGGTCCAGATAAGCTTCCAGCAAGCGTCGCCACCGGGAACCCAGAAGCAGGAACGGCCGCGGGGGGATCTCGCCCGTCTGCAGGAAGCTCCAGGCCAGGGCCATCTCGCTCAAGGTGCCGATGCCCCCGGGAAGGGCGATCAACGCATCGCCGGTTGTGACCAGATAATGAAGCCGCTGGAAGAGGGTGGGGAACTTGATCTCCACATCGATGTAAGGGTTGGCCTTTAATCCCCATCGATCGAACAAATCCACCGTCACCCCGATGGTCCGTCCGCCAGCCTCCTTTGCCCCGCGGCTCACCGCCTCCATCGTCCCGTGATACCCGCCGCTCATCACGATGAAACCGGCCCGGGCCAGCCAGCGGCCGAGCTCCAGCGCAATTTGATAATCCGCGGATTCCGGCGACGGGGCGCTGCTGCCGAATACGGAGATGATCCGCTGCGGCATTCGAACGCTCCTCAAAGAAGTTCTTTAGGGTGTGGGGAGCGACCCTTCGGTGCGCCCCCACGCCCTAAATTCCCCCTCTAAAACGCCCCGATACCCCGGTAACGGAAGCGTTCGATGAGAAGAATACCGAGGAACGTCATCCAGAGCAACAGCGTGCTCATGGCCATGGCCTGGCCCAGATTCAGCTCGCCGGGCTGGCTGAGAAAGCGGGCGATGGCCAGCGGCATCGTGGTCATCGTCGGCCGGGCGATCAGGGCGGTGGCGCCGAATTCGCCCAGGGAGACGCAAAAAGCGAAGACGGCGGCCGTGAGCAGCGCCCGCCCCAGCAGCGGTGCTTCCACATGCCACCAGACCCGCCAGGGGGAGGCTCCCAGGGTCATCGCCGCCTCTCGCCAGCGGGGGTTCATCCCCTCCATCGCCGGCAGGAGGATGCGCACCACGAAGGGATAGGCGATCAGCGTGTGCGCGATCACGACCAGAAGCGGCGAGGTGCGCAGGGCCATGATGGCTTCTACCAGCCCCGGCCACGCCTGCAGAAAGGCCGGCGGCCGGCTGAACCCCACCAGGAACCCGAATCCCAGCGTGACCGCCGAGGTCGAGAGCGGAAGCATCAACAGGGGATCCAGCCACCGGCGGCGACGACGGCCCGCCAGCCCATAGGCGACCATCCCACCCAGCAGGAGCGAAAGCACCATGACCGCAACAGCGAAAACCAGCGAATTGCGGATCGCCTCGATCGGCGGGATATATGTGACCGCCCCGCGCCGGTTGATCCACAGCTCCCGATAATATCCCAGCGTGATCCACCCGGTGTAGACCACCGCTTCCCCCGGCTTCCGGAGGGTCATGGGGGTGAACGAGCGGAGGACCAGCGTTAGCAGCGGCAACCCGATCCACAGGAAAAGCATCGTCATCCCCAAACCGATCCCCAGACGCTCCAGCCATGTGCGCGGGGGGCGGACCGTAGACGCTGCCGGCCGCCATTCCAGGGGGAACGTGAGCTGAGCCTGCAGGCGCGTATAGACCGATAGGATCCCAAAGGTCAGTCCCAGCTGAACCAGGGCCAGGGTGGCCGCGCCGGGGAGATTGAAGAGGCCGACCGCCTGGCGATAGATCTCGACTTCCAGTGTGGCGTATTGTGGGCCACCTAACAGCAACACCACACCGAAGCTGGTGAAGTCGAAGAGGAACACCAGCGCGGTCGCCGCCAGGATCGCCGGCATCAGGAGGGGGATCGTCACCCGCCGCAGGGTTTGCCCGTGGTCCGCTCCTAAGGTGCGGGCGGCCATCTCCAGCGTCGGATCCAGGTGGGCCCAGGCGCTCCCGACGATGCGCAACACCAGCGTGAGGTTATAGAACACGTGAGCGACCACAATGGCGGTCAACGTGTTCAGGAAGGAAATGGGCGGCTCCGGAAGGCCCAGCAGGGCCATCAGTGCCTGGTTCACCCAGCCCCGGGGCCCCAGGAGCGCGGTGAAAGCGGCCGCCACCACCACGGTAGGCAGGACGAAGGGCACAGTCGCCATCGCCTGCCACCATCCCCGACCCGGGAAGGGATAACGAGCGAAGAGGCCGGCCAGAGGCAGGCCCAGGGCCAGGGTGACCCCTGTGGAGAGCGCCGCCTGACCCACCGTGAACCCCAGCACCTTCCAGAACGCTGCCCCCCGTAGCGTTCCAAAGATGATCTCCCAGCGGATCGCCCCCTCAGGGGCCAGGCTGAGGCGCAGGATCGAAAGCAAGGGATAGAGATAGAAAACCACAAAGAACAACAGTGGGGGAATCAGCAAAAGATCCCGGCGAGACATCATCGCTCTCACATTCTCTCTGGCGAGTGAGCGTGAGCCCTCCTCAACTGAGGAATGTATCTCACCACCGCCACCCGAACAACCTCCGCTCATACTGGATCGCGTCATTCCGTATGGCCTCCGCGACCAGCTCGCCAATGGCGCTGGAGAACTTGAAGCCGTGCCCGGAGCATGGGCTGACCACAAACACCTGGGGATGTTCCGGATGGCGGTCCAGGAGGAAGTGACCGTCCGGGGTGTTGGTGTACAAACATACCTCTGTTCGCATGAGCGGACCGCTCAGCCCGGGCAGGAAGCGCGGCAATAAGCCGCGCATGGCCTCGACCTCCTCTTCCCCAACAACGCGCCGCACGGTCTCCGGAGCACAGGGCTCCCCACCATGATGACGAGCCACTTTCACCCCCGCTCCCAAATCCGGGAATCCATAGAAGGAGCGCTCCGGGGCGAACTCCACGATGTAGATGGGGCAGCGACCGGGCGCGAAATTTTCCGCATCCCGGGCCGGGCGAAACCAGAACATCACCTGGCGCTCCACCCAGAGGGGGGCCGCAGGCAGCCAGGCGGGCAGCCACGCCCCGAGGCACCACACCATCCGGTCAGCGGAATAGCGTCCGCGCTCCGTAATGACCTCCACGCCATCCTCACCGGCTCGCCACTCCCGCACCGGCTCCTCGAAATGCAGGACGGTGCCGTATCGCGCCGCCATCCGCAGATGGGCCGCCACACAAGCTTCCGGCCGGAGGACACCCGCCCGCGGCTCATAGACGGCGATGAACGTCTCCGGTGGCTGCAGCGCCGGAAACCGCTTCCTCACCTCGGATGCGGTCAGGACCTCGTGGGCCAGGCCATGGATCTGAGCGCTGCACAGAGCGCCGGTGATGATCTTGCTCTCCGGCGCGCCCAGCAACACCCCGCCGGTGATCCGCAAGAGCGATTCCCCCGTGAGAACCTCCAGCTCCTGCCACAATCTATAGGCACGCTGGACCAGCGGCACATACGCGGGGTGCTCAAAGTAGGCCTCCCGGATAATCCGGGACTCCCCATGGGAGGACCCGAAGGGATGCGGGGGCGCAAACCGATCCAGGCCAATGACCCGAACGCCCCGGCGGGCGAGGTGGAAGGCCACCGCGCTTCCCATCGCTCCTAATCCGGCCACGATCACAGAAAACGTCATCCTGGATCCTCCTCTCCCTGGAATGGTGGGACAACTGCTTGCAGTTGTCCTACTAACCGCTTGCGTTATGATTTATGATAGTGGTAGAGACCTGACGAAATTATGCCTCCATTCCGAATCCGAAAGGGGGCGTGGTGAAGCGAGCACAAGCTCTCCAGGAGCTGCTGGAAGTCTTTGGACCCCGCGGGGTGCTCTGGGAAGATCACCACCTCCTCCTCTACGAATACGACGCCTCCATCGATAAGGGACGCCCCGATTTCGTAGTTCTCCCCACTTCCACTGAGGAAGTGGTGGCTGCCGTTCGGATCGCGAACCGTTACGGGCTGCCTGTTGTGGTGCGGGGCGCCGGGACCGGGTTGAGCGGCGGCGCGGTGGCCGACCAGGGAGGCCTGATGATCGTCACCACCCGGATGCGCCGCATCCTGGAGATCGACCCGGTGAACCTGCGGGCCGTGGTGCAACCCGGCGTGGTAAACATCGCCGTCTCCCAGGCTGCCGCCGCCCACGGCCTGTATTTTGCGCCCGATCCCTCCAGCCAGAAGGCCTGCACCATCGGCGGCAATATCGCGGAGAACTCAGGCGGCCCCCATTGCCTGGCTTATGGGGTAACCACCAACCACGTGCTGGGCTTAGAGGTGGTGCTGCCCGACGGTGAGGTCATCGAGGTCGGCGGCGCTGCCTGCGATTGGCCGGGCTATGACCTCACCGGGCTGATCGTCGGCTCAGAAGGCACGCTGGGGATTGTCACGAAAGCCGTCCTCCGTCTGATGCCCATGCCCGAGGCGGTGGTGACCCTGCTGGCGGTCTTCGACACCGTGGATCAGGCCAGCGAGGCAGTGTCCGCCATCATCGCCGACGGCACCATTCCGGGGGCCATCGAGATGATGGACCACACGGCGATCCAGGCGGTGGAAAGCGCCAAACGCTGCGGCTACCCCATGGATGCCGGGGCCGTCCTGCTGATCGATGTCGAGGGGCTGCCGGAGGGCCTGGAGGACCTTGCCCGCCATATCGCTCGCATCTGCGAGCACTTCGATGCCCGGGAGGTTCGGATCGCGACGGACCCCGCCGAGCGGGAGCGCCTGTGGTCCGGCCGCAAGGGAGCCTTCGGGGCCATGGGCCGCCTGGCCCCCAGCTACCTGGTTCAGGATGGGGTGGTGCCGCGGGATCAGCTGCCACGGGTCCTCCGCCAGATCCAGGAGATCGGGCGGCGCTACGGCCTCACGATCGCCAACGTCTTCCACGCTGGAGATGGAAACCTTCATCCATTGATCCTTTTCGATGAACGGGATCCAGAGCTCACCCGACGGGCTGTGGAGGCCGGAGCGGAGATCATCCGGGCCTGCGTGGAGGCCGGCGGCACCCTGACCGGGGAGCACGGGATCGGGCTGGAGAAGCGGGATCTGATGCCCCTGCTCTTCTCGCCGGTGGACCTCGAGGTGATGGCGCGGATCAAGGCGGCCTTCAACCCGGAGAACCGCCTCAATCCCTGCAAGATGTTCCCTTCCACCAGGATGTGCCTGGAAACATGGAGCCGCCGCAAGGCCCGCATGGAGAAGCCCATTCGTTACCGCATCACACCCGCTCCTACAGATGCCGAGGAGGAATTGTGGATTTGATCGACCGTTATCGATTAAACGGCAGCGTTCCTCGCGCAGTGCGGCAACCGCAGACCGCCGAGGAGGTCGCCGAGGCCCTGCGGGAGGCTGCCCGCTCCGGATGGGCGGTGGTGCCATGGGGGAGCGGCGCGCATCAGAGCATCGGCTACGCGCCGGCCCGTTACGACCTCGCTCTGGATCTCACCCGCCTCTCCCGCGTGTTACGCCACCGCCCGGCCAACCTCACCATCCGGGTGGAAGCGGGAATCCGCCTCGCCGATCTGAACGCCATGCTGGCCGAACACGACCAGTGGCTCCCGCTCGATCCTCCCTTTGGGGATCAGGCGACGATCGGAGGGATCCTGGCGACGGGCCTGAGCGGGCCACTGCGGGCCCGCTACGGCTCGGCGCGGGACTTGCTGATCGGGCTCCGGGTTGCCCTGGCCGATGGGACGCTTATCCAGGGTGGAGGCGAGGTGGTCAAGAATGTGGCCGGATACGATCTCCCGAAGCTATTCCACGGCGCGCTGGGGACCCTGGGGGTGATCGTGGAAGCATCCTTTAAACTGTGGCCGCGCCCGAAGGCGGAGGCAACATGGGCGTTCAGCTTCTCCCGGGCGGAGGACGCGCTTCCACTGACCCTGAGCATGCTTCGCCACCCCGGATTCCCCCTGGCGGTGGAGGTCCTGAACGCGCGGGCGTGGGAGACGCTGCGGGGGACCCTGGAGCTCCCGGAAGATCCCGGGGCGCGGATCTGGGTGGTGGTGCGCGCGGGGGGATGGCCGGCGCAGGTGGAGCGCATCGGACGGGACGCCGTAGCGGCGGCCTCCGAGGCCCGGGGGAAAGACCGCCTGCCCGAGGAAACCGCATCGGCCCTGTGGGCCCGCATGGCCTCCGTTGCGATCCTTCCCACCCCAGCGCCCACGGAGGCGCTGGGCGTGCGCCTGGGGCTGTTGCCCTCCCAGCTAACGGCATGCGCCGCGGCGCTGGAATCCACGGAAGAGATCCCGGTCATCTGGCGAGCCCACGGGACGCTGGGCCTGATCTACGCGGAGGGTCGCGGGCCGATGGAGACGCTCCTCCGATGGGCAGGCGAGCTTCGTTCCTTCACCCTTGCCCAGGGCGGGCACTTCACGATCCTGGGCGGTCTGGAATCAGCAAAGCGGACCCTGGGCCTGTGGGCCCCGCTCCGGCCGGAGGTCGAGGTGATGCGGCGAATCAAAGCCCAGCTCGACCCGGAGGGCCGGCTGAACCCCGGGCGCCTGGGGTGGGCATAAGGGCAAGGTCCATCCATACCCTGTGGGGGATTGAGGATGACCTGCGCCTTCTGTCGCATCCTTCGCGGCGAGGCCTCCGCTTGCATCGTGCTGGAGGATGAGATCTCGGTCGCCTTCCTGGACCATCGTCCCCTGTTCCCGGGGCATTGTCTGCTCGTCCCCCGAGAGCACTATGAGACCCTGATGGATCTGCCCCCGGAGCTGGTGGGGCCGCTGTTCCGGAACGCGCGCCTCCTGGCCCGGGCGATGGAACTCGGGCTGGGGGCGGAGGGATCCTTCGTAGCCATCAACAACCGGGTGAGCCAGAGTGTGCCCCACCTGCACATCCACGTCGTCCCCCGGCGGAAAGGAGATGGATTGCGGGGCTTTTTCTGGCCCCGGCAACGTTACGCCAGCGAGGCTGAGATGGCGGAGGTCGCCCGAAAGCTGCGTGAGGCGATCGCTCGCCTTTCGTAGGGCAACTGCGAGCAGTTGCCCTACGATTTAAGAAATCGGCGATTCGCGGGATCAAACCGCCCGAGGATCCCGCTGATGCGGATCACCTCGACCCCCCGTGCCTCCAGCTCCGCGATCCACGGGTTGATCCCCACGCTGTCGCTGGCGATGTGACCGGTGATCAACAGCTGTCCCCGCCCTTCCCGACGCAACCGCGCCAGCTCGCCTGGCGCAATGTGAATATAGACCACGGTGTCGATCCCGTGGTCGAAGTAAGTCCGGGCCACCGCGTAGCCGCCGTTGGTCAGGGCGCCATGGACCATCGCCACCTTCCCGGCCGGGGCATCCGGCTCCCCCAGCGCGATCCGGATGGACGTCTCCGCTTCCTGAAACTCGGAGAGCTGCCCCAGCGCCTCCGCGATTTCCCGAAGGCTAACACGGGGATTGCGCGCGAGGGTCTCATTGATGATCCCTTGCAGGATCCGACGGCCGGCTTCATCGCATGGGGCATGCAGATTCAGGAAGGGGATGTTCAGCAGGCGCGCCACGGAGACCACGTGATCATAATTGTCTGCATGGCCAGCAGTCTCCAGTTCCTCGATCCGTTCTCGAATCGCCGCCTCCGCTGCCTCCCGGGGGATCCCGTGTGCCATCATCAACTCCACGTGGCGACGGTAGACCGGGGCCATCCGGTGACGCATTCCAACCGGATGATGAGCGACCACCGCGTCGCAGCCCAGCTGCCGGGCCAGGAGCAGCTCCGCAGTCCCGATGTCGATGCCCACCAGCACCCGCCGGATCCCCTGCCCGGGCACATAGATCGCTGAATCCAGTGGCAGCTCCGACCATCCCACCAGATCCAGCGCGATGGTCGCCAGATCTTCCGTCGTCAGGCCATGAGGGCTCATCGTCCATTTCGCCTCGAGGAAGGGCTTTACTCGGCCCACAGGGCATTGCCCAGGCGGGCGATCCGGCGCGCCAGGCTCTCCCGCAGGCTCCACCAGCGCTCCGGGTTGGCCTGAAGCTCGATCCGCTCCAGGGCGATCTGGGCCCAGCGACGGGCCTCGAACGGATCCCGCCGGGTGCGCTCATAGTAACGGGCCAGCCGGGCCGCTGGCAGCACCTCGTCCGGGACCTCCATCGCCCATTCCCGCCAGATCTGCGCCGCCTCCTCCAGACGCCCCATCCGGCGTAACAGGGTCCCCAGGGCATGCCACGCCGCCCGGCGCAGCTCCCGGTCTTCCCCTCCCTCCTCCAGCGCCCGGCGGAAGGCTCGCTCCGCTGCCTCCCACCGGCCGCTATCCTGATACCACCGGCCCAGCTGCACCCAATCCCAACCCTGGACCGCAGGATCCATCTCCGGGGTCTCGAACAGATGGGCCAGCCGGGCAGCCAGGATCACCATGGAGAGCACATCCTGGCGGTTGTGCGCGAACACCCCTTCCAGCGAATTCAGGCTTCGGGTTTGCAGGTAAGACCAGTAACGGGAAGGGATCTCGTAGCCGGGCACATCGTCGGGGGAACGTTCCAGCCCCAGCACCGCCTCCTCCAGAGCGGTCAGCGCCCGCGAGGGAAGGCGGCGCCGCCAGAGGCGGCGGGCGGTGGGCAGAAGATCCCAGTGGGGAACATCCAGGCCGGGCCAGCGGAGCCGGTGAATGGCCAGGCGCATCTCGATCAGGGGGAGATCAAAGCCCCGCCCATTGAACGTCACCAGCCCCTGCACTCCATGAGTCAGAGCGAGGAAGGCCTGCCAGAAAGCCGGCTCGGCCGCCGGATCGGCGAGGAAGAGCTGGCGGAACACCAGGGCTTCACCCTCCATCCGGGCGAAGCCGATGAGGAAGATCAGCGTCCCGGCACCGCCCACCAGCCCCGTGGTCTCCGTATCCAGGAAGAGCACTCCCTGCGGTGGGATGTCCAGCCAATCCGGATGGCCGGCGAGAGTCGCCACTGCTCCCCGCGGGGCTGTCCGCCAGGCCTCCAGTGGGAGATCCCCATGCCATGTGAACAGCGGCAGGGATTCCTCCCACAGGCGAACCCCGCCTCCCTGCGAATGGGGGGATTCCGTTCGATCAAAGCGGCTTCCTCGAAGCCGGCGCCAGCGGGCTTCCAGGGATTCCATGTCCACGTCCTTGATCGATGGGTCGAGCCCGGAGGAGCTCGCCGCCGCACCCCGGCGTCTGAAATCAGCACGCCGGGAGCGCACCTTTTGAAGAGCCGGTTCATAAGCCCAGCATTGCAAAAGCAACCCCGCCGTCGCCCCTCCCTTCACCGCGGACCGCGCAGGACCTCCACGCCCATATATGGGCGTAGGGCTTCAGGGACGACAATGCTACCGTCCCGTTGCTGATAATTCTCCAGGATCGCGATCACCGTGCGGGGAAGGCCCAGGCCGGAGCCGTTGAGGGTGTGCACATAACGCGGGCGCGCGCCCGGGCGAGGCCGGTAGCGCAGATTCGCCCGCCGGGCCTGGAAGTCCTCGGTATTGCTCACCGAGCTCACCTCCAGCCACTCCCCGCAACCAGCCGCATAAACTTCCACATCGTAGGTTTTCGCCGCCGCGAACCCCAGATCCCCCGTGCAGATCTCCACCACGCGGGTCGGCAACCCCAGACGCCGACAGGTGTCCACCACGTCCTCCACCATCTTCTCCAGCTCCAGGTAAGAGGTTTCCGGCGTGGTGAACTTATACAGCTCCACCTTATCGAATTGATGCCCACGCTTGATCCCCCGCACATCCCGGCCGGCGGACATCCGCTCCCGACGGAAGCACGGCGTATACGCCACGTAATAAAGCGGCAACTGATCCGCTTCCAGGATCTCATCGCGGTGCAGGTTGGTGAGAGGGACCTCAGCGGTGGGAACCAACCAGATGTCATCCTCCACATCGTGATAAAGGTTGTCCTCGAACTTGGGCAGCTGGCCGGCACCGACCAGCGCCTCGCGCTTGACCACGAAAGGCACATAGACCTCCGTGTAGCCATGGACCTGGGTGTGAAGGTCCAGGAGCCACTGGATCAGGGCCCGTTCCAGACGCGCCCCCAATCCCCACAGCACGTAGAAGCGGCTCCCGGAGAGCTTGACCCCCCGTTCGAAATCAATCAGCCCCAGGCGAGGCCCCAGCTCCCAGTGAGGGAGCGGCGTGAAATCGAATTCAGGGAGCTCCCCCTCCATCCGTACCACCCGGTTGGCGGACTCGTCCGGACCGACCGGGACGCTGGGATGCGGGATGTTCGGGAACTGCAGCAAAAGCTCCTCCCGCTGCGCCTCCAGATCCCGGAGCCGCGCCTCCTCAGCGGCCAGACGCTCCCCCAGCTCTCGCATCTCGGCGATGCGAGCTTCCCGGTCCGGGCCTGGCGGCATCTTCCCGATCTCCCGGGAGACCTGGTTGCGCACCGCCCGCAACCGTTCCACTTCCTGTAGCGCCGCCCGATACGCCTCGTCCAGCTCCAGAAAGCGATCCACCAGATCGGGGGATTCCCCTCGATGCTGAAGACCGATCCGGATCTCCTCCGGATTGCGCCGGATGCGTTCCACGTCCAGCATGGCGTTCACCTCGTTGAATGCGCTCGGGTAACCACTCTGTCGGGTCATAAGGAGAGCATGACACGATGCGAGGACCCCCTCCTCCCCGCGGCAACGCCGCCCGGGCGAGGAGAGGAGGTTTCTCCGTGAGATGCGGGTCGCCTTCAGCAGTATGCATCCCACGTAAATTTCGCCCAGGGTTTGCTGCGCAATTCCGGCTCCCCTCTTCCTGGCCCTTCGGATCGCAGAGAGAAGCAAAGACAGGACAATCCCTCGCCGGATCACCCAACAGGCTGGAAGAGAATTATCGTCACCAGATCGCGTGGCTGCCCGTGCTCCACTTTCCAGGCTCAAACCCATTACAACCATAAACCAGACAGATGGCTCTCGTCAACCTGTAGCCCAAAATGAGAGCGGCGCTTCCATTGCAAGAGATGACAGGATATAGGAGTTACGCAGTTCGGGACTCGCGAGAAGAGGTAAAATGGCCCCACCCCCCTTTATGGGAAAACGTTTGGGGGATGGGCTGGGGATCAGGGGGAAACCCCGCGCAGAGCGGCCATGGCCAGCGCCCGGAAGAACTCCGGGATCCCCGTGCCCGTGACGCATGAAGTCTCGAAATACGGTGTGCCCCAGGCCCGGGCCAGGGATTCCGCTTCAAAGCGGGAGACCTCCCGCGGGAGATCCGCCTTGTTCCCCACCAGGAGCATCGGCATGGACCCAGTGTGGTGACGCAGCTCCTGCCACCAGTTCAGGAGCTGATAGAACGAGAGGCGGTTGCTGAGATCGAAGACCAGGGCCCCAGCCGCGGCGCCTCGATAGAAAAGATCCCGCAGGGCAGCGAAGCGCCGTTGCCCGCCCACATCCCACACCACCAGACGCACGGCCACCCCTTCGACTTCCACCGGACATATATGGATATCCACCCCAATCGTCATCCGGCGGCGGGGATCGAAGGCACGGTGCAGGTAAAACGTCACCAGGGAGGTCTTGCCGACCGTCGCCTCTCCGGCGAGCAACACCTTCCGAACCGGAACCTCCGGCTTCGGGTCCATGAGCGGGGCGGAGAACAGGGTCTCCAGCGCCGGCCAGGGCTGGGAGGCCGGAATGATCCAATCCCATGGCCCTTCGGAGGCCTGGCAGGCCTCGGATGCCCGGTCGCTCAGGCGCACCAGCAGGGGACGCTCTTCTCCTCGCCTCCAGCGCTCCAGCCACTCCTCCGGCAGACGTTCTGTGGCGACGAGGATGGCATCGAGAGGTTCCTCCATCGGTTCGGAGAGGACCTCGCGCGGGGAAAGGGTCAGGACCTCCCAGCGCGATGCCGCCGCTTCGAGGAGCGCCGCATGGCGAAGGAGATCCGTGGTCTCGACCACCAGAAGGATCCGTCGGCGAGGGGTCATCCTCTCTCACCTCAGAACAGCATATCGGTGAGGTCCCGCTCGCGGAGCAGACGCCGACGCCAGGAATGGATCTGGGGCACGATGAAGGGGAGCAGGCGGAGGCAATAATAGGGTGGGATGATGGGAATGCCCACCAGATCCCCAAAGGTGATCAGCAGGAAGAGATGCTCCATGGATCCTCTCTGACGCAGGTTCGCCCGCACCATATCGTGCAGGGCCATCCCATACAGGATCTCCCCCATGGCCTGCCCCAGGCGGCGCAAGGATTCCCATTCCATCCTGTCCCCTCCATTAGATTGTAGGAGTTACGCAGTCGCGAGAAGAGGTAAAATGGCCCCACCCCCCTTTATCCCCCCTCCCCACGGCCCTTTGGGCCGTGGGGAGGGGGGATCAATATATTTTTGGGGGAAGTCGCGCGCCGAAGGCGCGCGACTCCCCCAAAAACTCCCAGGAGAAAACCAACTGCGTAACTCCTAAGATTGGTTGCAGCATCAGTAGTCTTCTTACTTGATCTCCTTACCCGCGTGTTGTCTGCAAGGCGAGCGCTGTCCTTCGGAGCTTGCTTCCTCTCTCGCGCTCATCCGATCGCCATATCCGGCCGGGCCCCTCCCTCGATCCGGACAGGGGTCTGATACCAGCGCACGGCCTCCCCCAGGCGAGCGCGCATCTGCCAGCCCAGGCTCTTGGGGGTTGCTTCGATCGCCCGGCGCAATCGCTCCAGGCGCTCGCGAACCTGCCCGCGATCCGGCTCCTCCCAGCCCTCAACCTGCCGGGCCACCCGCTCCAGGTTCATGGTCGCCGTCCGATACCAGCCCCAATCCTCCGCGCACAGCTCCGCGATCGCCCGCAGGTCCACCGCCTCCGGCTGATCCCCTTCCACCACCTCATGGTCCAGCAGCAGAACCGCGATCTCCAGCAGGTCCGCTTCGCTGGCCTCCACCACCTGCAGACGGGAGAGGAGCAGATAGGTGGGCGGCAGCGTCATATCCTCCTGGGCGAGGACCTTCGTGAATTCCACGCGATGATACATCTCATAAGCATCCAGGAACACATCCACATGCCAGCCCGTCTCCGGTTTGCGGAAGTGAAGTCGCCGGGATCCATAAAAGGCATTGAAGCGGGCGAACGGCTCATACCCTTGCTCCTCCAGGAAATCCCCCACCGCCTTCCCCTGTCCGGAGGGAGCCGCCAGCTCCAGCCCGAGATAGGCCGGCGCGGGCAGATAACGGGCTGCGGAGGGGGAATGATAGGCGATGCCGGCGCTGCCCAGCAAGCGCAGGAGGAGGCCACGAGTCCGGGCCCCTTCCACCAGGCGCTGTCCTTCCTTCACCAGATCCTGGGTCACCGTGGAAAGCCGGGGTGTGGATGCCCGTGGTCTGCGGGGCGCTGACGGACGCTCCTTCAAAGCCGTCGTCAGGGATCGAATGACGGGGTTCAGGGCGAGGTCCAGCAACGGCCGGTTGATTTGACGGGCGCAACAGATCCCCAGATACCCCGCCGGGATCCGTCGGAGGATCAGGCGCCCTTCCGCGAAGACCATTTCCACCTCCTGAACCCGACGGCGGGAGGCCTCAAGGGCCCCCAGGGCTCGCGCGGCAATCCGGGCTGCCGAAGCCAGGGACTCCGCCGGGTAACGCGCCGGCAACGTGCTCGCCTGGACCACCCCATTTTCGTCCAAAAGAAAACTCCCCTCCACGCCGGGGATCGTGTTCGCTTCACGCAATAACTCTTCCAGCGCCATGCGATCCTCCCCCTGCGGAGCTTCGTCCTGTTCCCGCCTCATTCCAGTTCTGAATCCCTTCACGCCAGCCGCCCGAGCGCTTCGGAGAGGACAAGGGCCGGCGAAGCCTGAGGGGAGAGCAACAGGCCGATCACGAGGGGGGCGTGACGGAGGATCAGGAGTCGCCGCTGGGGTTCGGCAACCACTGCGTATGCAAAGGGGCCCATGGGAAGGAGATCGGCGATGGCTTCCGCAGCGGCCGCAAGATACACGGTCACCGCCCCTTCCACCTCCCCCTTCCCCTCCGGCACCTCCGCCGCCATCACCACCCCATCGGGACCGCTGACGACCACCCCGAGGACTCCCTCAATGGAGCGAAGCCGGGAGACGATCTCGGAGGGAGAGCGAATCGAGGGACCTGTTGCCTCCGATGAGCCCGTCGCCCGCTGCATGCCTTCTAAAAGCAACTCCTTCCATGGCCGATACAGTGTGCGCTCCGGGCTGCGGACCTCATCTTCCAGGGTGAACTGCCCATCCGTCCACCTTAGTAATCTCCACAGCGCCGGCTCCCCTTTCAAATCGCCACAGACCGCATGGACGATCTCGCCATCCGCGAAGTAAATCTCTCCCTCCCACTCGCCCTGCCGGAGCCGAAGCCGGGCGGATGCACGGGACCGACACCCGGTCTCGATCAGCGCGGCCAGTGGGATCTCCCGAAGGCTGCCCGTGGTGGCCATCTCTGGCCCTCCTCGCTTCCAGAGCGACGGCCGGGCCCGGCCTGCCCGACCGCTGAAGATCTCCTTTTCCCAAGAGGATAATCTTTGCCCTACATGAGGGCAAGGGCATTGGGAGCCGGGTGGGCAGGGCCGCTTGTCGTGGCTCCGCCCACCCCCACATCTCCCGGGTAAGGGATCAGCCAGCCCGTTTCGTCTCTTCCATAAGGCAAAACCGTCGGTTCAGGAATGGGGGTTGCTTCCGTTTCGCCCCTCAGACTCTATAACGGCTTTACCCTGTTGGCGGGTGTGAACGAGCGCATGCCTCCACCGGCAGAGAACGGTGGTCCTGGGCCCTCGACGAAGCATCCCGCATCGATCTTCAGGGAGAAGCCTCTGGGGGGGCCTGGCGCAGCACCCACAGGAGCGCTCCCCCCAGCAGGGCCAGGGCCAGGGCTTTATAGAGCGCGGAAGGGATCAGCAGGGCGATCCCTCCCGCTACCGCCGCAAAGCTGTAATAAACCAGCCGGATCCGATGAGGAGGCCATCCAGCGTCCAGCAGGCGGAAATGCAGATGATCCCGCCCTCCCTGGGTAGGCCGTCGCCCTCGACGCCATCGATAGGCGATCAGCCACGCCACATCGGCGATGGGCAGCGCCATCGCCATCACGACGGTGGCCACCTTCGCGCCGCCAATGATCGCCAGGACCCCCAGGGTGTAGCCGAGGAAAAGGGCACCGGAGGATCCCAGGAACAGGCGAGCGGGCGACCAGTTCCAGGGCAGGAATCCCAGACAGGCTCCGGCCAGGGCTGCCGGCAGCAACGCCACACTGTGCTGAGGCGGATCCAGGCGATAGCCCGCATGCAGAAACAGGACCAGCGCCACAATGGCCACCACCCCGCTGGCCAGACCATCGATTCCATCCAGCCAGTTGACCGTGTTCATCATCCCCACCAGCCAGAAAACCGTCAGCAGAACAACAATTGGAGGTGGGAAATAAAGGGGGCGACCGGTCAGGGGGTTGTTGACGTATTCGATGAAAATGAGGAAGGGGAGAGCCAGAAGGGCGATCAGGGCCTGGCCGAGGAACTGCGGCCCCGGAGGGAGTTCCCGGCGATCGTCGATCAGCCCCAGGATCAGACTGAGCGTTCCACCTAACAGCAGACCCGCGAGACGGATGATCTCTTTCGGATCAAAGCGGGGGATCGGGAGGATCTGCGCGAAGAGAACCGCCAGGACGAAGGCCAGCCAGAGCGCCAGGCCACCGCTGCGAGGGATCTCCCCGTGATGCCGCCGACGTCCCCCCGGTCGATCCACCATCCCCAGACGATAGCCCAAATGCGCCATTAGCGGGGCCGATCCCCACGAAAGCAGAAATGCGATCAGGAATACCAGCAAAGCCGCCAGAGGGAAGATCATCCTCACTCCGCTCTGATGATCGACCGAATGACTGCGGGTTCCACACTGGGCCCGGACGCTTCAGCGCCATGCCCTGCAGACTACGATGGAACTGTTGAACCCCGGCTGACCCGTTCTGCGATGCGACGGATCTGCTGGAAGACCTCGCGGGCCGGGATCTTCCGATCCATCGGGAATCCCACGTGGATCTGGAGGTGATGGGGCTCCGTGCGCCGCACAGATAACCGGGCAACATAGGGATGACAGCGGCTTAGATCGCCCAGACATTCCTCGATCACCCGCGGCGCCATGGCTCCCCGATACGCCAGGCGTCCCCCCGCCAGATCCATGTCCTCCCACTCCCTCCAGACAATGCGCTGAAGGATCTCCCGTCCGGTCCACATCGCGGGATTGGCCCACTCTCCCTCAAAGGTGGGAGGCTGCCGGAGCCGCGCGCGCACGATCATCAGATCCCGCCGCCCTCGCCACCGGGAGAACAGCCACAGGAAGGGCACATCGCGAGGCTCGAAAACCAGGAGAAGCTCCACCTCCCGGAAAGGGTTTTTCGCTTCTCGCATCCTCAGCCGAACCAGCGACGTCCCCACCCATTCCAGCGTCGTTCGCTCGCTGAGCAGCGGCAGCCCCTCCCGCATCCAGCGCAAAAGACGCTGGCCCTTATGGACGTTCCATTGCATGCCCAGGAAGAACCATCCCACCGCCAGGATGGCTCCGGTCATCAGGATCGGCACACCCAGGTCCATTCCCTGACCCCCATGACGGATTTGCCTTCATTATAAACTGGACGACATTCAGCACCATAAACCTCGCTCAGGGAACAGGGCTTTTTCATCTTCCCCTTTTCCCCACGGCCCTTTGGGTCATGCCGCTGAACCCGAACGGTCTGATGACGGAAAAGCCCCGGACGGGGCAGGGCTCTCCTGGAAGAGAGGGGGCAGGCTGAGTTAAAATAACTCAACCAGCGATCCATCCCTGCGGAAAGGATCGCGGAGAGCAGAGGCTTCGATGTCTCGTGTTCGTCTGGATCTGCTCCTGGTGGAGCGGGGGTTGGCGGAGAGCCGGGAGCGCGCCCAGCGGTTGATTCGCGCGGGCCGGGTGCGGATCGGAGATCGGGTTGTGGATAAGCCGGGAACCCTGGTTCCCGTGGATGCGCCGATCACCGTGACAGAGCCTCTCCCCTATGTGAGCCGGGGCGGCCTCAAGCTGGCCGCGGCCCTGGCCCGCTTCCCGGTTCCAGTCCGGGGAGCCGTTTGCGCGGATGTCGGCGCTTCCACGGGGGGATTCACCGATTGCCTGCTTCAGCACGGCGCCGCCCGGGTTTACGCCATCGACGTGGGCTACGGTCTCCTGGACCTGCGATTGCGCCAGGACCCCCGTGTGATCCTCATGGAGCGAACCAATGCCCGTTACCTGACCTCGCTCCCGGAGCCGATCCACTTAGTGACGATCGACGTCTCTTTCATCTCTGTCCGACTGATCCTCCCCAACGCGCATCGCTGGCTGGTCCCGGAGGGACATACGATCGTCCTGGTGAAACCTCAGTTTGAGGCCGGGCGTTCTGAGGTGAAGCGGGGTGTCGTGCGGGATCGCGCGGTTCATGGGCGGGTGTTACGAACATTGCTGGAGTGGAGCATGGACCATGGCTGGTGGCCCCGAGGGCTGATCCCCTCGCCGCTGCTCGGGCCGGCCGGCAACATCGAGTTCCTGCTATGGCTTCAAAAAGGGGAAGGGCCCGCGGATCCGGAGGCGATGATCCGCGAGGCCTTCGCTGAGCTCGAGGCGCATCCTCCTTCCCGGGAATATTAACGGATAGCGGGCGTGCTGGTTCATGCAGTTGGTTTGTCATGGAGGTCTGGAGGCGGGATCCA
>JAEVEY010000066.1:14478-19241 GCA_016842045.1 Candidatus Thermoflexus sinensis | reverse complement strand
GGATGGAAGGAAGGCAATCCCCCTACCCTCCTTTGGCTTTGCCGGCGCGGGGAACGAGTCCTTCCGCATGGAGTGGCCGCCGAATCACGAACAGGAAACGGTTTGCAATGAACCTGAGAATGCCTCGTGCATATCTATGGCGATGGGTGATCATGGGAATTGCCCTGCTGGGCCTGGTGGCACTCTTCGGCCGGATGCCACGGCCGTTCCCCTGGCCTTTCCAGACCCCGACGGCCACACCTACCGCCACCGCGATCCCCTCTCCAACCCCCTCCCCGACGCCCACGCCCACACCGACCCCTTCCCCCAGCGAATGGCTGGCGCGGGCTCGATCGGCTATGCGGGTTGGGGCATTTGAGGAGGCCGCGGCGGCCTATGCGGCCGCGCTTCAGGGTCCGTTATCGGTGGAACAGGTCGGGGAAGCATGGCTTGGAAGAGGACGGGCATTGCTGGCCGCCGAGCAGCCCGCAGAAGCGGCGCAGGTCCTGGGCCAGGCACCCCTGGAGACCATGTCCCCCGAGCAGGCACGAGCGATCTGGGCCCTCCTCGGAGACGCCCGACGACAGGCGGGGGATCCGGCCGGGGCGGCGGAGGCGTATGCGCAGGCGCTGGCCGCCAGCTCCCCGCTGACGGTGGAGCTGCGGATGCGGCGGGCGCTGGCCCTTCGGGAGGCCGGCCGCTGGGAGGCGGCCGCAGCAGAGCTCCGGGCCGCGCTCTCCCTTGCCCGGGATCGAAGCCAGGAGGCGGCGATCCGCGAACAGCTGGCGGAAACCCTGGAAGCCCTTCAGGCCTATCCAGCGGCTCTGGAACAATATCAGGCGATCCTGACCTTCGCTCAGAATCCAGCCTACCGGGCTTATATCGAATGGCGAGCTGCCCAGACCCTTTTGAGCGCCGGGCAGACCACAGAAGCCTACACGCGGCTCCAGCGTCTGATTCGGGAGGCTCCCGATACCATCGGCGCTTACAACGCGCTGGTCCGCCTGGTGGAAGCTGGGGTTCCGGTCCCCGATGATCTGCGCGGTCGGATCGACTATTTCGCCGGGCAATGCCTCCCGGCCGTTCAGGCGTTCGAGCGCTGGATCGCTGCCTACCCGGCGCATGGCGACGCCCATTATTACGCGGCGCTGTGCTACCGGAATCTGGGGAACATGAACGCCGCCCATACGCATCTGGACGCGCTGCTCCGGGATCATCCGGAGGCTTCCCACTGGGCCGAGGGGTGGCTGGAGAAAGGACGGCTATGGGTTCAGAGCGGCGCTGCAGACGCAGCCGTCGCGCTCTGGCGGCGTTTCCTCGCCCGCTTCCCGGACCATCCCTTCGCCCCTCGCCTGCTCTGGGAGGCCGGGCGCCTCCTGGAGCGGAACGGCGCGGAGGCATCCGCGGCGGATTTCTATCGCCAGCTGGCGGAACGATTCCCCGCTGATCCACACGCTCCGGAGGCATGGCACCGGCTGGGCGTGCTGGCCTATGCCCGGGGCGATCTGCCCGCAGCGGCCTCTGCCTGGGAGACCCTGCGGAGCCGATATCCGGCCTCGCCTGGGGCGTTGACCGCTCGCTTCTGGCTGGGAAAGGTCGCGCTGGCCCGCGGGGATCGTGCCCGCGCGGAGGCGGAATGGCGGGAGGTCGCTGCCCAGGCTACCGGGCGCTTTCTCGGGGAACGGGCGCGGATGCTCTTGAACGGCCAGGACGCCCTGGAAGGAGAGCCCTCGCTGACTTTTCCAGATCCCGACGCCGGGCGGGAGGAAGCGGAGATCTGGCTGATGGCCCGCCTGGGGATCACAAACACCGCCGTTTTGCAGAACCCTCGCTTTCTATCGGATCCGGACTGGCTGGCGGGTGAGGAAGCGTGGCGGATGGGATGGGTGGAGGAGGCCCGTCGGCTCTGGACAGGAATGCGCCAGCGCCTGGATGGGGATCCGCTTGCCCTCTATCAGCTGGCGCTGGCCCTCCGGGAGCGCGGGGCCGATGCCCTGTCTCTGCAGGCCGCGGCGCGCCTGCTGGCCCGCCTGGACGTCCAGCCTCAGGAGGCCCCGCCGTTCCTTGCCCGTCTGGCCTATCCGACCCCTTATCCTGAACAGGTGCTGGCCGAAGCGCAGCGTTATCACCTGGATCCGTTGCTCCTCTATGCCCTGATGCGCCAGGAGAGCCTGTTCGACCCCTACGCGGTCTCCTCCGCGCAGGCCCGCGGGTTGATGCAGATCATCCCCCCGACGGCCCGGGCCATCGCCGAGGCCCTGGATCAACCTTACCGGGAGACCTGGCTGTATCGGCCACGGGTGAATATCGCCTTTGGAGTTTATTATCTGGCCCGACAGCGGGATCGCTTTGGAGGGAACCTGTGGGTGGCCTTGGCCGCGTATAACGGCGGGCCGAAACGCAGCGCGATGGTGGGAAGCCGCCCGGGGAGATGTGGATCTTTTCTACGAACGGATCACACTCGACGAGACCCGGCGCTATCTGGAGCGTATCCTCGAGCACCTTTCTGTATATCGATCGCTCTACGCTTCTCATTGAACACTAAGTTTTGTCAGCCGCTCCTTTACGAACGCGACCTCATCTTCCCTTGTCCGCACCTCGCCATCCAGGCGGGCCGCCCGCAGGGCTCGTAACATCTGCCCGATGGCCGGGCCCGATGGGACGCCCAGCCGCCGCAGGTCATCCCCTCGCAGGACCGGTCGGACCCCTCGCCAGTGATGGGCATACTGGTGGAGGTTCTCCCGGGCCCGGCCCGGAGGCGCGGCGACCCAGACCACAAAAAGGGCTGCCGCCGGATAAAAGTCTAAATGCTCTGCGATGGTGCTGGGCTTCAGCGGCTCTGACAGCCGATCCAGTTTCCCCTTCACCTCATGAATGCCTCGCAACACGTCCGCATCCCGCGCCGGGAAGCGCAACCGGCGGATCGCCTGCTCCAGCTGGTTGGTGGACAGGCGGTAGATCATCAACCCCCACCCGGCCAGGATCCGCCAGCGCTCCGGCGTTTCTTCCACCACCTGCCATTCCCTCTGCTCCAGCGCGGTCCGCATGACCTGGAAGCGCTCCTGCAGCCACTCATCCGCCTGAACCCCGGGCACCGCAAACGCGAGAGCTCCCCATTCCTCCAGTCGGGTCAGGATGCGCTCTGGCTCCGCCTCGGTCAGGATCAGCTCCATCTCGTGGCGGACGCGCTCCCCGCTCACCCGGGCCAGAAGATCCACCGCGTGGTGAATGAGCTCTTCCGTCCGGGGTTCCACCCGGAACCCCAGGCGGGCCTCCAGCCGGGCCGCCCGGAGGATGCGGGTGGGATCTTCCACAAAACTTAAGGAATGCAACACCCGGATAAGGCCCCGCTGGAGATCCTGAAGCCCGCCGTAGAAGTCCAGGAGCTCTCCGAACCGATCGGGGTTCAGGCAAACCGCCAGGGTGTTGATCGTGAAGTCCCGCCGGTGCAGGTCCTGCTTGATCGAGCTGGGCTCCACCTGCGGCAGGGCCGTGGGATGGGCGTAGAACTCCCGGCGGGCGGTGACGAAATCAATGGCCTTCAACCCCTCCACCGGTCCAGTTAGCGTGGCGATCGTCACCCCCTCTAACAACCACTTGGCCGTCCCGAAGCGCCGATGAGCCACCACCCGCCCCCCATAGCGCGCCCGCATCGCATCGGCCAGGGCGATGGCATCCCCTTCCACCACAATATCCACATCGACGATGGGATGGTTCAGGATGAGATCACGGACCAGGCCGCCCACAAAATAGGCGGTGAAGCCCATGGACTGCGCCGTTGCGCCGATCTCCCGCACGAGAGCCAGCCAGGGAGGAGGGAACGCCGCCTCCATCGCGGAGGCCACGCTGAGGCGAGGGCGGACCCGCAGGCGCTCCCCCCACAGCTTAATCAGATCGGTTCGGGTGACAATGCCCACCACCTCGCCGTCCTCAACCACGGGGATCTGTCCCCAGCCGGTCTCGATCATCAGACGCTGCACCTTCTCCACCGGATCGGAGGGGAGAACAAAGACCTCTCCCTTCTCCATCACGCGCTCCACGGGTTGTCCGCCCAGGCCATGCTGGAGCGCCCGGTCGACCGCACGGCGTGTCAACAGCCCGATCACCCGGCCACCCTGGACCACGGGGAAGCCCTCGTGGCCGGTCCGCTGCATCTCCTTTGCCGCCTCGCTGATGGGAAGCTCTGGGGGTAGGACGCGGACCCCGCGGGACATGATCTCCGCTACCGTTACAGCAGGCCGGATGTAACGGGGCAGGATCCGCAGCAGCTCCTCCCGAACCTCTTCGAGGGAACGATCCCGGATCACCGCGGCTGCCGCTCGGGCGTGGCCTCCGCCGCCGAAGTGGGCGGCTACGCCCCCCGCATCGATGTCATCCGTGGTCGTGCGGCAGACCATCTGGATGTGCCCATCGAACTCCACCAGCACGAAGAGCGCGGAGGGCTCGAAGAGATCCCGGAGCCGGTGGGCGACGGTGGATACCTCTTCCATAAAGCCGTCCGCCCGGGCAGCGGCGATCACCACGGTGTGCCCCTCGATCTCATGGGTCTCCGCCGACTCCACCAGGCGATCATACAGGCGGCGCTGAGCCTCCGACATCGGGTGATGGAGGAACTCGCCCAGAATCGCCATATCCGCCCCGCGCTCGATCAGCCAGGCCGCTGCCCGCAGGTCACGGGGGGTTGTGGAGGGATAGGTCAGAGAGCCGGTATCCTCGTAAATCCCCAGCAACATCAACGTGGCTTCCACCCATGTCAGGCCGATCCCCCGCTCCGCCAGTCCCTC
>JAEVEY010000066.1:0-13892 GCA_016842045.1 Candidatus Thermoflexus sinensis | reverse complement strand
CCCGAACAGTTAGCTTTTGGGATGCGGGGCTGGGGCCTTCAGCCCTCGGCCCGGCTCCTCAAAGGTGCACGAGTCCTGCTATTTCCATTATGCCGCAGGCGGAGGCCCCTGACGGCGCAGGAGTTCCGCCACTGCCCGCGTGTTCGCCTCGATGGTTAATAGCAATTCAATTAATTCGCCGGCACCATATAGCAATAACGCGTAAAGGAGCCACGTCCCGATGAACAGGAATCCTTCCAGCAATGAAGGCAGGCGAAAGGGAAGGAAACCACCAGGAGTTAGAGTGGAGCAAACCACTACCCCCATGGCCACAGCAATCAGGAGGCTCGTCATCCGGAAAATCCGCGCGAGGATCCGCAGACCGGTTAAGCGTGTCATTGCCCTCCTCCTGAGCATCGGATAAGCCCAGCGATGGGGGACAGGGGTGAAAAGTTTTGCCTCCGATCGGTTTTACGGGACTTTGGACAAATTCCTCCCTTTCCTCAGGATGGGGGAAGGGGGGAGGGGCTTGCCTCGCGCAAGGGAAGGGCCTGAACGAGAAATCAGACGGCCCGTTTGTCCAAAGTCCAAGTTTTAGGGCGAGGGGGCATTTCCCCTCGGATTCTGGGGACGATGGACCCGCATCGGGACCTCTTGCGGAGGTACCGTCAATCCTTCCCCTGGCAGGGGCGAAAAATTTTCGCCCCTGCCAGCGAAACATTCCGATTCCTGCTGGTTTTGGCGGGAAGAGGCACCCCCCGAATTCCGGGGATGATGGACCTGGGATCGAGAACCATCGATCCGGTCGTCTGAAGGTCGTTCGAAAGTGAGGAGCCTGAATGGATGGCTCGCTTCACCTCAAAGCCGACATGAGCCAAGATCTTTTAGGACTGTGAAGGTCGCCTTCGGCGGCTCGCCCGGCCTCCGGAGCACTTCGCCCCTTCCTCCCCGCGGCCAGAGGGTCACGAGGAGGGGTTTGCTCTGCACGGGCCGTGTCGAACTAATCAGTGATTTGCTGACCAGCCACGCTCTTGCATCCTTCACGTTAAATCCCGGTCCCGAACTGGCGATCACCGGCATCTCCCAGGCCGGGCACGATGAAGCCGTGCGGGTTCAGGTGACTATCCACCGCTGCCACGTACACAGGGATCTCCGGATGGGCCTGGGTGAAGCGTTCCAGGCCCTCGGGGGCGGCGATCAGGCCCACAAAGACGATCCGCGGAACCCCCCATCGCTTCAGGATATCCACTGCTGCCACCGCCGATCCCCCGGTCGCCAGCATCGGATCCAGGATAAAGCACCAGGTCACGGTGGGCCGGAGGGGCAACCGGTTATAGTATGCGATCGGTTGCAGGGTGCGCTCATCCCGATAAATCCCGAGATGCCAGACCTGGGCCTCCGGGAAGACCTGCAAAGCGCCCTCCACCATCCCGAGCCCGGCCCGCAGGATAGGCACCAGACCGATGGTCCCTCGCAGGCGCTGCCCTCGAGCCTCCCCCATAGGCGTGCGCACAGGGATCTCCTCCACTTCCAGATCCTGGGTGGCCTCATATAACAGCAGGGGGGTGATCTCTCGAAGGAGCTCGCGAAACCGCTTGGGGCCTGTTCGCTCATCCCGCAACTCGGTGAGCTTATGCTGAACGACCGGATGGCGCACAATGCGGATTGGGGTCATGGACACGCTCCTGAAAAAAATGTTCTTTCTCCCCTCGCGGCCCACAGGGCCGTGAGGGGAGAAGATCCTTCACAGATACAGATAGGGTATTGGATCCAGGATATCCCCATATGCGCCGTTCCGCGCGCCCTCTTTCTTCAGCATCCAGTGAATGAACCCCTGGGGTCCTGCTCGCCCCAGAGGCTGCCCGGATCGCACCCATTCCCCCACCCGAACTTCCAGGGCGCCCATCATGAGATGACCGTAAACCGTAATATAGACGCCGTCTGGCCTTCGATGCCGAATCCGAACCTGAGTCCCATAAGGATGATCCAGACGTTCGGCGGCCATCACCACCATCCCTTCCGCGGCTGCATAAACCGGCTCGCCGGGCGATGCCTGAAAGTCCACGCCTTCATGGCCAGGCAGCCCCCACGCTGCAAAGGAGACGGGATCTGCGCCAAAGGCGCGACGGATCACCGGCGATCTCACCGGAGGACGCAGCCACCGTTCCGATGGATAGCCGGGCAATTCCTCTAAGGTTCCCTGAAGGATCTCCAGGTTCTCCTTCAGCACCCAGCCTGGATGAGCCGCATCTGGAAAGGGGATCTGAATCCATCGCCCCTCCTCCGCCTGCCCGAGGGCTTCGCATTCCACACCCTCAGGGAGCTGACCCAGGATCGGCGCCCTGAGATCCGGGTTCTGACGAACCAGCAGCGGATCCCGGGCACGAACCCGTGGAGGCCGGGCCAGAAGGACCGGCACCATCTCCGGGATTCCGCGGATCACCCGGGTATAGGCGGCCGCGATCCAGGCGCGTTCCCGACGCACGGGATCCACGATTGCCCACCATGCGCCGTCCGCGCTCTGGCCCACCACCTCCACCTCAGTGCCCGCCTCCAGTCGACCGATGATCGGGGAGGAGAATCCCGGCCCGCTCCGGACATTCAGGCGATCCGTGGTGATCACCCGGAGCCCTCGGCCCAGTCGAGCACCGCTGGCGGTCCGGGCGTCCAGGATCCGTTGCAGGCGCTCCGGGGTTGGAGCGAAGAGCAGATCCAGATGGATGGAAGGTCGACGCTGGCGAAGCCAGGCAGCGGTATGGCCCGGGCGGCCATCCGGGAGGACCAGCGACACGATCAGCGGATCGCCCGGAAGCGAGAGGGCGATCTCCGGGTTCGTGGTAGGGATTACCCGAAACCGCTCCACATAGAAGCGTGACGCTTCCATCCAGTGCCAGTCTGCTCCTGCCGGCAGGAGCAATATGTGCCGGATCAAGCTCATGGGAATCCCCGCGAGGAATCCAGGGATGGATCTGCACCTCTCCGTTCAACCCAACGCAGCCACTGCGAACCCGAGAGCTGGCTCGGGCCACATACGGGCGCAAAAATCCGCCCTCTCCCACTGATGGAGGGGAGGGGCGGCTTTCCTGCACTCCGTTATGCGGGGGGCTCCCCTGCCCCCGAGGGCCCACCCGGGCTTGTGGCGGCGGTTAGAGGCGGCCGGCGGTGATGCCAGGGCGTCGCCTGCTCGTAGGCGTAAGCCACCCGCAGGATCTTCTCCTCGCCCAGTGCGGGCCCCAGGATCTGCAAGCCGATGGGCAGGCCCTGGTTGTCGAAACCGCAAGGGATACTGATGCCGCAGATCCCAGCCAGGTTGGCCGTGATGGTGAAAATATCGGCCAGATACATCTGAAGCGGATCGGCTGTGCGTTCGCCGAGCCGGAAAGCGGTCGTCGGCGAAGTGGGACAGACGATGACGTCCGCTTTCTCAAAAGCCTGCTCAAAATCCCGCCGGATCAGGGTGCGCACCTTCTGCGCTTTCAGATAATAAGCATCATAGTAACCAGCGGATAACGCATAAGTCCCCAGCATGATCCGCCGCTTTACCTCCGGTCCGAAGCCCCGCCCTCGGGTCAGGCGATAGGTATCCCAGATGGTCTCCCCCTGGATCCGGAGGCCGTATTTGACGCCATCGTAACGGGCCAGGTTGGCGGACGCCTCCGCAGGGGCGATCATGTAATAAGTCGGCAGGGCGTAAGCGGTATGAGGCAGGGAGACCTCGATCACCTCGGCCCCCAGCTCGGCCAGCACCTCGATCGCCTCCCGAACCGCTGCCTCGACCTCCGGCTGCATTCCGGGGATGAAATACTCAGGGGGAACCCCCACCCGCATGCCCTTCAGGTCGGGGATCAGGGCCCGGGTGTAATCAGGGACTGGCGCGGGCCAGGAAGTGGCGTCCTGTGGATCCGGGCCTGCGATCCATTGAAGCAGGAGGGCCGCATCCCGCACGTCTTTAGTGATCGGCCCGATCTGATCGAGGGAAGATCCGTAAGCCACCAGGCCGTAGCGGGAAACGCGGCCATAGGTCGGCTTCAATCCCACCACCCCGCATAGCGCGGCGGGCTGGCGAACCGAGCCGCCCGTGTCGGTGCCCAGGGCCCCCGCGCATAGATCGGCGGCGACCGCCGCAGCGCTGCCTCCGGATGAGCCTCCCGGCACCCGCTCCACATCCCAGGGGTTGCGGGTGGGACCGAAGGCAGAGTTCTCCGTGGAAGAGCCCATCGCGAACTCATCGGTGTTCGTTTTCCCCAGAAACACCGCGCCGGCCTCGCGCAACCGGGCGACTGCGGTGGCCTCGTAAGGCGGAACGAAGTTCTCCAGAATGCGGGAGCCGCATGTGCAACGCACGCCCCGCACGCAGATCACATCTTTGATAGCCAGAGGGATCCCATTAAGCGGGGGGAGAGGCATCGTCGGATCCCGCCGCCAGGCCGCCCATCGTTCATCCGCCTCCCGAGCCTGCGCCAGCGCCAGATCGGGGGTCACCGTCAGATAGGCGTGCAGGATCGGATCCAGGGCCTCGATACGCCTTAGATAGGCCTCGGTGACCTCCACCGCCGAGATCTCCCCCCGGCGCAGATGCTCCAGGGTCTCATGGATGGTCCATTCGTAAGGGGCCATACCCAAGCCTCCTCCCGGGGACATGGGAAGGGCGGATGGGCCGCCGAAGGCAACTCACCCGCCCCGAACTCCTCAGGTGTTACGTCCGGATCTCCCCTTCACAGGATCAAAGATTCATAAGAAGGGAAATAAAAAATCCTACCATAATTACACGGCGGAACCCCAGCCCGTGATCCGCACTGTATTCTCACTTACTCCAGGATCGGCTGCACCTGGAAGCAACCATCGGCCTGGGCGGGGGCGTTCTGAAGCAGTAATTCTCGCGGCATCGGCTCGCCCGGTTCATCGGGCCGGAAAACATTTCGGATCGGCAGGACCGTTGCGGTAGGAGGGATATCCGAGGTATCGACTTCCTGAAGCTTGCGAAAATAATCCAGGATGGCGGAAAGCTGCTCCGCATACAGGGCTTTCTCTTCTTCCGTTAAAGCCAGTTTAGCCAGCTCCGCGATATGCTCGACCTCCTCACGGGAAAGAGCCATCCTCACCTCCTTTGATACGGGTCCGATGCGGGATAGATAGCGCTCCATGCTTCCGATTATAGTTGCCTTATGCTCTGTTGCGAACAGAGATCGCTTGCAAGATTTCCGCATGGGGCAGGCTGCTTATGCGGCCCCCCACACAGAAAATCTTCCTCAAGGGCCAGGTTTACCAGCTGCTCGGTTGCGATCCTGGCGGCGCCCCGCTCAGATTCAGCGTTTGCCTTTCCTCACGCCCCGAAGCAGCGTGAGGAGGGGGTAAATCAAGCCCCCGGCTGGCAACAGAACACCACTACCCAAAAACAGCGCCGGGGATGATCCCTTCTGATCATCCCCGGCGCATGCGAGCGCTATGGTCCGATGGGTTCCCTGATCATCCTTCCTGCTGTCCTTCCTCATCAGGCGCCAGGTCCAGCAGGCCCAGCGGCAGGCGCGGCAGCTTCGGCTTCTCCTCCTCCCGTCCGAAGCGGATCACCTCGCCCGTGTCGGTGATTGCTTCCACAGACACCGCCAGGGACTGCAGTTCCTTCACCAGCACCTTGAAGGAGGCAGGCAACCCGGGCTCCTCGATCTTCTGTCCCTTCACGATGGCCTCATAGGTCTTCACACGGCCCTGGACATCGTCGGACTTCACTGTGAGCATCTCCTGGAGGGTGTAGGCCGCGCCGTAAGCTTCGAGCGCCCACACCTCCATCTCGCCGAAGCGCTGGCCACCGAATTGCGCCTTGCCGCCCAGCGGTTGCTGGGTGATCAGGGAGTAAGGACCAGTGGACCGGGCGTGCACCTTGTCCTCCACCAGGTGAGCCAGCTTCATCATATAAATCACGCCGACGGTCACCGGCCGGTCGAAGGGCTCGCCGGTCTTGCCATCGAAAAGGATCATCTTGCCCAGGATCGGCATGGGCTGGCCTGTCTCCAGCATCACCTCCGTGGCCCGCTGGCGGACCTGATCATCGGGGATGCCCCGCGTATCCACCCCGAGGCGTTCCATCCACAACCGCAACCCCACCAGGATGGCCTTCTCGTCCGCCTTCCGTCGTTCCTCTGGGGAGCGCGGGTCATCCTCGAACACCAGGATCTCATCCGGATCGTAGCCCCGGTCCCGGAGCCACTCCCGGAGATTACTGCGGCGAGCGTAGACCTCGTCCGTGGCCAGGCGATCCACATCGTAGCCCCGAGCGCCCAGGATCACTGAGAGATAGAGCAAGCGAGCCTCATCGTCGTCCCGGAGCTCCGAGAGCTCATAGCCGTGGGCTTTCAGCCAGCTCCAGCACTGGCGCCGGACGTCCTCCCAGGCCGTGTCGATCATCCACGCCCGGGCCAGCTCCGCCTCGATCTCCTGCTCATCGGCCCCATCGAACACCGGCGTGATGGCCCGGAATCCCAATCGTGAGGCTGCCCAACCCAGATGGGTCTCCAGGAGCTGCCCGATGTTCATCCGGCTGGGCACTCCCAGTGGGTTCAGGATGATATCCACCGGAGTGCCATCGGGCAGGAAAGGCATATCCTCAATGGGCACGACCTTGGAGATCACGCCCTTATTGCCGTGGCGGCCGGCCATCTTATCACCCTCGGTGATCTTCCGCCACTGGGCCACCGAGACCCGCACAACGGCGTTCACGCCAGCGGGGAGCTCCCGATACTCATCCCGGGCGAAGAACTTCACATCGATCACCTTCCCATGCTCGCCGTGCGGCATCCGCAATGAGGAATCCTTTACATCGTGAGCCTTCTCCCCGAAGATCGCCCGGAGCAGACGCTCCTCCGGGGTCATCTCCCGCTCGCCCTTGGGCGTGATCTTGCCCACCAGGATATCGCCCGGGCCTACCAGCGCCCCGATGCGGATGATCCCGTTCTCATCCAGATCCCGGAGCTGTTCCTCGCCGACGTTGGGAATGTCCCGTGTGATCTCCTCCGGGCCCAGCTTGGTCTCACGAGCCTCGGCTTCGTGCTTCTCGATATGGATGGAGGAATAAACATCCTCCCGCACCAGTCGCTCGCTGATCACAATCGCGTCCTCGAAAACCTGGCCCTCCCAGGAAAGGAAAGCCACGATGAGGTTGCGGCCCAGGGCCAGCATCCCCTGATCCGTGCTGCTGGAGTCCGCAATGACCTGGCCCTTCTTGACCTTCTGGCCCTTGAAGACCAGCGGGCGCTGGTGGATGCATGTGCTCTGGTTCGATCGCTGGAAACGACGCAACGGATAGCGATACAATCGCCGGTTGGTGCCCCGGATCACGATCTCATCGGCAGTGGCCTGGACGACCTCCCCATCGACCTCGGCGAGGAGGACATGCCCGGAATCCCGGGCAGCGACCCGCTCCATCCCGGTCGCCACGATGGGGGCCTCGGGGCGCAGGAGCGGCACTGCCTGCCGTTGCATGTTGGAGCCCATCAGGGCGCGGTTGGCGTCATCATGTTCCAGGAAGGGGATCAGGGAGGCGGAGACCCCCACGATCTGCCGCGGGGCGACATCCATGTAATCGATGCGCTCCGGGACCTCCATCATGAACTTCCCCATATGACGGGCGGGGACGCGGGCCTGCTGGAAGTGCCCCTTCTCGTCCAGCTCCACGTTCGCCTGGGCAATAACGTAGCGCTCCTCCTCATCGGCCGTGAGATAGACAATCTCCCGGGTCACGAAGGGTTGGACCTTGATCTCCTTCAGGGGCAGAGAGGCGATCCGCTTTGCCAGGGCCGCGTCCACCTCCGTCCCGGCCGGCGCGACCACCTCCCCGGTCTCTGGATCCACCACATCCTCCCGCAGGATCCGGCCGATCAGGGCTTCCGGCTGGTTGGGGACAGCACGCAGCACCTTCCGATAAGGGGTCTCGATGAAGCCGAACTCGTTCACCCGGCTGTAGATCGCCAGCCGGCCGATCAGACCGATGTTCGGCCCTTCCGGCGTCTCAATCGGGCAAATCCGGCCATAGTGGCTGAGGTGGACGTCCCGCACCTCGAAGCCCGCGCGCTCCCGTCGCAGACCGCCCGGCCCCATCGCCGAAAGGGTGCGCTTGTGCGTGAGCTCCGACAGCGGGTTGGTCTGGTCCATGAACTGGGAGAGCTGGCTTGAGCCGAAGAACTCCCGCAGCGCGGCCATCACCGGGCGGATGTTAATCAGCTGCAGGGGTGTGACGGTGGCGGGATCGGCGATACTCATGCGCTCCTGGATCACCCGCTCCATCCGGCGCAGGCCCACCCGCATCTTGGCCTGGATCAGCTCGCCCACCGTGCGCACCCGCCGGTTGCCCAGATGATCCATATCATCAGGCGGCCGCAACCCGTTGTTAATGCGGATGATCTCCTTGATGATGGCCACGATATCCTGCTTGGTGATCGTGCGGTGATGGATGGGAATGGAGAGCTCCAGCCGCCGGTTCATCTTATACCGGCCGACCCGATGCAGATCATACCGGTGAGGATCGAAAAGCTGGGCCGCCAGGAACGAATGAGCGTTCTCCAGCGTCGGCGGATCGCCCGGGCGCATCCGGCGGAAGAATTCAATCAGGGCCTCCTGAGCCAGGGTACGGCCCTCCCGGGGCTCCAGCCGGCCCTCCTGGCGGATGGTGCTCAGGATGTAGGGGTGATCCGGATGGGTATCGACATCCTTAAAAAGCTCCAGGAGCTCCTCATCAGTCCCCTCTTTCAGGATCTCGCTGATCCCATCGTCCAGCGCGGCCAGGGCACGCAGGAAGAGGGTGACCGGGACCGTGCGACGACGGTTAAAGCGAAGGATAAGCAGATCGTTGCGCCGGGTCTCGAACTCCAGCCATACCCCCCGGTCCGGGATCAGCTTGGCCATCGCCAGGGGACGGCCCAGCGAGGGATCCTCCTCCACATCGAAGTAAACGCCGGGCGAGCGGATGAGCTGGGAGACCACCACCCGTTCCGTGCCGTTATAGATGAACGTGCCGTTGCGGGTGATCCACGGGAGCTCCCCGAAGAAAACATCCTTTACCATGGGCTCCCGCCCGGCCACAATCAGGGCGACCTGAACCCACATCCCGCGGCCGTAGGTAAGATCCCGCTCCAGGCACTCCAGCTCCGAATATTTGGGCTCATCGAACCAGTAGCGCAACTTCAGCTGCCTGGCCACCGGGTTATTGCCGGGGAAATACAGACGCATCTGACCGTTCAGGCTCTCGATGGGGGAGATCTCATCGAAGAGCTCTTTCAGGCCCTCTTCGATGAACCACTGAAACGATCGATGCTGAATCTCGATCAGATTCGGCGGCTCCAGGATCTCCGGGATATGCGCGTAGCGCTTCTCGCCGTTGATTCGAATCATATAGATCGCTCCCTCCGACTCAGACTTTCAGGCTTTGTCCGATTATGAATCTGGACTTTGGACAAAGCGGGCTGGGCGGCTGGCCATCCGGATCTCCTCCGGATGAGAGGCGAGCCTCTCCCCCCTCATCCCCCGAATCTGGAGATTTACCGGTTTGTCCGAAGTCCAGCGGGATCCACTGCGCTTCACAAATGTGGCGTTGAACACTCGGGTGGGATCTGGCGGTTCCTCTTCTGGGGATCCGATGGGAGATATCAGGATCGCCCCCATCGAGGGTCCTTTCCCGGCTCACCGGGAAACCATAAATGAATCCCCCGCTCCTTACGACCAACCTCAGGAAAGCCAACTCAGCTCCACGGGTGAAGCTTTCGGCAGCTGTCTGTGGGGTTGATAGCATCGCAAATTAAGAATATAGCAGCAAATCCGATTTGTGTCAAATCCAGCTCCATACCCATACCTGCCTGCACCCTTTCCGGCAGGCTGGAGATGTTGCTGCGGATCATCAGCACCCTGCGGGCCCTGGCTTCCAGCGTGGGCAGGCCAAAGCCCTCGTAAAGAGAGGCGAAGACGTAGAGCAGTGGGGCTGTAAAGAGCAGGAACGGAGCGGGAGATCCAAATCGGTTTTCATCGCCGATCTATGGTGTCTCCTTCCAGATCGAGCGGATCAGCATCCGGGCGAAGCCTCCTCGTAGAGCACGATAACCCGCCAGCAAGGCCCGGATTATCCCGGCCTTCAATGGTCCGTAATGTTTGGCTGTAAACCGGATCAGGCTCTGGTAATAAATCTGACTTGCCTGATCTCTCTGTGGCAGCGATGCCCCTCCCACGTGCACCACTTCAAAACGCGGGTCGTAGAGGATCCGCCAGCCAGCCCTCCTCATTCGTAAACACCAGTCGTTATCTTCAAAATAGAGGAAAAACTGCTCATCCAGCAGCCCCACCTGCTCCACAACCTCCCGGCGCACCAGCATACATGCTCCAGAAACCCAATCCACCTCCAGGGGCCGCTCCACATCCCAGCGATGCATAGGACCCAGGCCTAACAGGGCTTTCAACCCACGCCGGAAGAGGTACCAGGGGCTCTGATCTTTGCCAAAAGCGAAGGCCTGCGGCTTCCCATCTGGAGTACGGAGCAAAGGGGAGAGAGCGCCCACCTCGGGTTGGGCCAGCAGGGCTTCTGCCGCTCCCCGAAGGGTCTCGGCAGAGGCCAGAACATCGCTGTTCATCAAGACGATGACTTGTCCGGTAGCCTCCTTCAGGCCCAGATTCATACCGGCAGCAAACCCCAGATTCTTGTCGCTCCGAATGATTTTTACATTAGGGAACTGCTGAACAACGATACCGACTGTGTCATCGGTGGAGCCATTATCCACAACAATGACCTGCCACCCTGATGCCAGGGCGTGGGTGTAAAAGCTTTCCAGGCACCGCACCACAACATCACGGGTATTGTAAGTGAGAACAATGATGGTCAGAAAGGGCTCGCCCATTTCTGGTAGAACGCAACAGTTTGTTCAGCGATCGCTTCTTGAGTGTACAACTTCGATCGCGCTAAACCTCGTTCAGCGCACCTCGCCTGTAATTCGGGCGACCGCCGCAAGCGCTCCAGAAGCCTTGTTAGCGCCTCCGCATTCCCTTCGGGGAAGATGAGCCCGGCATCCCCCACCACCTCCGGGATAGCCCCGGAGTCCGAACCGACAACAGGCACCCCGCAGGCCATGGCTTCCACCAGAATCCGCCCGAACTGCTCCTTCCAGACAGGAGTGGTGCGGGAAGGCAAGACGACCACATTCACCTGGGCCAGGAGTTCCGGCATCTGCTCCGGAGAAACAGGCGGCACCCATCGGATGCGCTCGCTGATCCCAAGACCCCTTGCCAGCGATTGGAGTGCGGCCCGCTGCGGGCCATCGCCGATCAGCCACAGCTCCACGCCGGGGCCCAGGCGGGCGACGGCCTGCAGCAGGAGATCCAACCCTTTCTCCGGCACAAACCGTCCAGCGTAGGCGATCCGAAACACCCCCGGGTCCAACTGGCGCTCCAGCGGACGGAACACGCGTGTATCCACTCCAATGGGCGGGATAACCTCCGCTGGCCCCTGATACCCTATCTCCCGTAATACCCGGACAGCCTCACTGTTGGCGCAGAGGATCGCATTCGCCTCCCGCAGGGAAATCCATGCGACTTCCCGCACGTACCAGCGTTTGGGGCGGTTGACGTTTTGCCAGGTATGCAGGATGAGTTTGGCTTGCGGGGCAAACAACCGGCGCGCGAAGGCAATTTGCAGGGCTGCCAGGCTATCCGGCTCCTCTTCGGCGTGAATGATGTGCGGGCGCGCGACCCTTAATCCGAAGGAGAAAGTCCGATACAGGGCCCGATGTGGGTCATTGGTTCTGCCCAACATCGGTATCCGGATCACCTGACACCCCGGCACTACAGGCCGCACCTCCCTTCTGCCGTATTCATCCTCCCAGAAGGCCGGACGCACCAGCCAGAGAGCGAGGTCCGGCCGGGCGGCCATAATCTCCAATTTGCGCTCCATAGAGGGCGCACGGTAACGGGCAATGTGGAGCACCCGAATCACTATGGACGCCAAGCGAGCGCCTCCAGTGTGGCAAAAATGTCATCTCTGGGGTGAACGACCTTCTGTCACGCCCACCCCAGAAGACGGATAGCCCGCCAGAGAAGCAGAGCCAGCAACCATGGTCGGGCACTGCCATCCGCCAGGGCGCGGGCGATGGGAGCCGTGATCCGCCGCACCCACCCCGGCAGAGGAGGAAGCGGAGAGACCTTCCAGACGCGGACTGAAGAAAAGCCTGCCTTCTCCAGCGCCATTTTCAAGGACTCAGCCGTGAAGAGGACCAGATGGGCCGGAGGGCGGTACGCGTTCCAGGCCTCAGGCTCGCGCAGGGCCTGCCAGTGGCCAGCATTAGGTGTGGAAAGCATCACTATTCCCTCTGGCCGGAGGAACGCAGCGAGTCGCTGGAGTTGGGCGACGGGGTCCGGAAAGTGCTCCACGACTTCTCAAAGGGTAACCGCATCGTATGCCCCTGGGGGCAGCTTATCCACAGAGGTCACCACTGGAACTCCCAGCCGTCTGGAGGCCTCTCTCGCCATTGGCTCCGAAATTTCCACTCCAGCCACCTCCCAGCCCTCCGCCTGGGCCAGTTGCAGGAAATACCCATCGGCGCAACCCACATCCAGCAGACGCCCCCGCTGGGGCAGCAATTCCGCCAGGATGCGCAGCCGCCGGCGGAAATGAGGAGCCAGCGCCTTGTGCATAGCGGCATAGTCCCGATATCCCGCCTCCACATCCCCCGCCAAATAGGTCGGGTTCTGATAGAAGACAGCCACCTCGCCGGGCGTAGGCATGGGATCCACATAAACGGTCCGACAAGCGATGCAGCGGACGTATTGGTAACCCCGTCGGGAGGTCACCGGTAGGGAGTCAGCCGCTCCGCAGATCGGGCAGGACTGCCTTCTCATAAGATCAGCCTCCGGAGCAGACACGGAAGGATTATCCAGGCTCGCTGAAAAGGATTCAGACCCCTATCACGGGCCTGGTCCATAAGGGCATCCAGCATATGCAGGTGGATGTAAACTTCCCGTCGCGCCCTCCATCGCTCCGCGGCCGGGGCCGTTCTCATCGGAGCCAGGAGATGGGAGGACGAGACCAGATGGATCAACCTCTCCATCCGATGAATATAGGTATGTTCCCTCAGGGTGCGCGCCTGCCCGGCCCGGGCGATGGCCTCCCGTTCTTCTTCGTGGGCCAGGTAGTAAGCGATTTTCTCCAGCAGATCCCTGTCGTCCTGGTAGACGACGATCTCACGTCCGATTTCAAACAGCTCATCCAGCCCGTTGGCGACGGTGTCCGTGATAACCAGCGCCCCACACGCGGTGCCCTCAAAAACCCGCATGTTCACATCGCCGGCAATGCTGCAGTTGAAAACAATGCGGGACTGGCTGTAGACGCGTCCCACTTCTTCTGGGGTGTATAAGCGGTAGAAGTCGTTCGTGCGGAAGCGTTCGGCGATCAGCCGGAGCCTGCGGGCGCGCGCAGTCTTGCGATGGGCCAGGGCGATGTTCCCCACAAATCCCACATCGTAGATGCGAGGGAGATGGTGATCGCGGTGGACGTCCGGTGCGGCAGCCAGCGGCAACCAGTAGACCTGGTCATGGCCCACCGCTCGCCGAAAGCGTTCCAGGTAATCCTTCTGAGCGATGAAGACCACGTCAAAGAAACGGGCTGCCTGTTCCCGCCAACGGCCCAGATGCACATCGATCAAATAGCAAGCTGTGGGAATAGGCAGGCGCTCAATTCCGGGGGGGAAGTAGCGCCCGGCCGGGTCGATCCAGAGGTAGAGGTCGGGTTTCTCGGGCAGGGCAGCGACGATCTCATCCACCGGGACTGTCGTATCGTAGCCAGCACGCTGGCTACAGGGCAAACCGATGTAAGTGACGGTGTGCCCCAGGGCTTGCAGAGCCCGCTCCATGTGATAACCGGCAGCCGTGGGGAACCAGCGGTAGCCGAG
>JAEVEY010000006.1 GCA_016842045.1 Candidatus Thermoflexus sinensis | reverse complement strand
GATCAACCTGCATGTGGACCGGATTGCCGAGGCGGCCGCGGAGGCCCTGGCCCGTCGTCTTCAGGAGCCGGAGGCCCCGCCGGTTTACACCCTGATCCCCGCCCGGCTGGTGGTGCGAGGATCCACCGGTCCGATGCCGGGATACTAATACCGATGGTCTGGATTTCAGCCACTGCCGTTGAGCACCACCCAACAGCCCAATAATGGTGGAGGGGCTTTTTAGGGTCGGGAAGGCCGCCGAAGGCGGGCCTGCCCATCCTGAAATCCCCTGGATGAGGGGAGCAGCCAGTTTGTTCAAAGTTCGGTATGCGAGCGGAGGTTCCAGGCGGCGCTTCGATCAAGCGTCCCTGTGGCCGGACTATAAAAACAGGAGGTGGAAGATGGTTCCGCGACATGGGCATATCCTGATTGCGGTTCTCGTACTGCTGGGCCTGCTGGCAGCCGCGTGTGCACCAGCGGCCACGCCGACCCCCACCGTCGCTCCATCCCCAGCCCCCGCTACGCCGACGACGGTTCCGGCGCCCACGCCAACAGCTCCGAAGAAAGTGAGCATTACCATTTGGCATCAGTGGGATGGCAAATACTTAGATGCCATTACTCAGGTCTTCAAAGACTATGAAGCCGCCCACCCCGGTGTAACGATCGATCTCTCCCGCCCGGAGAATGTAATGGATGCCCTCAAGGTGGCCATCCCTGCCGGACAGGGACCCGACATCATCGGTTGGGCGAACGATCAAATCGGCAACCTGGCCCTGGCCGGTCTCATTGTCCCCTTGAACGAGTATGGGATCACGGAGGATTTCCTGAAGAGCACCTACGCCGAAGTGGCGGTTAAAGCCGTGATTTACCAGGGGAAGATTTGGGCCCTGCCTGAAACCATGGAAGGGATCGGCCTGGTTTACAACAAGGCCCTGGTCACGGAGGAATTCCTCCCCACAGATCCGATGAACTTTGATGACCTCCTGGCCAAGGCCAAGGCCTTTGCAGAGAAGAACCCGGGCAAGTTCCTTGTCTGCAATCAGGGCCTGGGCGGCAATGACCCGTATCATGTGGCCCCGATCTATTTCGGGTTCGGCATTCCGTCGTATGTAGATGAGAACGGGAAGGTCTATCTGAACACCCCAGAGGCCCTGAAGGCGGCCCAATGGATGCTCCAGTTCCGGGAGGTGGCCCCGAAGGAGACCAGCCACGACATCTGTAAATCCCTCCTGACGGAGGGGAAGGTGGGGGCCTGGTGGACCGGCCCATGGGCCATTGCCGACATCGAGGCCGCCAAGATCGACTATGGCATCGTCCCGATGGGCCGTCCCTTCGTGGGCATTAAGACCCTAATGTTAAGCAAGAACGCTGTTGATCGGGGCAATGTGGAGGTCGCTCTGGACATCATGAAGTATTTCACCAGCGCGGAAGTCCAGAAGAAGCTGGCCCTGGTCAACAAGACGATCCCCGCTCCCATCCAGGCGTTGAACGACCCGGAGGTGCAGGCGCTGCCCACGGTGAAGGGCTTCGGCGAATCGCTGAAGCTGGGTGTGCCAATGGCGAGCACGCCCTATGCCGCGGCCCAGTGGGGGCCGGTTGGGGAGGCGACCGTGGCGATCTGGACCGGCGCGCAGAAGCCGGAAGATGCCCTGGCGGCTGCGCAGAAGGCTATCGAAGACGCGATCGCTCAAATGAAGTAGGAACAGTGACATAGACGAGGGGGAGCGCATGCTCCCCCTCGTCTTAAGTGGGGGGATCGCCTGGCCTTTGGGGCCGCAGGGAGAGGAAGAGAAAGAGCGAGGGACTCCTCACCCTCCCTTAGATAAAGACCAGGGGCATAAGCCCCGATGTTCAGAATAAGGAGCCGGAGGAGGCAATGGTTGGGTGGTCGGGCCTGCGCAAGAGTTTGTTAGTGGCTCTTTTTGTGGCCCCCATGTTCCTGGGAGTTCTGATCTTCAATATTTACCCCATTCTCTTGAATATATACGTCTCATTCACGAACTATAATCGCTTTCATCCTAACCCAGACTGTGACCTCTGGTTGAATAGTATTATGGAGCCCCGGTGCTGGCCGATGTTTCGGCCCCGGCTTCCCCAGGGACTGGGCACGCCCTTCACGTTGCAGCAACCTCTTTATCAGAATTACAGTGAGCTGTTTGGTCGTCTGTTCACCAGCCGTGCCCTTGGGGATTTAGCCCAGATCGCTCTTTGTCTGATTCCTTTGGGGCTGGTCTTCCTGCTCCATCGATACTGGGAACGCCGGCCGGGGCAGCTTGCGAACCGAGGCTGGTTCTGGGGAGGCGCTTTCCTGGCCAGCTTCGCCTTAGCCGCCGGGCTTAATCTACCCCGGGCGGTGCTGGACTTAATGGAAAGCGGGGACTTCATTGCCGTTGTCTTCCGCACGGTGTTCTTTGTGGCCGCGCGGGTTCCCCTGAGTTTTCTCCTCGGTCTGGTGCTGGCGCTGATCCTGAATCGCCCTTCCCTGCCTGGTCGCACGCTCTTCCGGGTGGTGCTGTTCCTTCCCTGGGCAGCCTCCTCGGTCGCCATTCTGATGGCGCTGGTCTGGCAATTCTTTTTCCGAGAGCAGGGTACGATCAATCAGCTCCTCGCCCTACTTGGAATAAAGGGCCCCATCTGGCTGAATCATCCGTTCTCGGCCTTCGCGATCGTAGTTTTGGTAGATGTGTGGTTCTCTTATCCTTTCTTCATGGTCGTGATCCTGGGTGCTCTGCAATCCATCCCGCAGGAGCTCTATGAAGCCGCTGAAGTGGATGGAGCCTCCTGGTGGGATCAGTTGTTGCACATCACGCTGCCCCTGATCCGACCGGCCGTGCTTCCGGCGACGGTCCTGACATCCATCACGGCCTTCCAGATGTTCGGAACCGCATGGGCCATCACCAACGGTGGGCCGATCACGGGTGTCGGTAAACCGGGGGCGACCGAGTTCGTGATGATCTATGCCTATAAGCAGATCTATCAGCTTCAGAATTATGGCCGCGCAGCCGCCTTTGCGGTCATCATCTTCGGCATGCTGTTCCTGGCTACGCTCTATAGCCTTCGCCTGACCCGCATTACGAAAGGAGCTTACGAATGAACCGGCGAACCAAGCCCGTAGTTCTTATCGTGAGTTATCTGGTTTTGACCCTCGCCGCCCTTTTCGCGTTCTATCCGATCTGGTTCGCCATTTTGGCTTCCGGCCGCATCGGGGACCGGCTCTACACTTTGAATCTGTTGGGAATGTTCATCCCCACCGAGTGGACGTTTGAGAACTACCAGACGTTGCTTTTCGACCGGCCGTTTCTGATTTGGATCCGGAACAGCCTGTATGTTGCGGGGCTGACGACCCTGGGGGCTCTCTTGCTTTCGACTTCAGCAGCCTATGCCTTCTCGCGCTTTCGCTTTCGGGGTCGAGAGTTCATGCTCATCCTCTTGTTAGCCATCCAGGCCTTCCCGGGGGTTCTCTCGCTGGTGGCTGTGGCGCTGATCTTGACGGCCCTCGGTCTTTTCGGGAAGCATCTGGGTCTGGTGATGGCTTACACTGCCGGAGCCTTGGTGTTCTGCACCTGGAATTTGAAAGGTTATTTTGATACCATTCCGATCGACCTCGAAGAAGCCGCCATGATTGATGGGTGTGATCCGATCCAGGCTTTCCTGCGAATCACTTTACCTCTTGCGCGACCGGCCCTTGCCGTGACAGCCCTCTTGGCTTTCCTGGGAGCTTGGGGGGACTTCGTCCTCGCCTCGGTGATCGTGCCCGCCCCGGATCATATGAAAACAGTGGTCCCAGCCCTCTATAGCCTGGCTAACAGTGTCAGCATTCCATGGGGCCAATTCGCCGCGGGATTCGTGTTAATGGCCATCCCCACGATTTTGGTCTTTCTTTTCCTCCAGCGTTTCTTTGAAGCCGGGCTCACCCTGGGAGGCGTAAAAGGCTGAATCTCGGAACCACCTGACAAAACCTTCAAAAGCCATGCCGGGAGGAGTCCGCTCGACAGGGCGGGATGGTCCCACTCCTGAAACCCCTGTTTCCGCAGAATGTCAGCGAATCCGATCGTCTCCCGGTCTCGTGGGGATCAGCATTTCATGGTCCATGAAGTCCAGTCGCTTCCCGACGAAGAAGGCTTTGGGAGCCGGGCTGGGGACCTTCGGCCCAGCTCCCAAAACGATTTCCTCCTCCCTGCAGCTCCTTGGGCTGGGGGAGGAGCCTGTCCAGCTGGTCATCGCTTTTAACCCGAAGAGGGAGATTACTGTGATTCAGGGGGAACATGGATGAGCCAGCCTCCTTTCCCAATCCCTGAGATCGAAGATCGCATCTTCGGAACTCTGACCGAGCTGGACCAGCGCCTAACACTGTATCAAGAGAACCGGTTGGGTGTTCAGCACCTCCATCGGGCGGTTCCTCTGGATCCCGAGCCAGACCGACCCATTACTCTGCATCTGACGACTGCTGGCCCGCTCCCATACGAGGAAGCGATATGCCTGTTTACAACGGATGACTCAGATCCGGCCGGGAAAGGCGCCCACGTTCTCCCCCTCCGGCGGGATAGGGTGGAATGGGATAGCTTGCTGTGGGGCTATGTATGTCATTGGTCCGTCACCCTGCCCCCCCAGCCTGCTGGAACGATGATCCGCTATCATCTGGCTGCACGGATCGCCGGGACTGATCGATGGATCTTCGCAGATAATCAGGCCCTCACCGCCGAGGAGGCCACCGATTTCGCGCTCTGGGTGGATGACGACCCTGTGCCGGATTGGGCTTGGGATGCGGTGGTCTATCATATCTTTGTGGACCGGTTCTATCCGGGGGATGGTCGTCCATGGCAGAATCCAGAGAAACCCACCGGCTTCTATGGAGGGACGCTACGAGGAGTGCTCCAGAAGCTGGATTATATTCGTGATCTGGGTTGCAATGCCATCTGGCTGTCCCCGATCTTCGCCAGCCCCTCCTATCACGGCTATGATGCCACGGATCTTTATACGATCGAACCTCGCCTGGGAACTCTGGCGGACTTCCGCGAATTGATAGAAGCGGCCCATGCACGGGGCATTCGGGTGATTCTGGACTTCGTAGCCCATCACTGGTCTCATCTCCATCCCACATTTATCTCAGCTCGTGAAGATCCTCAAAGTCCTTATCGAGATTGGTACGTTTGGCGCCGGTGGCCGGATGAGTATGAGATGTTCTTCACCGTCAGGAGCATGCCGAAATTGAACCTTCGACCCGGGCCGGCCCGAAACTATCTCCTTCAGTGCGCGCAATACTGGCTAGAACAAGGCGTTGACGGCTATCGCCTGGATTTCGCCCAGGGGCCGCCGCGGGATTTCTGGGCCGATTTCCGTCGGGCATGTCGGGCTGTGCGGCCGGACTGCTGGCTGTTCGGCGAGGTGGTGCACACCGCTGCCCTCCAGAAGACCTTCCAGGGCGTACTGGATGGGACGCTGGATTTCCTGCTCGCCTGGGCGTTACGAGAAACCTTTGCCCGCCGGAAGTGGGATCTGGCACGCTTCGAGGCTTTCCTCGCTGCCCACGAGACCTATTTCCCATCGAATTTTTGCCGACCGGCCTTTCTGGACAACCATGATATGGATCGCTTTCTGTTCCTGGCCGGGAATGATGTGGATGCTCTAAAAATTGCAGCGCTGATCCTCTTCACGTTATCCGGCCCTCCGATTCTCTATTACGGTACAGAAGTCGGCATGACTCAGAAGCAGCCTGTCCATCAGGGAGAGCGTAGCTTTGATAGCGAAGCCCGCCAGCCGATGCGCTGGGAAGATGTTCCGAACTCTGCGCTGTGTGAATACTTCCGCCGCCTGATCGCCCTGCGACGCGCCCACCCAGCCCTACGCTATGGCGTTCGCCGCCTCGTTCATCTGGATGCGGAAGCCGGGACCTATGCTTACCTTCGCACGTTGGGAGAGGAGTCCGTGGGCGTGGCAGTTAATCTCAGCTCCCAACCACGCTGGATCCGTTTACCTCGAGAAGCCTGGGTCAAGATGCCTCAGGATTGGCTCAATGGCTCTACACTTCGTGTTCAAGATGGCGCTCTCGAAGTAAATCTTTCGCCGAAGAGCGGAGCCTTGATCGCCTGAAGAGGGGGTGTGATCGATGCGTGCAACACGCTGGTTTCTCATGGCTTTCGTGATCCTGACCGGCTGGGCGTGCCGGCCGATCCCCCGGCCGATTACGCCCACTGCCTTCCCCATCCCCACTACGACCCCCACCGAGGCCATAAGTCCGACCCCTACCGCTACCTCCACGCTTCCCCCCTATGCGACGCCAGCCTGGTTCCGGAGCGCCATTCTCTATGAGATCTTCCCGCGTTCCTTCGCTGATTCAAACGGTGATGGCATTGGGGACCTGCAGGGGATCATCGGGCGTCTTGATTATCTCCGGTCTCTGGGCATTACAGCCATCTGGTTGACGCCGATCTATCCTTCCCCGTCGGATCACGGTTACGATGTAATGGATTATTTCGCCGTTCGCCCGGAATACGGCACAGTGGAAGATGTGCGGCTCCTGGTGGAAGCAGCCCACGCCCGAGGCATCCGGGTGCTTCTGGATTTCGTCCCTTCCCACCTTTCCAACCAGCATCCCTATTTCCGGGATGCCTTTGGCAACCCGGCCTCTCGCTACAGCGATTGGTTCATCTGGCAAAACGAGGCCCATACCCGCTATTTGAGCTTCGACGGCGTCCTGGCCATGCCCCGCTTCAACCACTACAACCCGGAGGTGGTGAATTATCTTACTCAGGCGGCCCGCTTCTGGTTGAATCAGGGGATCGATGGCTTTCGAGTGGACAATGCCACTTTCCCGCCGAGGAGCTTCTTTCTGGCCCTGCGTCGCGAGGTGAAGGCATTGAATCCGGATGCCCTGTTGCTGGGCGAAGTCTGGGTGCGGAGCGTTTCCCGCCTCAGCCAATCGTTCATGGATCAATTCGATGCCCTCTTCGATTTCCCGCTTTATCACCTCATGCTGGGCGATCCTAACCGTAATGGCGATGGCGTGCTCTCCGGCCAGAGCGATCCTGTGCTCCTCGCCACTCTGTTCCGTGAAGAGGCCCAGTTCTTTCCGCCTCAAGGCCTGGCGGTTCGCTTTTTGTCCAATCATGACACCAACCGTCTGGCGACCGAGGTGGGGCAGGATCCGGCCCGCCTGCGATTGGCTGCGGCTTTCCTGAGCGCTTTGCCCGGGCCGATCATGATCTACTACGGGGAGGAGATCGGGATGCTGGGGCAGAAGGGAGGGCCCCCTGCATGGGATAACTATCGCCGGGAGCCCATGGACTGGTATGCCTCCGGTGAGGGGCCGGGCCAGACCACATGGTTCCGCCCGCCCGACCGTTGGAACCGCCCGGGGGATGGGATCTCGGTGGAAGAGGAGGAGCAGGATCCTGATTCCTTGCTGAATACCTATCGACGATTCATCCGCTTGCGAACTGAGAGGCCTGCCCTGCGCGAGGGGGACTTTGCGGTATTGGATCTTGCTGCTTCCGCGTCGGGAGCCTGGGGATTCATTCGCCGGGCCGGTGATCAGATGGTCGTGGCGCTCTTTAACTTCTCCAATCAACCTCTCTCCATTACGCTCTCCGCCTTTCCATTTACATCATCCGCGCCGAGGGACCTCCTCAGTGGCCGCACGTTCCCGCCTGCTCAGACGGGGCAGCCTTACACGCTCACCCTCCCGGCGACAAGTGCGGTGTGGCTGGTTAACGAATAGACAAAGAGCTACACACTGGATAACCTCTTGTCCGTTTTTCATTTAAGGTTTTCAGGGGTTGGGCCAGGGTCCAAAGGCCCTCAACTTAACCCCCAGAAAGATTCTTCCTTCTCCCTCCCCATGGAGAGGGAGAAGAACCTTGCCTCGCATGATGAGAGGGCCTGGACGGCCAGTCGCACTGCTGACTCTGTCCGGCGTCCGGTTGGGAATTAGCGTGGTGTGGATAGGCGGCTCCCCCAATCTGGAGGCCCAGCTTGTTATCCCCATACATATCCGAGCCTTGCGGGACAGGGCGCTATAGATCACCTCCTTCCACCGGCTCCCGCGCCCGATCGGGAGGGCACAGGAAGGGGGTACCATCGCGCCCAGCATGGTAAGCATATCGCTGCCCCTGGGCCTCCAGGATCACCCGATAGCCAGGGGTGAGGACCTGCAGATACATCCGTCCGGGCTCCGGGCACCCCAGGCTGCTATCCGGCCAGGTCACCGCCCGCGCCTCGACCACCCGGATCTCATCGATCCGAAGGCCCAGGCGGGCGGCCAGAT
>JAEVEY010000193.1:7174-8473 GCA_016842045.1 Candidatus Thermoflexus sinensis | reverse complement strand
GCCATCCCCCCGTCATCTCGGAGGAAAGGCCCCTGTAGGCGGCCGCCTGCAGGGCCTTCTCGACCTCCTGGCGGCTGTGCACGCTCCAGAAGATGGCGTAGGCCCCGCTGTAGAGCAGGTAGAGGAGAATCAGGAAGAAGGGGACCATCGCCAGGGCGAAGGACACCAGCCCCTGCCCCCGCTGGTCCCGCCGCCATCCCCGCCGCCGCATCGTCCCCTCCCCCCTCCTTATTGCCCGCCCGAGGCCGCCCCGGTGGCCTCATCCATCTTCTCGCCGCCGATCCGGAAGGCGTTGAGGATCCGCTGGCGCACCCCCGGCAGGGCCAGCGCCGCCACCACGGCGATGAAGAGGAAAAGCAGCGCGAACTCCACCAGGGAGGCCCCCTCTTCGTCTAACAGGAACGCGCGAAGCTCCTGAACCATCGTTCACCTCCATCCGGATGGAGTGGATGCCGGAAAACCGCCGGAGGCCCGAGCAGAGGGCCCCAGCGGGCTTTCCCGAAGTCAGAACCCCAGGAAGGCCTCGCTCCCGAAGAAGACGGGCATGAGCACCGCCAGCACATACCCGGCGATGGCCAGGATCCCCGCCCCTAACACCAGGGGCTCCACCGTGGTCACCGTCTCCGAGATCCCCTGCTCCATGTCCGCCGACAGATCCTGCACCAGCCCCTCCAACACCGTGTCCATCCCCGCCCCGCCCGTCCACGCCAGCCGCGCCAGGTCCAGGAAGCGAACCAGGTAGGGGTCGTTCGGGTCCGGGGCGTGGCGCCGCCCTTCCTCCAGGGCCGCCATCCCCACGCTGTTGTGCCGGGCGATCAGGAACCGCACCCAGTTGGCGAAGACCCCCTCCCCGGCCGCCGCCCGGGAGAAGGCGTCATCGAAGGACCGCCCCACCCGCAGGAACCCCCGGGCCGTGGCGATCACTAACAGCATGTTGGCCCGGAACCGCCGCCGCCGCTCCCGGATCGCCCCCTCTATTTCCCGGTCCGGGGCGATCAGCCCGTAGAGCCCCACCCCCAGCCCGGCGATCACCCCCGGAACCGGCGTCCCCAGGGCCATCCCGGAGAGCAAAGCCCCGGCCACCATCGCCGCCACTCCCACCGCCATCCCCTGCAGCCGCGCCGCCCACACCGCCGACACGGTGGCATACGGCGTGTAGCCCGAGCGGGCGATCCGCTCCGGGAGGCTTCCCTTCACCACCCCGACCCCCTCCAGGGAGGTGAGGACGGGCCACAGGATCGGATAGAGGGGCGTCAGCCACTCCGGGAGCGTCCTCCCCCGGTCCAGCGGATCCCGCTC
>JAEVEY010000193.1:3087-6756 GCA_016842045.1 Candidatus Thermoflexus sinensis | reverse complement strand
CATGGCCTATCCCTCCGGCAGGATGGGGTTCCCGTAGCGGTCCAGGGGGATGAGCCCGGCCCTCCCCCGGGCGATCCCCACCGTCTCCTCCATCGAGAAGTAGCGGTCCATGATGTATTCCGAGGCGAGAAGCGCCCCGAACCACCCCCCCACCACCAGGACGGGGTTGAGGGGGTTCGAAAGCAGCAGGTCCCGGAACTCCGGGGCGGCCGAGGTGAGGAGCACCAGCCCCCCCGCGCTCATGGCGATGATCATGTAGATCTGGTTCTGCATCCCCCGCCCCCGCGCCCGGGCCACCTGCAGGATCCGCCGGATCCGGTCCAGGCTCTCGGAGATCGCCGCCACCAGATCCTGGATCCCGGCCCCGCCGGTGGCCAGCACCCCTAACACCTGGGCCGTCGCCGTCACCACCGGGTGGCCGTAATCCCGGGCCCAGGCCCAGATGGCCTCCTCCCGGGCCTCCGGGCTGGCCCCGGCGCGGTCCAGGCGCCCCTCCAGATCCGAGACGGCCCGGCGGGCCAGGGGGCCGGCCAGCTCCTTGGCCCGGGCCACGGCCTCCGAGCGGGGGAGGCCCGCCCGCAGGCCCCCAGCCACCCCCCGCAGGAAGACCATCAGCTCCATGGCCAGCCGCAGCCGCCGCTCCGCCGCCTGCTCCCGGGCCCGGATGTAGTAGAACACGAGCCCGAAAACCCCGAACATGACCGCGGAGACCAGGCCCAGGCCCAGGACCAGCCCCAGGAAAAACCCCCCGGCGCCCCAGAGGGCGGCGAACTGGAGGAAAAGGAGCGGCGGCATGTCGATCCCCGCCGCCCGCAGCATTCCCTCCAGTCCCAGCCGCCCCTGGATCTCCCGCAGCCCCTGCAGGGCCAGCAGCTGCTCCCGGGGGCGGGCGATGGCCCCGAGCGCCCCCGCCCCCACGATGGCGCCGATCAGGATGGCGATCGCGTCTCCCATTCCGACCTCCGCTTCTCCCTTCTGTCGGAATCCGATCTCAGCCCCGCTGCCGGAGGGCCAGGAGGAGGAAGAGCCCGATGGCCCCAATCTTCACGGACGTCGGGATCTCCGGCGCGAACAGGATCGCTCCCAACAGCACGGCCAGCGCGGCCATGGAGGGGCCTCCGGCTCCTCGTGGTCCGGCGCGTCAGCGCCCGCGGCTTTGGCGCCGGGACATGGGGTTTCTCGTCCCTCTCCTGGCCCTTCGGGCCTCACATCCAGGCCCCGGTTTGCGCGCCCCTACCACACGTGGGCGCCGCCCCGCCAGGGCAGGCGCTCCAGCCCCATTTCCTCGGCGGAGAAGCCCCGCCGGATGGGCCGGGAGGCCGGGACCAGGCGCCCGTCCTCCCGGAGGAAGATCGTCCGCAGCACCGGCCGGTCGCTGTCCCCCTCGATCTCCGGCAGCACCTCGGCGATGGCCTCCACGAACCGCCGCATCTCCCCGCCCTCCTCCCGGTAGGCCAGAAGCGCCACGGCGGTCACCGCCTCGGCGAACATCATGGCCACCGTCCGGTGGGGCAGGTCCCGGGCCTCCGGGTGGCTCTGGGCCATCTGCAGATACCGGGACCACACCCGCTCGATGCTGTCGGTGTGGAGGGTGGTCACCTGGGGGCCGTGGCCGGTGTTGGCCGCCCGCAGGATCTCGAAGGCCTCCGGCCCCCGGGCCTCCCCTACCACGATCCCGTCCGGCCGCTCCCGCAGGGCCATCACGATGAGATCGAAGGCCGTAAACGGCACGATGTCCTCCCCGGGGAGCTTCGGGCGGGTGAGCTTGTGGAGGACGTTGCCCGGATCGCTTTCCGGGCGGCCGTCCCAGAAGATCATCAGCTCATAGGAGTCCTCGATCACCACTAAGCGGAACCGGCTGGCGGCCACCCGCAGCAGGGCCCGGGCCAGGGTGGTCTTGCCGCAGCCGGTGGGTCCGGCGATCACCAGCGTCCCCCGGCGATCCAGCACCCCCACCAGGTAATCCCGGGCCTCCGGGGAGAGGACCCCCTCCGCCACCAGGCGCTCCAGGTCCGGCGCCCGGCCCGGCCGGGCCAGGCGGAGGGTGAGGCAGGAGGAAGGGACCAGCGGGGGCTCGCTCCAGGAGACGCGGACGGTGAGGAAGCCGATGGGATCCGGGAGATCCAGGGAGAAGGAGCCCTCGGCGGCCGGCTTGATGTCGTTCGGGGTGCGGATGCCGAACGCCTCGCACAATCTCCGGAGCCCGGCCCACAGGCGGTCCGGGTCCCGGATCTCTCTCCCCCGCTCCCAGCGGCCGTGGCGGTAGACGTAGACATAGCGGCGGTGCTGGAGGCCGATATCCTCCACGGCGGGATCGGCCAGCCGATCGTAAAGCTCCCCCAGATCCAGCAGCTCCAGGGCCGCCCGGGCCAGCTCCTCCGGGCGGGCGCCGGGGCCCAGGCGCTCCCGGGCCACCCGCAGGGCGTCGGGGGGCCTGGCGGGCCTCCCCCCGGTGAGACGGGCCAGATCCGCCCGCATCTCCTCCAGGAGATGGGCCGGGATCTCCCGCGCCGGGCCGGACTCCGATGTTAGGGCTTCGATCCGGGGCTCCGGAAACATCTTCCCTTCGCTCCCTCGGGATTCCTGTTCCCACGAAATTACGGGACTTGCGCAGTTGGCCTTTGCCCGGGGAGATTCAGAGACCTTCCCCCTGGATCTGCGGGCTGGGAGGGATGCCGAAGGCATCCCTCCCAGCCCAGAAGACCTATGGCACCCCATCTCCGCTTAACGGGCAGCCTCTCCCTCCGGTCGAACCCACTGCGCCGCCTGTCCGGGAAGCGGATAGAGGGCGCGATCCTCAATCCGGACAACCCATACCGAATCCACGCTATCCAGCATCCCGCCTCCGAAGTGGATCAGAGCAAACCGCGCGTCCGGGGAACAGCTCTTCACCTCCAGGGTGCGGAGATCATAGATCGGGTGAGGATCGTATACCCCGTAGATCCATTTCGGCAGGACGCCCAGGCGCTGGAATTCCTCCAGCTGGGCCCTCACGTCCGAATGGCCTTCCCGATAGATCCGCTCAAAGGCTCCAGTCCCCAGATCCACCTGATGCAACATGCTGGGCACCGACGCGTCTGATTCCTCCTGACGGAAGAAAACCTCCGTGAGCACCCACCGCCCCTGGGAGACACAGAGCGGCTCCACCGCCCAGGACTCCCTCAGATCCGTCGGGAGGGGAACCATCCGCGTGGAACCATCTGGCCCGGTCGCACAGATCGCCCCTCCCTCGGCGCAGGACTCCACCCGAACCGATGGCTTGGCCGGAGCGCTGGGAGCGACCCCCGATGGAGCCGGGACACACATCGGACGGCCATTCACATCCGCGCAGAGCTGGAGCTCTTCTCCCTGGCGTCGCCAGAAAGCATCCCGGAGCTCCCGGCGTTCCGATTCCCCGAGCGGAATCGGCCCCAGCCATCGCTGGCCATCCGTGAACCACAGATCCGAGCGTAGCCACTTCCGGTCCAGGGACGACCCGGCATCGGTATGAGTTTCCACCTCCAGCGCGATCCAGTTCCCTTCGGTTGAGAAACCATCGGGGAAAGGATGAGGCTGGAAAGGTGCTGCCCCTGAAGGCGTCGGAGAAGGAGGCGGAAGCATAGGCCGGGCCGTCGGGGAAGCCGTCGCAACCGGTCGCCTCGTGGGAACAGGCGTTCGTGCTGCAATCGA
>JAEVEY010000193.1:0-1804 GCA_016842045.1 Candidatus Thermoflexus sinensis | reverse complement strand
ATCCGCGCCTCGCCCGCCGCGATCCGCTCATCCAGATACCGTCGCACGTCCAGCCAGCGCCGGAACTGCTCCAGGCGTCGCGATGCTTCCTCGAGATAGCCCTGAGCCGCCTCCCCCGACCAAATAGATGGAAGCTCGCTCTGGATCGCCGTCGACAATCCGGCCAGGATCTGCTCCGGCCGCTCGTCCATCAGAACCCGGCGGTAGGCCTGGATCGCCTCATGGTCGTGGATCAGCCACCCGGACATGCCAGGCGGATCGTAACTCATGGTTTCCTCCCTCAGTGAGATGAATCACCAGGGTTTTGGACTGCAAGCCGTTCGGGAGGCACCCCTTCAGCCCCTCCCTCGAAGGGCTCGCCCACCCATGCCCATCAAAGGCTTCGTGTTGAGGCCATATCCGCAAGGAAGGGAAAACATGCGCTTCCTCATTCGGGAAGCTGGGCGAAACGCGCACCCTCCCGTTCTTCGGCGGCCCGCTGGGCCTCCACGATGCGGGCCAGATCGCTCCCCAGAGCCTTGAGGCTTCGAGCCAGCTCTTGCCCTCCCTGAATCCACTCGCCGCTCCGGACCTGCAGCGCCTCCACGAAGGGCGAGCGGCAGCGCGCTTCAAGGCCTCGCGCCGAGGCCTGAACCTGCTCCAGATAGGCTTCTAACTCGGCGCTATACTGCTCAATCCTTCTGGCGATCACCAGCATCGCATCGTAATCAAAGCGGCTGACCGGCATTGCGTACCTCCGTTTTGAAGGTTCATCGAGCGCGGGCGGAACGCATCCGTCGGGCCTGCTCTTCCTCGAGCGCTTTAAGGGAATGCAACGACTGACGCAGTGCGGCGATCGCCGCGCGGCTCTCACTCAAATCCATGCGGGCGCGGTGGGCGATCGTCTCCCCGTGGGCCCGCGCAATCGCCCCGTGAGGGACCCAGCCCGATTCCAGGGGCTCGATCGCCCCGCGCAGCGCCGCCACCTGGCCCTCCATCTCGCCGAGGATCCGCTCCAGATCCGCGCAGAGCGTGAAGGCTCGCTCGTAATCTACTTGGTAAATGCGGCCCATGGGGGTCCTCCCAAATGATTGGTTTTATAAAGATAATAGACAGCGCCCATCCCTGGATCTCGGGATCTTTCCCTCCCCTCTGGAAACCATGGACCCCTGCTCCATCCTCTCCCTCGCCTCTCCCGGAGATTGCCAGGCAAGATCCTCCATCCACATGTTCCGGAGGCGTAGCAATCCCTCTCTCAGCCATTGCTCCCCTTCCCCTCGACGCAGCCCCAGATCGCGCTCAATCGTTCTCAGGGATCGAGCGGTTTGATTCCCCACCCCATAAAAACGAGTCAGAACCTCAAAGGCCAGCGGCGCTTCGTCTCTCAATCGGCCCAGCAGCGAATGAACGGTGTGCTGGATTTCCACTTCTTCCAGAGAATCCTGCTCGGATTCCAGCTGATCCTCATCCTCGTCCGAAAAAGAGCGCTCCCATCGAGCAGGCAGGCGACGCTGAATCGCACGGCGCAGAAAAAAATCCAGGTGAAGGTAGAGGTAGGTGGTGAAACGAGCACGCTGAGGATCCCAGCGATGGGCCGCCTCACAGGCCATCAGGAAGCCCTCCTGCATAAGGTCGTCAAATTCCAGCCAGGGGGGAAGATCCAGGGTGCGGATGATACGAGCTGCTGCGCGTTCGATCAGCTGATGAATCCGATCGAAATCCGCGAAGGCCGCATGGATCTTGTCGTTCACCATTGAAGCGCCCTCCCGGGGAAGGTGGGGACGACAACGCACGGACGAAACGGATCGCAGGAAGCCCGCGCGAT
>JAEVEY010000034.1 GCA_016842045.1 Candidatus Thermoflexus sinensis | reverse complement strand
GGGCGCCTTCGGCGCCCGGCTCGCCCCCAAAATCTCTTTGGGGTGGGGCCATTGGCCCACACCGTCTTATATCCTCAAAACAAATCTGGACGAAGCACTAATGCTCCTTCCAGATTTGATTTGGGGTTTTGGTCCCCCGGGAATACTTTTGATCCTCCCTCTCCACAGTCCGAAGGGCCGTGGAGAGGGAGGAGCATCCAAGCGGACCATAACACTACCCAAATTCTCAGACACTCTCTACGAGATCTGCCCTCGGAAGACCTGTTTCCCGTAAGCGACAGCAACCCGATCGCGGGCAGCGAATGCCAGATACTGATAGAGGGTCCCCACCCCATATAACGCAGCGGTAGACAGGAGCATCGAAACCAGCCCGTATTGTTGCTGGAGGAAGCCGGAGAGGGCGGCCCCGATCATCCACCCGGCCTCCCAGGTCAGGTTCAGGATCCCACTTACGGCGGCCCGTCCGGTTGCCGGGACCTGCTCCATACAGAACTCCGTATAGAGGGGGGAAGCCATGTTCATCAAGGCTCCCCGCAACACCATGGCCAGCGCGGCCAGATGAGCCTGATCCGTGAGGGCCATGCCGATCAGGAACCCGATGGAGAGCCCCTGGGTCAGCGTGACCGTGGCGATTCGGCCGATCCATCGCGCGATCGCCGGGGCCAGCAATGTGGCGAACCCGGTGACCGCGGAGGTCAGCGCAAATAAAACGCCCAGCGTCTGATCATCCAGCTGATAACGTTCATGGAAGTAAACGTTCAGGAAGGGAATGCTCAGCGCAGCGCCTGCTCCCAGCAACAGGTTCGGGATCGCCATGGGGACAATCGGATCCCTCAGGGCCTGTGTCCGCCATCCGGCCAGCGAAGTCCGAGGCGACGCACGCGGGACCTCCCGGATCCCAAGAAGTGGAAGCACGGCCAGGAAGTCCAGAAGCGCGGTGAGCAGGATCGGCCCGGCGTAGATCGTGGGGCCCACGGGCCCAAAGGTCCGAAAGAGATCGGGCAGCGCGCCGCCGATCCACTCGCCCAGGAACCCCGCCCAGAACAGGATGGCGGAGGAAAGGGCAAACAGACGGGTGCGCTCCGCCCCTGATGCATTCTCGGTCAGGAACGGCGCATAGACGATAAAGAAAAGACTGTATCCGGTTCCGATGAGGCCGACCCCAAGGCCCACCCACAGCGGGGAGATCCCCAGACCGACCCCTACCGTTCCGATCGCCATCAGGAGGCCCCCGAGGATCAGCATCGGTCGACGGCCGACGCGATCGGCCCACCATCCGGCCGGCAGGCCGATCCCAAGGGCGATGGCGGAAGGCAGGGCGTTCAGCACGCCCATGATTCCCCGGGAATACCCCAGGTCCAGAAGATGCAGATTCAGCCAGAGCCCGTAGATGGCGCTGCTCAACCCATGCAGCGCCAGAGCGACCAGGAAGAGCCGGACATTCCGCATGTAGGAGGAGCGTTGTAATGTCCGCATCGCTCTCCCCTCCTGACCGTGGATTCCCGGCAGGGCTTGCGCCCCCGGAAGCCAGATAGCGGAGCGGAACGGCCCCTCCTTCCTACCCCTCTCCCCACACCGCCTCGCGGTGTGGGGAGGGGCAAACGTGGAACCCGAGCGGGCACCACCAGGATCACAACCGAACAAGGCAATCTGCCTCATCGCGGTAGCGTTCACGTGGTCCGTGATCCGCTTTTATGTCCCTCCCTACGGCCCTTCGGGCCGTAGGGACCGGGGATCCGTTACCCTGGAAAACACTACCCCTTACCGCTTGGGGTAAGTGCGGTCACCGAAAGTGACCTCGCCCCTTCCAACGCCCTTGCGGGAGCAAACAAGCCCGTTCATCCGGAGTCCAGGGCCCGGGTCCTTCCAACGGGCGGAGTCCTGCAAGACAGGGAGCGGCAGTCAGAGGCGCAACCCACCCGGTGCGCGGTGGCGGAGGCGTGTTCCCGATCGTTTCCTTCAGACAGCGATCCTCTGGAGGCCACTCATGATCTTAGGAGGCCCGCATAAGAATTGCGTAAGCAGGCCGGCCACCCTGCGTTGTGAAAGAGACCAAAGATTGGGATATAATTATTTATTACTCGCTTTTTAAATCTTTGGACTTTAGATAAATTGGCTGCTTCCTTACCATTTGGCAGGCTCTCCCGGGCTCCTGGAAGGGGGTGGAGCCGCCCGGGCGGCCCAGGGGCCACCGGGATAAGGGTCTCGTTCGGGGGCTGGGCCGGGTGCCTTCGACGCCCGCCAGCCCAAAGTAAACGGAGGGAGGGATCCCTGGACTCTCCTCAGGCAGAGGGCAACTCTATGGGCGAAACATCCAGATCGCAACCTGGGTTATCATGAACGGGAATTCTGATACGGAGGGAAGGAGCGTGATCACCGCTCTGAATGTCGCTCAGATTTTGCTGGCGATCGCATTGATCGCCATCATTCTGCTTCAGGCCGGATCTTCCCAGCTGGGAGGGGTCTTCGGGTTGGGAGATGTAGGGGTGCCCCGGAAGCGTCGAGGGTTGGAGCGCACGGTCTTCAACCTCACGATCTTCCTGGCGGTTCTCTTTCTGGTCCTGGCCGTGGTCAATGTGATTGTGACCGGGACTCCTACCGGTTAACGCGGCTTCGCAATTTATGGACTCCGTTCAGGTCTCGGGCTGCGCCGCTTTCATCCGGAAGCGGGCCATCCTTTCCCGGGTTGCCACAGGATCTCGATTCTGGGCGCGGGGGTCCAGCGCCTCACGGGTGAGCTCCCTTCCGCATCCCACGGCGCGGCTGACCATGGGGATCAGGTGGTGGGGTGGACGGCTTCGCCGTCCACCCCACCACTTCAAACCCCAACGAGCAACAGCGCATATGACACCTTGAAGGCAAAGGGATCCAGTGATGGCTTCTCGTCCCCGCTATTCCACTCTGGCTCGTGGGCTCTATCTCCCACTGATCCTGGTGTTGCTCATGGCGCTCAGTCTGGGAGCGCTGATGGCTTCCCTCGCCCTCCGGGCGGGCGTGGAAACGGTCCCGGCACGTGGAGGACATTATGTAGAAGCAGTGGTAGGTCCAATCGCCACCCTGAACCCGCTTCAGATCCAACCCGGCGATCCGGAAGCGGACATCGCCCGTCTGATCTTCAGTGGCCTGGTTCGATTGGATGCACAGGGGTTGCCGGAAGGGGACCTGGCTCAGCGCTGGGAGGTCTCCGAAGATGGATTGCGCTACACCTTCTACCTGCGCCCGAATGTCCGCTGGCATGATGGAGCCCCGCTGACCGCAGAAGATGTCCTGTTCACCGTTCGCCTGCTGCAATCGCCCGATCTGCCGGGACCCCCTGAGCGCGCGCGCATCTGGCAATCCATCGAGGTTGTTCCGGTGAACAGCCTGACGGTGCAGTTCCGGCTGCCGGAGCCACTGGCGCTCTTCCCGGATCTGTTGACCTTTGGGATCCTGCCTGCACACTCCCTGCGCGATGTGCCGCCTGCTCAGATCCCGACCCATCCGTTCAATCTGAATCCCATCGGCACCGGCCCTTATCGGGTGACATCGGTACATGTCGAGGAAGGCCGGATCCAGCGGGTGGTCCTTTCCGCCAACCCCTCTTATTTCCGCGGTCCACCCCTGCTGGAGCAGGTGGAATTCCGAATTTTCCCGGACACCCGCACGGCCCTCCTGGCCTATCGAGCAGGGGAAGTTCATGGTGTCGCCCGCATTTCCCCTTCGGATCTGGATCAGATCCGCACGCTGCCTTCGCTGAATTTGTTCTCGGCCATTCTCTCCAGCTACCAGGCGATCCTGCTGAATCACGCCTCCCCCTTATTCCGTGATCGGGAAGTGCGGGAAGCCCTCTGGCTGGCCCTGGATCGCCAGCGCCTGATCGATCAGTTCCTGTCCGGTCAGGGGGTGATCGCCAACAGCCCGATTCCGCCCGGCCACTGGGCCCATCATCCTCAGCTCCCACCCGTTCCATACGATCCGGAGAAGGCGCGGGCCCTGCTGGAAGCGCGGGGCTGGGTGATCCCCGATGGGGGGACGGTGCGGCAGAAGGGAGATCTGGTCCTGCGCTTCCGTCTGGCCGCGAGCGCCGACGGCTTTCACGACCTCATCGCCCAGGAGATCGCCCGGCAGTGGCGGGCGATTGGGATCGCGGTCGATGTGGATCCCATCCCGGGGGACCTGGTGGGGCAGGTTCTGGCCCCCCATCGGTTCGATGCCGCGCTGGTGGAGCTGATGATCCCGGGCGATCCTGACCCGTATCCTTTCTGGCATGAGACGCAGGTGGATTCCGGGCAGAACTATAGCGGGTTCCGGGATCGGGACATCAGCGAGGTCATCGAGGAAGCCCGTCGAACTCTGGATATCGCCCGTCGCCGGGAGCTTTACTGGCGCTTCCAGGAGCTGTTTCAGGAGAAGGTCCCCGCGATCCTGCTCTTCTATCCGGTTTACACCTTCGCTGTGGATGAGCGGATCTCCGGGATCCAGGTAGGGGCGCTGTTCAACGCGCCGGCAGATCGTTTTGAGGGGATCACCGAGTGGTATACCCTGGTTCGCCGTCGGATTATTGTGCGTTAAGGGGGAGGATATGGAGTTTCTGAATCGCCATTCGTTTCTGGTGTTCGGCGGCGTGGCGCTGCTGGGGCTGGGCGTCTTTTTGTTCCTCCGACGAACCGGGTGGATCGGATGGGGTCTTTGGGTCTTGACCCTGATGGCCCTGGTGGTTTTCTGGCTCTCCATGCGAACCCGCCCGTCCCAGCCGTTCGCCTCGCCGGAGGAGATCGAGGCGGCCCTTCGATCCGGGCGGCCCGTGCTGGTTTACTGGTTCTCCAATTACTGACTGGGCTGCCTTTCCCTGCATCCTGCCGTGCGCAGGATTGAACGGGAGTGGCGTCAGGGGCGGGTGCTCTACGTGGAGGCCCTCAGCCCGGCCGGGCGGTCCTTCGGGAGGGCATATGGATTGCGGCTCACCCCAGGCTTCGCGCTATTCGATGGGCAGGGGCGCCTGATCCGCACCTGGATGGGGGCAGCGGGGGCGCCAACGCTGATCGATCTGGAGAAGAGTCTCCAGGGGGAGCCCTGAAAAACGGAGCCGCCCGCTGTGGGGCCCCGGTTCCCGCATGTGTGGGGCTTCCGGAAAGGCAGCCTCGCCCTGTCAGGTTACGCATCCTGTTGTGGGGGAAGCAAAGACCACCCGCGTCGTCCCAGCCAGCGGGCCAGCTCGGTCGCCACCAGCCAGGCGCTGGCCTCAAAGAAAGCATAGGTCCGGCGCACCGAATCCGCAGGGGCGGCTTCCAGATCTGCATTCTCGGCTACCCAGACCACGTGCTCCATCTCCTCAATCCGGTCCAGCACCTCTCCCGGCGTGCCCGGCACCGGGATGTCCGCATAGCTGGGACGGCGCTGGTGGGGGAATGTCACCGCGTAATCCGGCAGGCGAGGCAGAATTCCCATCGCAATATAGGCGTGGTGGAAAAAGAAGATCTGATCGCCCGGGCGCGCCAGCTCGAAAGCCGGCATGAACCGGAAACCCGCCGCTTCCCAGGCCGACCAGTCCACCATGACGCGTTCGACCAGAGCGCGCAATTCCGTTAGGGAGGGAACGGCGGAAGTGCGCAGGCTGAGGATAAACCCCTCCCGGACCTCTGAGAGGTGATCGAGGGCGTTCTGGAGGGTCGCCTGAGCCTTCTCTGGCAACGGCTCCCCCTGGATCCGGCGGGCGAGGGCTGTCCGGGTTTGTTCCGCCAGTTGCCCAAGCGCCTGCAACGCCTGAAGACCGGCGCGCAGATCCCACAATTGCATCCACCTCACCCCTTTCCCTGGGGGCTAAAACAAATGGAAGTGGAGCTCGATAACGACGACAAAGGCGTTGGGCCGTCTCCCTGTGCGGATTGAGTGCGATCCCTGGCTGGACCGGTCCCTCTCAGGTTTATTTTTGGGGCTGGACGCTGAAGGCGCCCAGCTTAGCCTCTCAAACTCCTCGGAGGAGATCAGCCGCATGGTTCCTCATATATGATCTTAACGCTCCAGCACCGCTCGCGCCAGATGCTCCAGACCTTCCAGATCGTCCAGATCCAGCCACTGGATCATCAGGCGTTCCACGCCGGCCTCGCCAAGGTTCTCGATCTGCTCGCGGATCTCCGATGGGGTCCCAACCAGCACCCCCCGGGCCCGTAGGGCGTCCTCGGAGCGTCCACTCCGCTTGCGGCGGACCTCTTCCGGATCCCGGCCGAACACCAGCCCGGTCATAAGGGAGCGGCGGACTTGCTCAGGCGGTCGCCCCTCCTGGGCCAGATATTCATTCAGCTGCATATTCAACATCCGGAAACGCTCCGGGGGGACCAGGACCGCGTTCCATTCGTCGGCATAACGAGCCGCGATTCGCAGGGTCTGGCGAAGCCCATTGCCGCCGATCAGCAGCGGCGGGCCGCCCGGGCGTTGCGGACGGGGTCGCAGCGTGGCGCCTTTCAACTGGAAAAACCGCCCCTGGAAGTCCACGGGTTTTGCGCTGCGCAGCAGGCGATAGATCACCTCCACTCCCTCCCGGAAGCGGAGAAATCGCTCTCGAGGTGGGAGCAGATCGAATCCGAACATCTCGTGTTCCCGAACCTGCCATCCCGCCCCCAGCCCGAGGATCAGACGGCCGCCGGAGAGATCATCCACAGCCGCCGCCATCCATGCTGTGAGGACTGGATGACGAAAAGAAAGGGGTGTAACCAGGGGTCCGAAGATCAGACGTCGGGTGTGGCTGGCCAACCAGGCCAGGGAAATCCACAGCTCCAGCGCATCCAGATCGGGGGGATCGGGGTTCGTAAAATGGTCGGAACGGAAGAGGCCATAGAACCCCAGATCTTCGGCGGCCCGGGCGATCCGTTGCCATCGCGGCCAGTTCAGGCCATTCTGTCCTTCGATCATCAACGCGATCTCTGGTTTCATGGCGCTCTCCAGGCTGACAGCAAGAAAGAGCGAGACCAGACATCTCCGGCATTCTACATCCCCTGGGGGAAGCACGGGGGGTCAACGGGGCGACACCCGCCTTTCCTCCAGGACATTTCCGTCCGCTATCATTCGGGTCCAGCGGATGGTCCCATGTGAACTCCCATGGGACCGCCCGGTAACCTCCCTCTTCGGTGCTGGCGACCAGGGGAGGCGGCATAGCGGTCAAGAGCCCTCTAACCGTCCGGGGAGGATAGGTCCCTCCGGCCGCCACGGCCGGTGTCCGTGGTCACCAGCGGCGCCGAGGATTGTCGAAGGTCCTCCGCCGTAACGCCTGGCGGGGCCGCGCCAGATTGTAAACCATGTCGTCCCAGGCGGCAACGGCCCGGTTCCTCTCAGCGACCCCGGAGCAGCCTGAGGTCTTGCGGATCAAACGGCTGTCAGAAAGGCGCAAGGTCAGAGAGTTGCGCGCCACATAGACGGTGCCAGAACCCAGCAAAGCCAGCACTTCCTCCCGGTCGCCAAAAAACCACCCGCTGATGGAGGCTGACCACTTCAATCATTGCAGCGCGCCAGAATGGGCCGCCTCCGGGGCTTTCTGGTGAGCGGGGATTCCTCATGAGGGAGCCGACCTTCAGCGAGGGCTCCATCCAGAAGCTCTTCACGCTCTCCAATGGCTCCCCCATCCACCTCGCCGTGGCCGAATGGCGAAGCGGCAGGGGCCTTCGGCCCCCGCCGCTATATTTATTCATTTAGGAGTTACGCGGTTCGGGGCTCGCGAGAAGAGGTAAAATGGCCCCACCCCAATATATTTTTGGGGGGAGTCGCGCGCCTTCGGCGCGCGACTCCCCCCAAAACCCTTAGGAGAAAACCAACTGCGTAACTCCTAATTCATTCTTAAGGCCGATAGGGATTGAGCGTGCGGATGAAGGCGATGATATCGGCCAGATCCTGATCGGTGAGGGCCGGGTTGCCGCCCTTCGGCGGCATATCCACCCCGGTGGTGTTCGCCGGATCCGTCGCCGGCCGCCCCCTCTTGATGAACTCCAGCAGCTGGGCGTCGCTCTGCTTCCGAATGAACTCACTGGTGGTCATATCCTTGCCCAACCCCGGTAGCCCTTTGGCGTCCGGTCCATGGCACGAAGCGCAGGTGCCCAGGAAGAGCTCCTTCCCTTTCTCGGGGTTTCCTTTCAAGGCCACCGGCGTAGCGCCTCCCCCGCCTGGAGCGCCCCCTGCCGGTGCGCCGCCCCCACACCCGCTGGCGATCAACGCCAGGAGGAGAAACCCAAGCCCCAGGATCTTCCACTGTCCGTGTCCGTTACGGCGCTTCATCGCTTTCCTCCCTGCAATTTGGATGGGACTGACACGGATGATCTCGATCTGAGGAGCATAGAAAGGCCCCTCCCCGTTTCCCAGGGGAAAATCATCCCTGCCGGGGAGAGGCACTATCGGTCAATCGTGAGGCTCCTGTATTTTAACATTCCCCGTAACGATTCCGCCTGGCCCCATTCGGGCCGGAGCTCTTGTGAAAAGTGTGGAAGGACCCTACACCCCTTTATCCCCCCTCACCATGGCTCAGAGAGCCATGGTGAGGGGGGATAGGGCTAAAAGAATTAGGACTTACGCAGTTCGTTTCCCATGGGGGCAAGGATTTTTCTCCCCCTTCCCCACGGCCCTTTGGGCCGTGGGGAAGGGGGAGAAAGGGGGGTGGGGCCATTCCGTCCCACCTTTAGAGCTTTCAACTGCGTAACTCCTAAGAATATTTTGGGG
>JAEVEY010000183.1 GCA_016842045.1 Candidatus Thermoflexus sinensis | reverse complement strand
GCACGCTATATCCCGCCAGGTGTCTCCCGAAGCCATGTCCTGGGAGCTCTGGCCCTGGCGTTCGCCGGGCTGCTTTCTCTCTGGCTGCAAGCCCGCCTCCAGCCTGTGCCCACCCTGTCGCTCCTGGAGCTCCAGTCTGAAAACCCCACCGGATACGTCCGGGTGCATGGCACAGTGGCAGCGCCGCCCCGGTGGGATCCGGATGGGCCTCGGCTCCTCTTCCGTCTAAGCGATGGCACGACCGATCTCCTGGCCTTGGCTTCCGGCCCGGTGGCCACCGTGCTGCAACGCCAGGGACGCATCCCCCGAACAGCCGATCAGGTGATGGTCGAGGGACGGGTGCGGGAAAGCTCGGATTCCCGAATGCTGGAGATCCTTTCCCCCGATGCGCTGGTCATCGAACGACCGGAGCCGCTTCCCCTCCCCCTAAGAGCGCTTCCCACCGCCCCCATCGGAACGCGGGTCCAGATCGCCGGCCAGATCCGAAACGTGCGCCGCCCCTATGCCGGCCTGACCCTGGTCCGGCTCCAGGATGAGACCGGGATGGTGGATGTGGCCTGGTATGAAACCCTGGCCGGGCGGCCAGAGCTTCCACTGGGCGTCGGGCTTCAGATCACCGGCGCGCTGGGGCTCTACCGGGATGCCCTTCAAGTCACGCTGGACGATCCCGAAGGATGGGCCTTCATCCCGTGGACACCGACTCCCCGGCCCATCGCCCAGGCCCTCGATCTTCCGGATGGCACCTGGGTGGGTGTGGAAGGCGTCCTTCTGCAGCGCGCCGAAAGCCACTGGACTCTCCAGGACGAGACGGGAACGATCGAGATCCGGCTTTCCCGAGAACTTCAGGCAGCCCTCCTCGCCATGCCCTCCACCGGTGTCCGGCTTCAGGCATGGGGAAAACTGCGGCGGATCCGCGGGGAAGCCGTGCTCCTGCCGGAGCTCTCCCTGGACCTGCGCTGGGAGACCCCTGCGGTGACGCCCACGCCTTCCCCTGCTGCCCCTTCCGCTCTACTTCCGACACCCCCTCCCTCGCCCACCCCCTTACCAACGCCTCGCCCGCGTCCAACCGCCACGCCATGGCCCCTGAGCGAGCTTTCCGCCCTATCTCCGGGAACTCACCTGACGGTCGAGGGAACGGTGACGGACCTTCAGGGCTTCTCCGCCGGATGGGCGGTGATCCTGGAGCAGGGCGGGCACCGTCTCCGTCTCTTCATTCCGAATCGACAGATGGCGGAGCTGCCGGGGCGGGAAGGACTCTATCCGGGGGCGACGATCCGGGCCACCGGGGTGCTGACGCTGTATCGGGGAGAGCGGGAGTTGCTTCCCCCGCGAGGTCGTGACATCATAGTGCGGAAGGGGATACGCCCGGATGCGCCCCCTCGTTCCATCGGAAGTCTGACGCCCGATGACCAGGGCACGCGGGTGCAGATCCGGGGAGAGGTCGTGGAGGCAGGGAGCTTCTCCGCCGGGCTGCGCCTGATCGTGCGTGATGAAAGCGGGGCGCTGCCGGTGATCCTGTGGGAGAACGTTGCCGCCATGGTTCCGGAGCGCCTGAAAGCCAAGGGGGCAAAGGTGGAGATCATCGGGCAGGTTCGCGTCTATCGGGGTGAGCTCCAGCTCATCCCCACCGTGCCCTGGGAGGTCCGATCCCCATGACTGCGTTTCCCTCCTGGCTACGATCCCCGACTCCATCCCCGGAGCGGCCCATCCTCCGATGGGCCCTGCGGCCTCGGGCGCGGGGCCTCCTTCTGCTGACCCTCATCGCTGGCCTGGCCGCGATGATCACCGGCCGCTCTATCCTGTACAACCTTACCTATTTGCTCCTCGCCCTGCTGATCGTTTCCTTCGTCTGGGCCTGGAGCGCGGTGCGGGATCTGGAGATCCGACGGATCCCCCGCTCCCGGCGCAATGCGGTGGGAGGGTTCTTCGAGGAAACCCTCATCCTCCGGAACACCGGTTTCCTCCCCAAGATCTGGCTGGAAGTGCGGGATGGCTCCACCCTTCCCGGTCACCGGGCCAGTTTCGTGCTGGACAACCTGGGGCGAGGAAGGGAGCGCCTGTGGACCGTGCGGACGCGCTGTCGCCGTCGGGGGCTTTATCGCCTCGGGCCGCTGACCCTGATCGGAACGGACCCTTTCGGCCTCTTCGAGGCGACCCTGCGGTTGACCGAAACAGACGAGGTGTTGATCTATCCGCCGATCCTCCCGCTCCGGCGGCTGGGCCTGCCTGCCGGTTTCTGGCGGGGGAGCGAGGCCGCGCGGCGACGGACCCCTGAGGTGACCCCCAACGCGGGCGGGGTGCGAGAGTATCAGCCCGGGGACGCCTTCCATCGCATTCACTGGCCCTCCACAGCGCGGCGGGAGCGCTTCATGGTGAAGGAATTCGATCAGGAGCCCGCTGCAGATGTGTGGATCGTCCTCGATATGATGGCCGATGTTCACGTCCATCAGCCGGATCGCGATGAAGAAGAGTGGCTGACCGGGAAGCCAGGGCTTCTCCCTCTCTCCACCGAGGAATACGCGATCGCCCTTGCCGCCTCGCTCACTGCATACCTTCTGCGGCGGGAGCGGATGGTGGGGATCCTGGCTTACGGTTCACGGCGGCTCCTTCTATCGCCCCATCGGGGGGAAGGGCAGCTGGAGCGTATCTTAGAGGGGCTGGCGCTTCTGCGGGCTCACGGCGAGATCCCCTTCCATCAGGTGCTGCAATCCCACGCGCTGCGCATGGCCCGGGGCTCCATCCTCATCCTGATCACCCCCTCCGGCGATCCGCGATGGGCGATGGTCGCCCGAAGTCTGGACGCCCACGGGATCCGGGTGGCCGCGATCGTGTTAGAGGCCGCCTCCTTTGGCGGGCCGGAGATCAGCTCCCACGTTCTCCCCATGCTGGAGAGCGCCGGCATCCCGGTTGCGGTGATCCGGGCTGGAGAGCCCCTCGCCCCCACCCTGGAACGGCTGGGTGCCGCCTGATGCGGGTTTCCGAAAGCGGGCGAGGCCGCCTCTGGCACCCCCTGGCCTTCGACTCCCCCTAACCCCCACCCTTCGGGCGGTAAGGCTTCCCATCCCGATCCTCTCCTTACACCTCCTCCGCAAAGCGCGGGCTTAACCGGCGGAACAGCGTATAGCCCAGAAGCAACACCAGCCCGGCGGTCGCCATGGTTCGCACGAGAAACTCCGGCGCCGTATACGTTCCGTAGTAGAGGAGATCATGATAGGAAGCGATGATCGAGGCCATGGGGTTCAGGCGCCGTGTCCAGAGCCAGACGTCGATCGAGATCCCGAGCAACGAGGCGTTGCGGGGCAGAACCGATATCGGATAAAAGATGGGGGTCAGGAAGAACCAGGCCAGCAACAACACCTGCAGGATATGCGCGGTGTCCCGATAGAATACATTCAGGGCGGAGACCGCAAGGGCCACCCCGGCGGTGAACATCCCATGGGCCAGCATGGTGAACGGCAGAAGGAGAAGCCATGGCGTCGGCCGGATCCCTGAAAGCCATGCGATCAGGAAATAGATAGGGAGGGAGATCAGAAAATTCAACATATTCGAAAGGACGACCGATAGCGGAAGGACCTCGCGGGGGAAATAGACTTTACGGACCAGCGGGGCGTTGGCGGTGACGCTCTCCGCAGCGCCCTGCACGGAGATCGCAAAGGCGTTCCAGGCCAGAATGCCAACCAGGACAAAGGCATGAAAGTGAGGAAGGCTGGCCGGCCCCCGGTTCATCACTGTGAAGACCACGGTGAATACCGTCATCATCAGCAGAGGGTTCATCCATGACCAGGCCACGCCGAGAACCGAATTCCGGTAACGAACTTTGAGATCCCGCAGGGTGAGCAGCCAGAGCAGATCCCGGTAACGCCACAACTCCAAGATCCCGCGGAGCATCCCTTTTCCGCCTCACAGAGTAAAAAAGTTTGTCTCATGGGGCCTTCGGAGTGAAATCCCCATTAATGGATTAGGGCTTACGCAGTTGACCTCTGGCCAAGGGGAGTTGAGGGGCCCCTCCCCCCTTTATTCCCTTTATTCCCCCTCCCCGCAGCCCTTCGGGCTGCGGGGAGGGGGGAAGAATTATTTTTGGGGGCTGAGGCGGGCGCCTTCGGCGCCCGCCTCAGCCCCCAAAACCCGAGGAAGAGGGCCAACTGCGTAACCCCTATGGATTTTGGATTGAGCCGGCGGTTCGGCCACAGGATCAGCCTCCCAGCTTTCCCTCGGTTTTCGCTCTTCCTGGCGGCGAGGTGGTGGCCCACGCTGGAGGATGCACGCCCTGCCGGATCGCCCGATAGATCTCCAGCAGCGCCTGCCCGGCGGCCTTCCAGCTGTAATGCGCCACCACCCGAGCCCGAAGCCGTCGGCCGCGTTCCACCGACTCCTCCGGATGGTGAAGGGCATACAGGATCCACTCGGCCAGGCTCTCCGCATCCCCGAATCGGGCGTAATAGCCTTCCCGACCCATAAACTCACGGCTGACCGGGGTATCGAAGGCCACCACCGGAAGGCCGGTGGCCATATAGTTTAACAACTTCCCGCTTCCCTCCGTGGCCGACATCTTGGGCGCCACCGCCAGCTCGCCCAACCGGAGGTAAATCGGCGCATGCTCGTAGGGCAATTTCCCTGTAAACGTCACATGATCCGAAATCCCCAGGGCAGCGGCCTGGGCCATATAGTGCGTCTCTCCGGGGAACCCCATGACCAGGAAGTGAACCCGCGGGTCGAGGCGGACCACGCGGGCGGCCGCCTGCAGCAGCAAATCCGTGCCCTGATAGGGGGCCAGCAACCCCAGGTAGACCACCAGCCGGCGCTCCGGAGGGATCCCCCATTCGCCTCGCAGGCGCTGGAGCTCCGGGATCTCCGCCGGCAGAGGAGGGCGGAAGACCTCCGTGTTGACCGCATCCGGGAATGGGATCACCCGTGCCGGAAGCACGCCGAAGGCCTCAATCAGCAGGCGAGCCCCGTGAACAGTGCTGGTGAGGATCACATCGGGCTGTTGATCGATCCAGACCTCCAGCCGTCGCATCAACGGATACCATGGCCCATCCGGGTCCAGGAAGCGATGATCGATCATCTCCCCGGTCAGGCTGCCCTGGAAATCGAAAATCAGGGGAACCCGCAACAGCGCCCGAAGGGCGACCCCGATCAGCGCGCCCTCGTGGAGATGCGCATGCAACAGATGCGGGCGCCAGCGCAGCGCCGTGATCAGCGCGGTCCCGGAGAGATAGAGATCGAAGGCGATCTTATGCCGGGAGGATCCAACCTCGTAGTGGGAACGCCACGGCAGGGGAGGCGTGCGAACGATATCCAGGCCCGGGAGATCCCTGCCCTTATAGTAGGTCACGATCTTCACCTGGAGCCCGAGGGACTGGAGGGCTCTCGCTTCCTCCAGGATGCGCACATGACACCCATAGTCATTAAAGAACGAGGTCGGCGCGATCATCAACACCCGCATTCGATGAGGCCCCCGGGGTGTTTCGGATGAAAGGACGCGGCGAGTCTATTTTTATTTTCAGGTATGCGGGGCTGCTTAGGCAGCCCCGCATACCTGAAGGGTTCCAGATCAGGGTAAGGGTTCCCCTTCCACTCGAATATTCCTTATCGCTTCCGGGAGGGACGAAGGCGATGGAGCCCCAGCATGGTTTCCAGCAGGCCGGGCTGATCGCTCGGGATCGGCAAAGCCTGAAGGCTTTCCTGTCGGGACTTCAACCAGGCGTCCCGGGTCTGGCTGGCGGTGCGGAAAAGGTCCTCGAAAGCCGCCTCATCTCCCATCCCTGCCAGCGCCTCCCGCAAACGCCCCAGCGTTTCCATCAGGCGATCCAGCCAGTAAAGAAGGGATTCCCGATTCGCCGTCGCGGCCAGCCGTCCGCTGGGAGCATCCGGGAGACCCGCCGTGATCCGCGCGAAGCGGCCCCCGATGGCCTGGGGCATATCCCGTCGAGCGGGGGCGGCCGACCACACGGACAGCAGGGCGGCCCCGAGCAGAGAGGGCAATTGCTCCAGAGCGGCCATCCAGCCGTCATGCTCCACCGGGTCGATGAAGAACGGGCGCGCGCCAATTCGATGGGCCAGCCCCGCCGCAGCCTCCACGGCCCAGGAGGGGGCCTGGGCCGGCGGGGTCAGGCAGAACAACGCATCCCGGAACAGATCCGGATTGGGTTCCTCCCCGGCGTCCGGACGGAGGATCGGATGACCGCCGATAAACGGTGTGGAAGAAGGAAGATAAGCCTGCGCCCAGGCCATCACCGGCGCCTTGAGCTCCGCCGTGTCCATCACTAAGGTGCCTTCCTTCAGGACCGGAGCGATGGCCCGGAGGGCAGGCTCGATCTCTCCCAGGGGCAGTGACAGCAAAACCAGGTCCGCTTCCTCACAGGCCCCTAAGAGGTTCCAGTTCGTCTGATCCACCGCTTTCCGCCGGAGCGCCTCACGGGTCCGTTCGGGACTCGGGTCGTGCCCCACCAGTCGGGCCTCCGGCAACGCTCGTCGGAGGGCCAGTCCCAACGAGATCCCCAGAGTTCCCAATCCCAGGATTGTGATCTGCATAAAGCTCCTCGCCTCTCTCAGATCCAGCGCGTGCTCAACCCCACCGTGGAATTCATACGCTTTGGGGTTCGAGCAGGCCGCTCGGGGCGGCCCCGCCCATCCCAAAATCCCATCGACGAGAGGATCCAGAATTTGTCCAAAGCCTGGCAAAAAGCCCCTCACCGCAATGGCGCAGCCAGCCTCTCGAGATGTTGGGATGGAGCGGGCTACGTTCGGCGGCCTGCCCAACCCCCAAACCCATAAGGATCGATGGGGATAGCCTGTTCAGTATATCACAGGAAATGGAATGCAGGAAGACATGGCGACGCCGCCAGGCGCACGAGGGGCACGGTATGGGGGAGGCGTCATGGGGTACGGCTCGCACTCCCTGGAAGCTGGAAGCCTCGAGGGAGACGGTCCGGTGGCCCGGAAAACAAAAACCGGGCGGGGGATTCTCCCCCGCCCGGCGAACGGGATCCCGTCGGCTTACCGCTCGATGTCGAACTCCTCAATGTTCCACATCTCGGAGTTCGCCGTCGGGTCCACGATGAAGTTCTTGACCTTCGGCGAGGCCACCGCGATCTTCAGCCGGACGAAGAGCGGCAGCGCCGGGAGGTCCTCGCTGAAGATCCGCTGGGCCTCGGCGTGCCACTTCTTCTTCTCATCGGGATCCAGGGTGCCCAGGGCGCGGTTGCAGGCCTCATCGTAAGCCGGGTTGCTGTAGCCGGTGTTGTTCTGGCCGCCGGGGTTTTCATCCGACGGGATCTGATCGGTCTTGTAGAGCTCGCACGGCGGCTCCACCCCGGTCACCCAGGCATACTCGGCCAGATCGAACTTGCGCCCGAACACCGGCCCATCCGGCCAGTCGGCGAAGAACTCGCGGGCCGGCTTGTAATACAGATTGACCTCGATCTGGCAGTTCTCCTTGAGTTGCTGCTGGATGATCTGGGTGACCTGCTCCCGCAGCCGGTTGCCCGCCGTGGTGCCGTAGGTCACGCTGAACTTCCGGCCGCCCTTGTCCCGGATCCCATCGCCGTCCGTGTCCTTCCACCCGGCCTCCTCCAGGAGGGCGCGGCCCTTCTCCGGGTTGAACTCGTAGACCGTCACCACATCCTTGGCGTAGAGCGGGTGGATGGACGGCATATAGACCGCCGGCGCCTCGCTGCGGCCGAACAGCACCCGGTCGATGATCGCCTTGCGGTCGATGCAGTAAGCAAAGGCCTGGCGCACCCGCTTGTCCTGGAACACATCGTTGCCGGCGGCGATCTGGTACCCCGGCGCCGGCTGGATGTTGAAGTCCAGGTGCTCAAAAGAAGTGCCCAGGACGAACTGCGGCTTCAGCAGCCCCTCAGCCTCCGCCTGCTTCAGGAACTCCGCCTGGGCGTCGAAGGCCGCATCCTGGGTGCCGATGTCGCAGTCGCCGGAGAGCAGCTGGGCCAGCAGCTGGTTGGTGTCCTGAACGATGCGGAAGATCACCGTGTCGATCCGGGGCAGGCCTTCCCCGGCGCGCCAGTAGTTCGGGTTCTTCACCACGGTGATGTGATCGCCCGCCACCCACTCCTTCATCATGAAGGCGCCATAACCCAGCGGGTTGCGGTTGACATCGGGATCCTCGTTCATCTGGGCCGGCGTCAGGTTGCCATACTTGTGCTTGGGCAGCGGGGTCCAGAAGTTGATGAAATACGTGGCGTCGATCCAGCCGGGGATCCCCACCCACTGAACGGTGCGGGCATCCAGGGCCTTATACTCGGCGGTTCGTTGCACGGTGAACTTGGAGACCTTGGTCTCGGGGGCCTTGGCCACCTCGAAGGAGAAGACCGAGTCCTCCGCCGTCACCGGCTGGCCATCGGACCACTTGACGCCGTCCTTGATCTTGAAGGTGACCTTCATCACCGGGAGCTTGATGGATCCGCCCTCAAAGGTCCGGTCCTCTGTCTTCCCGGTCGCCGGATCCACCAGGACCTTCACCGTGACGCCCTTGGTGAGGGTCACCACCTCGCCGGTGGCATCAGCGATGGGATAGGTCCCCTCCGAGACCTCCACCTCCTCAATCACGGCGTCCCCGTCCTTGATGCTGGGCAGCTTCTCCAGGATGACCGGCTGATAGGCGAAGGTGCGGCTGTCGATGGGACCATCCATGATCGCCTCAAGGACGTGGGACTTCACCAGCATGGCCTCAGAATAGAGATAGAGACTGGGCGGCTCCTGGGCCATGCACAC
>JAEVEY010000072.1 GCA_016842045.1 Candidatus Thermoflexus sinensis | reverse complement strand
CGGGCCGGAGCCCGCAGCCACCGCTGGTAGGCCGCCTGCACCTTCGCCTGGGCATACAGCCCCAAAAGCAGCGCCGGCAGCGCAAAGACAAAGTAAAGCGGATCCCACCAGAACCACATCGCTCCCTCCTTACGGATTGGTTTTCAGGCTGGACCGGACATCGGAGGTGCCCGGCCTGCCCCACAATCAACCTGGGGCCCGCTGGACCGAGGCCCGCTGTGTAGCTCCTAAAAAAAAGACCTTCGGCCGATGTCGGAATGGGCATTCCATTTCGGAATGCATTCTGACATCAGCCGAAGGTCTCGCCAGACCCCAGAAGGGCCAACGGGACCGGGGATCGGGATCCGAGTCGGTCTCCCGTGTTGACGATCCCGTCACGGGCATGACGCCCGCGGCTACTCCCCTTCGGGCTGTCTCTTAGCATACATGAACGTGGGCTATCTGTCAAATTGACTCACTTCCGGAAGCCTGCAGGCGGGGAGGTCGCTGACCGGGAGATCGTGCGCATGACGCAGATCATACCCGGATCTCGGGTTTTGACGATGATCAGGTTGGAGAATTTCTATTGCTGGCCTTTATCAGGGGAGGTCGCTGGATCCCTCCATCCAGTCTAATGGATGGAGAGGGTTCACGGCGTGATTCCTTAAATCGAAAACTCATCATACTGAGCGAGGATCCCATGATCCCGGAATCCGCGGCCCGACCATTGCCGGATCCCTTCCCGGATTATGTGACGTGTCCGGCCTGCGGGGAGCCGGATATTGAGATCTGGTGCTATGAGGAAACAGCCCGCTGCCCCAACTGCGGCGCCGAACTCTCCCACGGTCCGTTTCCATGCTGGGAGAACTGTCCCCGGCGTCCCCTTCGCCAGTCCACCGCGATCGATGAGCTTGCCGCCAGTTGAGGCTCCCTTTCGGCCTCTTCGAGAACCCCAGGACTTGCGCAGTTGACCTCCGGCAAAGGGGAGTTGAAGAGCCCCACCTCCTCTCATCAAACCCGGGGAAGAGGGCCAGCTACGTAACTCCTAAAACCCTTTGGAACGTTGTCTCTCCGGAAATTGATAGGAGTTACGCAGTTGGTTTTCTCCTGGGGGTTTGGGGGGAGTCGCGCGCCGAAGGCGCGCGACTCCCCCCAAAAATATATTGATCCCCCCTCCCCACGGCCCTTTGGGCCGTGGGGAGGGGGGATAAAGGGGGTGGGGCCATTCTACCTCTTCTCGCGAGCCCCGAACTGCGTAACTCCTAATTGAGCTGGTGCTTGGCCCGCTTATGAACGAGGGGTGCCCCCTCCCCGAAAACCCCAGAATCGAGCAAAGTCCCTTCGCATAGAGGGGACTTGCCTCCAATGGAAGGCCTTTCAGCAGGGAAAGCCATCTCACCCTCACCCCTCACGAACCATCGTGACAGATGTCATATATAAGTCGTTGCATTAATCATCCTTAAAATGACCCATTTTATGACGGAAATCATACGCGATAGGGCAGTTCTCAGGCAATATGAAGGCCAAACGATGACGAATGTTGGAAGTCCATCTGGACGGCTTGCCTGGCGGAGAGGGGCCGTGCCGGATCCCCTCAACGCCGGGCCCTATGTGTTCGGATGGGAGGTTATGGTCTGTTTGTCCAAAGCTGGGCTCATCCTTTTAAGGAGGACGCCATGATGCGATGGAAAAAACTGGCGGTGATACCGATGCTGCTTGCGCTGCTGGTGGCGGCCTGCGCCCGGGGGGCAGCCACTCCGGTTGCGGGCCTCCCGGCAGAGGCCCAGGCGGTGATCAAAGAGCGTGGACTTTCCCCGGACGATATCGTCGCCGCTTTGCGAACCTATATCCCGGGGGGCAAGTATGATGAATATATTATGTTCTCCTCCGGCGGCCACTCCGGCCAGGTCCTGGTGATCGGCATCCCCTCCATGCGGCTCCTCAAAGTGATCGGGGTGTTCACACCGGAGCCCTGGCAGGGCTATGGGTTCGGGGAAAAGGGGACGCTGGAGGTGTTGGAGGGCGGTTTCGCCCGGGGCAAGCCCATCCTCTGGGGGGATACCCATCATCCGGCCCTCTCGGAGACCGAAGGGGAATACGATGGCCAGTTCCTGTTCATCAACGATAAGGCCAACGCTCGCCTGGCCGTCATTGATCTCCGCGACTTCGAGACCAAGCAGATCGTGAAGAACCCCAACGCCATCTCTGACCACGGCGGCGGCTTCGTTACGCCCAACACGGAATATGTGGTCGAAGGCCCGCAATATGCAACCCCTGTGGGCTGGGAGTATGCCCCGCTCGATCAGTATAAGGACAAATATCGGGGCCTGTTGACCTTCTGGGCCTTCGATCGCCAGAAGGGGCGGGTGGATCCGGATCGCTCGTTCCAGATCGAGCTGCCCCCTTACTGGCAGGACCTGTGCGATGCGGGCAAGAAGGTCTCTTACGGCTGGGTGTTCTGCAACTCCATCAACACGGAGATGGCCACCGGCGGCGTCGAGGCAGGCAACCCGCCCTTCGAGGCCGGCACGGCGAAGAACGAAATGGACTATCTCCATATCATCAACTGGAAGAAGGCCGAGGAGCTGATCCAGGCCGGCAAATATGAGGTGATGAACGGGATGAAGGTCCTCCGCCTGACGACCGCCGCCCAGGAGGGTGTGCTCTTCTTCGCCCCCGAGCCCAAGAGCCCTCATGGCGTGGATGTGGCACCAGGCGGCGAATACATCGTGGTCGGCGGCAAGCTGGATCCCCACGTGACGATCTACTCCTTCGAGAAGATCCAGAAGGCCATCGCCGCCGGCAACTTCGAGCGCGACCCCTTCGGCGTCCCGGTGCTGAAGTTCGAGGACGTCAAGGAGGCCCAGGTGGAGCTCGGCCTCGGCCCGCTGCACACGGTGTTCGATGATAAGGGCTATGCTTACACCTCTCTGTTCCTCGACAGCGCCGTGGCGAGGTGGTCCCTGGGCGGTCCCTATCGGAAGGACGGCGCCGAGCCCTGGAAGCTGGTGGAGAAACTGCCCGTCCACTACAACATCGGCCACATCGCAGCAGCGGAGGGCGATACGGTCTCGCCCGATGGCAAATACGTGGTGGCCCTGAACAAGTGGTCCGTAGACCGTTTCGCGCCGGTGGGCCCGCTGCACCCGCAGAACTTCCAGCTGATCGATATCAGCGGCGGCAAGATGCGCCTGCTCTACGACATGCCCATCGGGATCGGTGAGCCGCACTACGCTCAGATCATTAAGGCCGACAAGCTCAAGCCGTTCCTGGTCTACCCCGAGATCGGCTGGAACGCGGTGAAGATGGCGAAGGATCCCAACGCCACGGAGCCGGGCCGGGAGCGCATGGAGGTCCGCGAAGAGGGCGGCCGGCGGGTGGTGGAGATCTGGATGACGGCGGTCCGGAGCCACTTCAATCCGGAGCGGGTCCAGATCAAGAAGGGCGATCACGTGATCTGGCACATCACGAACATCGAGCGGGCCCGCGACGCCACCCACGGGTTCGCCCTCGGCGGTTACAACATCAACCTGAGCCTGGAGCCCGGCGAGACCGCCACCATCGAGTTCGACGCCGATCAGAGCGGGACCTTCCCCTTCTATTGCACGGAGTTCTGCTCGGCCCTCCACTTGGAGATGATGGGCTACTTCCTGGTGGAGCCCTGAGGGGGCAGTCCGGGGGAGCGGTCCTTCCGGCCGCTCCCCCTTTTCAGGGCTCGAATTCGGATCAGGAGGATTATCCTTGTGGATCTTCCCCTGAACTCTTTCTCGCAGGGGTGGATCCGGGATCCTTCCCGGGGATATGCCCTCCCCTTTCGGCCCGAGGCGCGGATCGTGACAGTTCTGGGAGGGAAAACGCGATGATCGAGCGAGTGAATGCATGGCTTCAGGAGGATCCTTTCCGGCTGCCTCGCGCGTTCTTCATCGGGGCATCCTGGCTGCTCTTGTTTTCCCTGCTCTTCCCCTACTGGCGGATGACCCTTCAGGCCCCGCAGTATCCGGGGGGGCTCCGCGTGGACGTCTATGTGACCCACCTGGCCGGCGATGTGAACGAGGTGGACAACCTGAACCACTACATCGGGATGAAAAAGCTCCACGAGGCGGCGCAGGTGGAGCGCTTCCTGGCCCCACTGGCCATCGGCGCCGCCGCCCTGCTGGGCGAGGCCCTGGCCTTCACCCGCCGCCGCTGGATGGCCGTGATGGCCCTCCCGGCCATGCTCTTCCCGCTTGTTTTCCTGGCGGATATGTATTACTGGCTCTACCGCTACGGCCATGATCTCGATCCCAATGCCCCCTTGCGGCTGCCGCCCTTCACCCCGCCCCTGATCGGCACCGGTGTGGTGGGGCAGTTCCGGACGGTGGCTGAGCTCCAGCCCGGGTTCTGGATGGCCCTGGCGGCCTCCATCCTGATCGCCCTGGGTCTTCACTTCCGCCGGGTGGTCCGCACCGCCATCGAGCGGCATCAGCCCGTGCGGGTTGGGCCTTTCGTCCTGACCCCGGAGGGAGCCCGCGCATGATGCTGCGCCTGGCCCTGGCCCTCTGGACGCTGATCGTGGTGACGCCTGGAGATCCGGACCGCACGCTCCAGGAGGCGATCGCGTCCGCGCCTCCCGGAGCCACGCTGGAGGTCCGGGGCGGGATTTACCACGGCCCCGTTCTCATCGACAAACCCCTGACGCTGATCGGGGTGGATCAGCCGGCGCTGGATGGGCAGGGCCAGGGGACGGTGCTGCGTATCACGGCTCCGAAGGTCACGGTGCGCGGGTTCGTGATCCGGAACTCCGGCCGATCCCTGGAGCACGAGGACGCGGGGATCCGGGTGGAGGGAGCGTCGGGCGTGATCCTGGAGGACAATCGTCTGGAAGAGGTGCTCTTCGGGATCTATCTGAAGGATTCCCCCGGCGCGCGCATCCGCAACAACACGGTGATCGGCCTGGATGTCCCGGAGGCGGAGCGTGGAGATGCCATCCGCCTGTGGTATAGCCCGGACGCCTGGATCGAGGGGAACCGGACCCTGCGCGGGCGCGATGTCATCATCTGGTTTTCCGATCGCTCCGTTGTGCAGGGGAACCAGTTCGAGGGGGGTCGTTACGGCATCCACTATATGTATTGCACAGGAAGCCAGGTGGAAGGGAACATCCTGCGGGGCAACTTTGTGGGCGCTTACGTGATGTATAGCCGGGATCTCGTCTTCCGGAACAACCGCTTCCTTCATCAGCGGGGTCCCAGCGGCTACGGCCTGGCCTTCAAGGACAGCGATGAGATCCGGGTGGAGGAAAACCTGTTCCTGGATAACACGGCAGCGATTTTCCTGGATAACACCCCCCGGTCGGAGGGATCGCCGGTTCATTTCCTGCGGAACGTGATCGCCTATAACGGGATCGGCGTGCTGGCCCTGCCGATGGTTCGGGGCGTGATGTTCCAGGGGAACGTGTTCTGGGAGAACGAGCAGCAGGCGGCGACGCAGGGGGAGGGGAACCTGATGGCCAACGACTGGCAGGGGAACTTCTGGAGCGACTACGCGGGCTTCGATGGGGATGGAGATGGGGTTGGGGATGTTCCCTATCGCTCCCGCCGCATCTTTGAGGCGCTGGTGGATCAGGCTCCTCTCTTGCGTCTGTTCTGGGGCACCCCCGTTCTCCAGGCCCTCGAGACAGCGGCCCTCCTGGTCCCCTTCTTCGAGCCCCCGGTTCGTCTGGAAGATCCTGCCCCGCGCATGCGACCGCCGGCGGATCTCCGGCTGGGGCCTTCGGGAGGCGTCGGCGGATGGATTGGGTTCGGACTGGGAGGCATCGGCCTGGCCCTCGCCTGGTGGGGTTGGCTCCACCGACGAAGCGCCTCATCCCCGCGGGCTGGCGCGAACCAGCCTCCCGAGGCCGTTCTGGAGGTTCGGGGATTACGCAAGCGGTTCGGCCGGGTCTGGGCGGTGCGAGGGCTGGATCTGGTGGCGCGGCCGGGGGAGGCGGTTGCCCTGTGGGGGCCGAACGGCGCCGGGAAAACCACCGCGCTCCGTTGCATTCTCGGTCTGCTGGATTACGAAGGCAGCGTTCGGGTAGGAGGCCGGGATGTCCGGAAGGAGGGACCGGCGGCTCGACGATGGATGGGCTATGTGCCTCAGGAGCTGGCCTTCTACAACTGGACGGTGGCGGAGACGCTCCGGTTCTTCGCCGGGTTGCGGGGGGTGCCGGTCGACCGGGAAAAGGTGGAGGCCCTCGGGTTAATGCCGTATTGGAATCAACCCGTGCGGACGCTATCCGGAGGGTTAAAGCAGCGGCTGGCTCTGGCCCTGGCCCTGATGGGGGATCCCCCCGTTTTGCTCCTGGATGAGCCCACAGCGAACCTGGATCTGGCGGCCCGAATCGAGTGGCTGAGCCGGCTGCGGGAGCTGAAAGCTCAGGGGAAAACTCTGCTCTTCAGCTCCCACCGGCTGGAGGAGGTCCAGGGTCTTGCGGATCGGGTGCTGGTGCTGCAGGAGGGGCGGGTGATCGCGGAGGTCGCGCCGGACGCGCTGGCGGAGGCGACAGGACTGCGCGCCCGGCTCCGGATCAGCCTGCTGCCGGCCGATCTGGAGCGAGCCCGTCGCGTGCTGGAGGAAGCGGGCTATCCCGCGTTCAGCAACGGCCATGGCCTGATCCTTTCCGTGCCCGCTGATCACAAGCTGATGCCGGTGCATCGCCTCTGGGAGGCGGGGATTTCTGTGAAGGACCTGGAATGGGAACCGGACGAGGCGGGTGCATAGGGGACCCGAATCCATCCGTAAGGGTGGGATCATAACCCGCTGACCTTTTGTAATCTGGGCTTTGATGCTCTGTTGCCAGCTGGGGGCTTTATTTACCCTTTTACCACGCCGCTTCGCGGCGTGGTAAAAGGCAAACACTGAACCCGAGCGGGCACCGCCAGGATCGCAACCGAGCAGGACTTTGAACAAATCTGTGATTCATCAGTCGGGGAGATAACGGTTAGCCGCCTGGCCTGCCTGGCCCAAAGTTCAGTTCATCAGGGGGATCGGGATGAATGGGTGGACCCTGTTGATCCGGAAGGAAGGACGGGAGGCCTTTCGAAGCCGATGGTTCGCCATCACCGTCGGAAGTTTCGCCGCGATCGCGCTGGCCCTGGCCGCTTTCTCCATGATCGGCTCGGGTTACGTCGGCCTCCCGGGTTTCGGCCGGACCGCGGCGACGCTGGTGAATCTTTCCATGCTGCTGGCCTCTTTGATGGGTCTGGGCCTGGGGACCCTGAGCTGGGCGGTGGAGCGGGAGAACGGGACGCTGGCGTATCTGCTCTCCTATCCGATCTCCCGGGCTCAGGTTTTCGTCGCCAAAGCCATCGGGGGCGCTCTGGCCCTGGCCGCAGCGATGGCGCTGGGATTCGGCGCGGCCGGGCTGGGGATCGGCCTGGGCGGAGGACTGGGCGGCCCGGAGGAGATCGCTCGTTATACAGGCCTGGCCGTCGGGGCGACCCTGCTGGCCTGGATCGCTTACGGGATCGGGATGGCCATCGGCGTGGGCCTGCGGCGTCAGAGCACCGCCCTGGGGGTTACCCTGATCGCCTGGCTGATCGCGGTCTTCCTTTCGGATCTGGGCCTGATGGGACTGACATGGGCCATCGGGCTATCCCCGGTCTGGCTCTGGTGGCTGGCGCTTTTGAATCCGCTCCATGTGTTCCGGATCCTGTCCATGGTTATGCTGAACGGGTCTCCGGATCTCCTGGGCCCGGCGGGCTGGTTCGCCTGGCGGACCTATGGAGAAGCGCTGGGCTCGATGCTCTTCGGGGCTATGCTGATCTGGCTGGCCTTCGCGTTTCTCGTGGCGGCCCTCCGTTTTCGTATGCTACGGGATTCCGGGCTCTGAATTCCGCATTGCCAGCAGGGGTTGCGTCGATCGCCTTCTTCCCCGGGTTTTCGGGGCTTCTCGATCCCCTTTTGTAGAGACCAGCGGCGGTAAGTCCTGTCGCCTGTTTCATCCCCAGGTCCGGAGAGGTTGCGATGACCCGTCTGAGCCGTATTCTGGTCCTGCTCACCTGGATGCTAACTGCGTGCGCCCGGCCCTCCGGGCCGCGGCCGCCGGATATCGCCTATGGGAAGGATCCCTGCGCGGAGTGCGGGATGATCATCAACGATCCCCGTTTCGCCGCCGCCTACGTCACGCGGGACGGTCAGGCGCGCCTTTTTGATGACATCGGGGATATGGTGGTCCACTACCGTAAGCATCTGGAGGACGTGGCTGCTTTTTATGTGCATGACCACGAAACGCGCGCCTGGATCGATGCCACGCAGGCGTTCTTCGTCCACGCCCCGTCGATCCCCTCTCCCATGGGATATGGCCTGGCGGCTTTCTCCGATCGCTCGCGGGCGGAGGCGTTCGCCCGGGCGCACGGCGGCGAGGTGAGGGATTGGACGCGGATCCTTCAGGAGACACAACCGCCCCACGGCTCCCATTCCCATGGGCCATGATCGTAAAGGATACGAGGCATCCCTCTCATGGAAGCGTTCGGGGAACGATCACCATTCAGCCATTCTCACGCAACGCCATACGGGTATGGGCGTTTCCCGCGAGTTTTCTCCTGGGGGCTTTTGGGGCCGAGCCGGGCACCAAAGGCGCGCGGCTCGGCCCCAAAATATTCTTAGGAGTTACGCAGTTGAAAGCTCTAAAGGTGGGACGGAATGGCCCCACCCCCCTTTCTCCCCCCTCCCCACGGCCCTTTGGGCCGTGGGGAGGGGGGAGAAAAATCCTTGCCCCCATGGGAAACGAACTGCGTAAGTCCT
>JAEVEY010000135.1 GCA_016842045.1 Candidatus Thermoflexus sinensis | reverse complement strand
AAGTCGGCCGATGCTGGGGATGATGTTGTTCCTGGCCTACTGGTGGGGACGGGCAGCGCTGGTATGGACGGCGCCGTTGCTGTTCCCCAGCGCCGCCGCGACCCCCTGGGTGATGGACGCGCTGGCCTGTCAGCGTCCGGCTTTCCAGGCCCTGCACCGGCTGGGGCTGGTCGCGATGATCGGTGGGCTGATCCTTCAAATCGTTTCTCTATAGGAGGTGGGTTATGACCTTTCAAGAACAGCTCGTAGAGCTGGTGGACCGCGCCCTCACCCGCCGCCAGTTCCTGGCGAAGCTGGGGGCCGCCACCTTGGGAGCGGCGCTGACGATGATCCGAGCGCCGTTCGCGGAAGCCCACGGCTACGAGATCGCCTGCTGCCACCTTTGTCGCTCCCCAGGGAACCCATGTTCAGGACCATGCCCGACCCAAACCGCAGCAGGACAGTGGTGCTGGCATTGTGTGCACTCAAATAGATACCTTTATCGCTGTTGTGAATGTAAGACGCCCGGGTCCCCGTGTGATAGGAGCTGCGCGGGGGTCTGGAATTCTTATATCCAGCTGGTAGGTTATGGACCATCTCCTGAACTGGCCTCTCGCTAAACAAGCACCTCCTGTGACCCATTCGTTCGTTGAGCAGGGGAGGCTTTCCATGGCTTCGCTGGGACTCAGGTTCTTCCAGGCCATACTTCTGATAGCCTTCCTGGCAGGCAGGGAAGGGATCCAATCCCCACCCCCGCCAAGCCCCTCGTCCCTTCCGATGCGGCAGGAGGCTTCTGGAAGCTTCTCAGTCTCCCCGCGGTTTCAGACAGCCGCATGTTCCCCCACACTGCCCAACACCTCTTATCGCCGCGAGTGGAATTACCAGAACCCGAAGGGCACCCTGCTCACGCAATTGCCTCCCGGCGGCAAGGTGATCTTCTGGGCCGGCCACCGGGAACCGGACGGCTCCTTCCGTATGAAATGGGGCTTCTACCGTCGGGGCATCACCGGAGAGCTTCGAATTGAAGGCCGCCGCCTCGATGGATCCGCTCCGCCCTTGCAGGCCCGGATCCCTTGCTGCTATTCCATGAGCGGGTTCCAGCCAGCAGGGCTGATCTTCCCCACCGAAGGATGCTGGGAGGTCACCGCCCGCGTGGGACTGGAAAAACTGACATTCACCATACTGGTGCGGGCTGTCCCCTTCCCCGAACCCCGGCCTACTTGGCTTCCCCCCTCTCTCGTGCAATGGGGATTGCGCCCAGTGGATGTTGAGATCCCCGTCCGGTCTAAGTCGGTCGCTGTTCTCTACGAGGCCCCCCGGCGGGGATGGCTGCGCATTCAGATTGAAGAGAGGAAGGAAGAGGGAAAGCTCTCTGGATACCCTAAATGGGCCATTCAGGCCCTAACTGTCCGGGGAGCCCGGGGATGGTGCATTCAAGGAGGTTGGAAGGCTTCCGGGCGCTGGCACTCAGGGAAGGATGAGCAACTTCTGATCTGGGAGAGTGCACACTTTGGCTACCGGATCCATCAGCATGGCCTGGGGCTCAACTGCGCCGCCCTGCGGGAAATCGCCCGATCTTTGCAAACCGCTCCATAAGGATTCAGGGGGAACCCGCCCGATGTGTGCAGAGCCTCGCGGGCGAGGTCGTGGTCGAAGGGCCTGTCCTGGAGAGGGGATGGCTGAGTCGGGCATGGCCAAAGAGGGGCTATGGCTATCGGGTAGGCCAGCGGGGATTGGGGTGGGATTGCCCCACGCTGGCCCGCATCGCCGATTCTCTCTCCCTCGCTGGGGTGCAGCGGGAGGACTGAACGCCTGCGAGGACCATGAGGACCGCAGGATCGCTAAGCTCAGAGGCGAAAGCTGTTTGGATTCCTTATCGCGGATTCGCGGAGGACGGGATGATGCGGGAACCTCGGCTGTTGGGAGGCCATAAATGATGCGCTGCGTTCAGAAACTCCTGCTTTGCTCTATATTTGGGATTGGACTTGCTGCTCCAGCTGCTTCATCACCCCGCACTCCGTCCTTATCTATCTCATTCGGGTCATCCCTGACCCCGGCTGTCATTCGGGCCTGCCCGGTTACCCTCGCGAATGGGCAGAACCCGCCCTCTGCCATTCGTTACGGCAGCCCTGCACCGGGATATCACGGTAATGGCCTCCTATGGATCGTCCTTGACTCCGGGAAATTGCTCGTCCCACCCGAACAACGGTCTCTCGAATATAAATTCCACTGGTATCGCGGCATCCCCGGCCGCCTGGAGATCGCCGGCCGCCGCCTGGATGCCCCCGCACCTCCGCTCCAGGCAGAGATCCCCTCGGGCTACGGCGACATCGGCTTCCAGCCCAGCGGGGTCCGCTTCCCCAGCGAGGGCTGCTGGGAGCTCATCGCACGCGTCGCCGGCCCCCAGGGCCAGGCCCAGCTCCGGGTCGTCCTGCTTGTGATCCGCCTTCCCTTCCCACCTCTTGAACCCACCTGGCGTCCTCTCCGTCCCGCCCTGTCTGATGCGGACCTCTCGGATCTCCCTCATGCGATCCGTCTTATTTACCGCCCTGTGCTCGAGGAGCACGAACGCATCTGGTGGGGGTGGGAAGAATCCGGATCCCGCATCCTGGAAGGCGTGTGGAGTGGATGGCGAGCTCAACAGGGGATATGGTACGAAGTTCCAGTCTTCTCTTCAGGCTACGGTCAGCTGATCCTGGAAACGGCTTATCGTTCCTGGTCTGGCGGGCCGCCCAATCCCTCAGGCCCAGTTCAGCGCACGGCCGTCCACGGCCGACCCGCCCGCTGTATTCGAAGCCTGCAGGAGGACGCCGCTGCCTTGATCTGGGAAGAGGGAGCCTTCCGCTACCGTATCCTTCAATGGGGCCTGAAGCTCTCCTGCGCCGACCTCCTGCGGATCGCCGAAGGCTCCTCTACCCCTGCATCCGGAGGGAAGCGATGACACTCTCGGAAAAGCTCGTGGAGTGGGTGGACCGTGCCCTCACCCGCCGCCAGTTCCTGACCCGGCTGGGAGGTGCAACCCTAGGAATCGTTCTGGCTTTCATCAGCCCTCAATTCGTTAAAGAAGCTTATGCTTACTATGAGTATGGATGCTGCAAGCTATGTATGCCTCCTGCTTCTACACCTTGCCCCAGCGGCTGTCCATCCCCCACCTCTCTTGGAAGGTGGTGCTGGTATTGCACCGACAGCCGCTCCGGTTTTTCCTTTCTATGTTGCGAATGCCTGAAGATAAATACACCATGCTTACCCGATTGTAATAATGTATATCAATCTTATGTTGTATTCTATGGTCGCACTTCTCCAGATACATAAAGGAGGATAATATGATTTCTAAAAAGCTTTATTTGTCTGCTCTTGCCCTTTCCCTTTATTTTATCCTGGCATCCGGCTCGGCGCTGGCCAAAGGCCCACCGGATAAAGTGACGATCGAGGGGCCTGGGTTGCCCGGCGAGGTGGAGATCACCGATCCCCGGCTTCTTCAGCCGTTTTCCTTCTTCCTGTTTGAGGACATCCGTTATCGGATCCCTCCACCTCCTAATCGGGGTCAGGGATATGTGATTACCCGCTATATCTACCGCAAAGCGCAAGGGGAATGGATCCCCTGGGATCGGCTCATCTACTACCCATCCCGAAACGGCTCACCAGGCATCGTGTTCCTGGAAGGCCTGAACGTCTGGACGGAATACCACGGCTACTGGTATCTGGTTTCCCCGGAAGGCGATCGAACAATGCGACAAATTTTCCGAGGGCATCCGGCTCCTTGCTTTAAGCAAAACTCCACCTCCCGGGGCCTTGGCCATCGGGCCCGGGTTTCTCGTTACCCGGAATGACCATCGGGGCCTGCTGATTCTTACCTTCTCGGAGGAAAATGCTGACGTTTTCAGAACCGCTCGTGGCGCTCGTGGACCGCGCCCTCACCCGTCACCAATTCCTGGCGAAGCTGGGGGCCGCCGCCCTGGGAACGGCGATAGTTATGATTGGGGTGCCATTCGCAGAGGCTCATAGTTATGAGGTCGCCTGCTGTCACCTCTGTCGCCCCCCAGGGAACCCATGTTCAGGATCATGCCCGAACCAAACCACAGCAGGGCAGTGGTGCTGGCATTGTGTGCACTCAGACGGATACCTTTATCGCTGTTGTGAATGTAAGACACGCGGGTCCCCGTGTGATAGGAGCTGCATGGGGGTCTGGAATTCTTATATCCAGCTGGTAGGTTATGGACCATCTCCTGAACCAGCCTCTCGCTAAGCAAGCACCTCTTGAAGAGAGGAGGAGGGAGGAAGAGCTCTCTGGATACCCCAAATGGGCCATTCAGGCCCTAACTGTCCGGGGAGCCCGGGGATGGTGCATTCAAGGAGGTTGGAAGGCTTCCGGGCGCTGGCACTCAGGGAAGGATGAGCAACTTCTGATCTGGGAGAGTGCACACTTTGGCTACCGGATCCATCAGCATGGCCTGGGGCTCAACTGCGCCGCCCTGCGGGAAATCGCCCGATCTTTGCAAACCGCTCCATAAGGATTCAGGGGGAACCCGCCCGATGTGTGCAGAGCCTCGCGGGCGAGGTCGTGGTCGAAGGGCCTGTCCTGGAGAGGGGATGGCTGAGTCGGGCATGGCCAAAGAGGGGCTATGGCTATCGGGTAGGCCAGCGGGGATTGGGGTGGGATTGCCCCACGCTGGCCCGCATCGCCGATTCTCTCTCCCTCGCTGGGGTGCAGCGGGAGGACTGAACGCCTGCGAGGACCATGAGGACCGCAGGATCGCTAAGCTCAGAGGCGAAAGCTGTTTGGATTCCTTATCACGGATTCGCGGAGGATGCAATGATGCGGGAACCTCGACGGATCCCGGCTGGGGAGCATCCGGTGCAGAGGCCGATCCTTTGCGTCCTCACCCGCTGCCGCCTGCGTCGCCTCCGGGATCTCCTCCCGGTTTACCTGGACTTCCGCCGCATCCATCGCCAGCTCCAGACCTCTCCCCTTCCCGGCTTCATCCACGCCGCTCTCCTTGTGGAAGGATTCCAGACGGTTTACTTCCTCTCCTTCTGGGAGAGCCAGGCCGCCATCGCCCGGTTCGGCACCGCCATTCCCGAACACATTTTCGCTGTCCGCCGCCTCTTCGCCCGTGCCGCCCGCACCCCCGATGGGCTGCCCGAAATCTGGTCCACGAAATGGACCCTCACCGCCGTCAGCAACAACCTCCACTGGCAGGGAATCAACTGGTGGGCCCTGATCAACGCCGCGGAACCATCCCCAATCTTCAGGCCTCCTGTGGAGGAGTAGATGATGGACGCCTTGACCATGGCCTACAGCGCCCTCTGGCTGCTGGTCCTCTTCCACAGCTTGCTCCTCTGGAGGATCCTCCGCCTCTTCAGGCCTCCGGCCCCTATCGCCCGCCCGGAACACCCGATCCCCCGGGTCGGGGATCCAGCCCCCGTCTTCGAATGCCCCACCCTGGAAGGCGTGCCGGTGCGGAGCCGGGAGTGGGTTCAGCGCCCCACCGCCCTCCTGTTCCTGGATCCAGAAAATCCAGCTAGCGCCCAGATCCTCGCCGCCCTGAGCGAGCTCCCGAAGCCCTTTCGGCAGCGCTTCCTCGTGCTCTGCGAAGGGGAGCAGGCGGCCTGCCGTGCGCTTCAGGCCCTCGGAGGACGGGAAGCGCTCTGGCTCCACGATGTCGAAGGAGAAGTCCGTCGACAGTATGGGTTCCTAACAGCGCCCGGGGTGGCCATCCTGGATGCCCACCATCGCCTCCACGCCTGGGGCTGGATCCCTCGGGAAGACCTGGAGCGCATCCTCCAGGATCTGGAAGGAGGCAGATCATGACGTTTCAGGAAGAACTCGTGGGGATCATGGAGCGGATGATCACCCGGCGGCAGTTCCTGACCAAACTAAGCATGGCCGTCCTGGGGGCAGCTGTGACCTGGATCGGAGGACAGGGGGTCCAGGTTCATGCGGCAGGATATTGCAACGGCTCTTATCCCTATGCATGTTGCACCCTTTGCTGTCCTGCAGGAGCCCGTTTAAACCTGCCGGATTGCGTCAGCAAGCACTCTTATCAAACCAAATGGTGCTGGTTCTGCGATTATGGCGGTCGGACGTATAAATGCTGCGAAGCCAAAGATATTAATGCCGAGTGCAGCCGGAGTTGCGATAGGGTGTTTGCTTCCTGGTATGAGCGCACCGGTTATGCTCCTGATCTAAGTTGATTAAGGAGGAAAAACTCATGCGTCGAGTGTTGATCCTCTGGATCCTGATAACGGCCTGCATCCTCTATTCGCCTCGTGGAGAATCCTACCCCAGGACGTCTCCCAGCTCCCTTCCCTCATTACCGCCGTTAACCCCTTCTGCCATTCGCGCATGCCCGGTTACTGTTCCAAACGGCCGTAATCCGCCAGACCCAATTCGGGTAGGTCCTCCCATTCCTCAGCGCCATGGGACCGGCATTCTGTGGACGGACAACACGAAAATCGTCCCTCACCCGGAGCAGTGGAACCCGGATGGCTCCCTCGACTGGAAGATGGGATGGGATCGGGGGATCCGGGGTCGGCTGGAGGTCACCGGCCGCCGCCTGGATGCCCCCGCGCCGCCTGCCATCGGCCACTTCGACATCCCGGGTTATGGGGAGTTAGGAATGCAGATCGGCAGTATACATTTCCCCAGCGAGGGCTGCTGGGAGCTCATCGCTCAGATCGTAGGATCTCATGGCCGGGCCTCCTCACGGGTGGTGGTTCTGGTCGTGCGTCTCCCCTTTGAGCTCCAGGATACAGTCTGGTTGCCCTCGGACCTCCCTCTGGACTTAAAAGATGTGGAGGTGGAGGATCTGCCCAACGCTGTTCGCCGGGTGTATGGTCCGGTGACAAAGGAGCGAGAGCGAATGTGGTGGGGGCGGGATGGAGTGTGGAGTCGAGAGGGGGAGTGGGTCGAGGCGCCCGTGTTCTTCTGGAGTTATGGAGAGCTGGTGGTGGAGACCGCCCGTCGTTCCTGGTCTGGCGGGCCGCCCAATCCCTCAGGCCCGGTTCAGCGCACGGCCGTCCACGGCCGACCCGCCCGCTGTATTCGAAGCCTGCAGGAGGACGCCGCTGCCCTGATCTGGGAGGAAGGGACCTTCCGTTACCGTATCCTTCAATGGGGCTTGAAGCTCTCCTGCGCCGACCTCCTGCGGATCGCCGAAGGCTCCTCTACCCCTGCATCCGGAGGGAAGCGATGACGCTTTCAGAACAGCTCGTGGAGTGGGTGGACCGCGCCCTCACCCGCCGCCAGTTCCTGGCGAGGCTGAGCATGGCCGTGCTGGGAGCTGCCGTGACCTGGATCGAAGGCAGGGACGCCCAGGCCCTTGCGGCAGGGGAATGCACAGGGGGTTACATCCGGGGGTGTTGCGTCCTCTGTTGTCCTCCTGGTTCAGCGCTTGATGCCTTGCCAAATTGCATCCCTCGTTCGCCCTATCGGACCAGATGGTGCTGGTATTGTGTGGATAGCAGGGGATTCAGTTACAAGTGTTGCGAGGCCCACGAACCAGACGTTCCAGCTGACAAGTGCGATGAGTGTGATAAAGTCTTTGCCTCCTGGTATGTATTCCTGGGCCCTCATCATCCGGAGGATTGAACGATGCGACGGCTTCTCAAAAGTCTGCTTCCCTTGCTCTTCTTCATCCCGGCGAGCAGGGGACTTTCAGGGGAGATTTCCAAGGATCCCTCCCCCTCTTCGCTTTCCCTCTCGCCCGGAGTGCTCTGGGCATGTCCGGTGACTGAGCCCAATCACCGTAATTCCCCCCTGGCGGACGCGCCGGGCCTCTGGGATTATCCCCCAGGTCCGCGACGACACGGCAACGGCTTCTTGTGGGTTCATCCAGTGACAGGCAAGTGGCTTCTCTATCCGGGACATCCAACTCGCCAGCGCATGATCTGGGTGCGGGCTTTCCCGGGTCGCCTGGAAATCACCGGCCGTCGTCTGGATGCCCCCGGACCCCCGCTGGAGGTAAAGGTGGACCCATTGGATCAGAATGTGCGCCTAGGGACGGTATATAGCGAGGTCCATTTCCCCAGCGAGGGATGCTGGGAGATCACAGGCCATCTCTCCGGCCCCTACGGTCAAGCTTCGCTCCGGATTGTGACTCTGGTTCTTCGCCTGCCCTTTCAGCCTTTGGAGGCGCGCTGGCTTCCTTTGGGAATGGGAGACGCAGATGCTGAGGTAGAGGGGAATTGGGAGGCTGTCCGCCTGATTTACAGGCCGCTGCGGGAGGAGCGGGAGCGACTCTGGTGGAGCCCGCGGGGTCCTCAGGCCTCCGATGGCTTGTGGGTGGACGTGCCATTCTTTTCGTGGGGATATGGAGCGGTGATGGTGGAGACTGCCCGCCGTTCCTGGTCTGGCGGGCCGCCCAATCCCTCAGGCCCGGTTCAGCGCACGGCCGTCCACGGCCGACCCGCCCGCTGTATTCGAAGCCTGCAAGAGGACGCCGCCGCCCTGATCTGGGAGGAAGGAGCCTTCCGCTACCGTATCCTTCAATGGGGCCTGAAGCTCTCCTGCGCCGACCTCCTGCGGATCGCCGAAGGCCCCTCTACCCCTGGATTCGGAGGGAAGCGATGACGCTTTCAGAACAGCTCGTGGAGCGGGTGGACCACGCCCTCACCCGCCGCCAGTTTTTGACCAAGCTGGGTGGAGCGATCCTGAGGACGATAGGCATCTTTCTGGCTCACCGGCCAGCTGCAGCTTATAGTCCCGCCTATATTGAGAAATGCTGCAATTTGTGTTACCCGCCAGGCTCAATTCAGAACCTCCCTTCATGTCCGGAGGGCAG
>JAEVEY010000007.1 GCA_016842045.1 Candidatus Thermoflexus sinensis | reverse complement strand
AAAGCAGGCACCATGCCGCTGCATCCAACAGCTGCTACCTCCCGGGGATCCCGACCCTTAAGAAGCTGCCGGCAAACGGAAATCACTCCCTGCCACCACTCTTCCGGGTCCTCCTCCGACCACCCTGGATAGGGAGAGCGGAGATCATGAGGGGCATAAGCCTCGGCGATCTGGGCTCCGCCCGGTTCGATCAGGACCCCTTTGACGCCGCTGGTTCCCACATCGATTCCCATGGCAAAGCGAGCCATCACGACCTCCTGGTTGACGCGTGGCATACCTGTTTCTCTCAAACCGATGCCTCCTTAGCCCTTAAGGGCACCTCCTCCCAATCCTCGCACCAGATAACGTTGCACAAAGAAGGAAGCGATCATCACCGGGATCGCTGCGGAGGTGATGGCCACCGACATCTTACCCATATCGACGCCACGGAAGGTCCAGTAGCCCGCAATCGCAACGGGCAGGGTCTTGGAGTGCCCGCCCGCCAGCATCAGGGCATAAAACATTTCGTTCCAGGACATAATGAAGGCGAAGAGGCCCGCGGCACCCAGGCCTGGGCGAGCAGCCGGCAACACGATCCTTATAAAGGCCTGCCATCGGGTGCAGCCATCGACCATCGCCTGCTCCTCCAGGTCCCGTGGCACATCTTCAAAAAATCCGATCAGAAACCACGTCACCAGGGGAGCGATGAACGTCAGGTGAGCGATCGCCACAGCCCAGACAGTATCCAGGAGCCCGACATAATACGCCATCAGGAAGAAAGGGATAATGAAAAGAGCGGGGGGCATCATCTGAGCCGCCAGGATCAGAAAACGCAGCCCTGTTCCACCCGTCCGGAAACGGGAAAAAGCATAGGCAGCCGGAGCTCCCACGATCAGGGAGACGATCACCGTGATCCCCCCCGCGATCACACTGTTCAGGAAATAACGCGCGAAGGGCGAGCTCAGCCAGACCTCCGACCAGTTGACGGCAGTTGGCTCAAAGCCGAGTAACGAAGGACGAATCAATTCCACGGGCGGCTTCAAGGAGGCCAGGAAAATCCATAGAAAGGGAAAGAGGACAGAAACGGTAGCCATCGAGAGCATTCCGAACCGGAAAAGAATCGGCCACCGACGCCTCCAGCGCAGCACCGTAATGGTGGGCATAACCCTCACGGCAATGCCGCGAGCCAGCCCCGTCATGTGAGCGCCTCCTGACGTCGCAGAATGCGGAAGAGGAACACCACCAGCACGAAAATCACCACCGCCAGGGTGAAGGCCATGGCTGCTGCTTCTCCCAGTCGAAAGTAAAGGAACCCCACGCGATAGATATAAAACAGAATGGTCTCCGTCCGCTCCCCCGGACCTCCCCGCGTGATGGCATATACATACTCGAATACGCGAAATGCATCCAGCATACGAATGAGGACGGCAGCCAGTATCACCGGTCGGAGAAGCGGAATAGTAAGATGCCGAAGAATCTGGAATTCAGATGCGCCATCCACTCGCGCAGCCTCAAAGGGCTCCGCTGGCAGGGCCTCCAGTCCTGCCAGCAGCAGAAGCACCATCAGGGGTGTCCACTGCCAGACATCGATCAGGATGAGGGAGAAAAGGGCCAGATCCGGTCCAAACCAGTCGATTTCCACCCCCAGCGCTCGCAACCAGACGGGAATGATCCCCAGCTGGTTGTTCAGCAGAAACCGAAACATCAGACCCACCGCGATGGGGGTCACAAACATGGGCGTCAGGAGGATCGCCCGGAAGGCATTCTGGGCAGGCACCGGTCGCCACAGCAGATACGCCAGCAGGAACCCCAGGGACAGTTCTAATCCCACTGCCCCAAACACAAAGATCAGGGTATTCCGCATGGCAGTCCAGTAAGAGGGGTTTTCCAGCAATCCGGCGTATTGCGCCAGCCCCACCCATCGGACCTCATTCAGGGCCGTGAGTCGATAGTCATGCAACGAGATGTATGCGGCGAAAGCCATCGGATAGCCCTGCACAATCAGCAGCAACAGAATGAGAGGAAACACCATTCGATGGCCCAGCCATCGATCTCGGCGACTCATCCTTTCGCCTCCACCAGGGGGCGATCCGAAGGGTGTGAGCCCTCTTCAAGGGCCCACACCCCCGGCAGAGACTTTTCGCTCACTGACCGAGGATCCGACGGACCTGCGCGGCTGCGTCCTTCAAAGCCTGCTCTGCCGTCTTCTCCCCAGCCACCGCTGCATTAAGCTCGGTGCCCACCACCTGGATGATTTCCTCTGCTTTAGGGCCTCGAGCCAGGGGCTCCGCATCCTCGAGGATCCTCAGCACGGTCTCATAATAGCTTTGCCCGAAACCCTTCTGCCAGACCTCGGGATCCTTCATCACGCTGGCTCGGACGGGAGCTCCGCCCAGGATCACCCGCTGTTTCTCGATCCGCTTGGAAGTGATCCAGGAGATAAAGCGCCAGGAGGCATCCTTATTCGGTGCATTACGTGGGATCGCCCAGTGCCACGCCCCTAATACCGCCTTGCCGCCGGGGACCTCATACAGGGCGAATTTCCCGGCCAGAGCACCCGCGGGCCCCTGAGGGTTGTTCAGGGTAGGGAGCATCCAGTTGTAGCTCATCATCGTGGCAGCTTCGCCCGCGGCCATACTTCGAAGCGCCTCATCAAAACCCCAGTTCAGCGAGTTCGGAGGAGCGGCCGTCTTATACATCTCGATGTAAAGCTCTAAAGCGCGGACGGCCTCAGGGCGATCAATGATCACATTCCCCTGCTCGTCCAGGAGATTCCCTCCGGCAGCGTAAAGCCAGTTCTTCCACTCCTCGAAGATCTTATACCCCCGCTGGGGCTGCATCGCTGCGCCGTAGATCTTCCCACCGCTTTGCTCCTTAAAGAACTGGGCGATCCGAACATAATCGTCCAGCGTGGTCGGCGGTGTCAGAGGCTTCCCGTATTTCTTCTCATAAGCGTCACGATAAGCCGGATCGTCAAAGAGATCCTGGCGAACGATCAGGCCCACAGCGTAGTTATAAAACGGAACGCCGTAGATCTTTCCGCCAACCACCCCAATATCCTGCAGCGGCTTCACGAAATCCTCGAAGTCGTAATCCGGGATCCCTTTAATGCGATCATCCAGCGGTTCCAGGAAGTTACCAGCCACAAATTCGTCCATCCAGGGGTTATCCACGATGATCACATCATAGGTTGCTTTAGGTGCCATGAACGAGGCCAGGATCTTATCTCGCATCGCGTCGTAGGGCATCGCATCGATTACGACCCTGATCCCCGGGTTTTCCTTCTCAAAATCTGGAAGAAGCTTGCGAATCACATCGGTATCCGGCACCTGTTCCATAATGATGGTTAATGTGACTGGGGATGGGGCCGCTGGCCGGCATGCGCTGAGCCAGAACCCCAGCATCCCTAAGGTGATGAGGAGCAGAACCACTCGACGGAACATCTTCCACCTCCTTTCGTTCCTTTATGGGAAGAACCGGCTTGGACCTCGGAAGCAAATCATAAAATAGGAGTTGCGCCATTCAAGGCCCATGAGCAGAGGTGGAATGACCCCCACCTCCCCAACCCCCAGGAGAAAACCAACCGCGTAACTCCTTAATGGAAATCACTTGCTCTCGACCCCATTCCTTGAGTGAAACGCAGGAACCTCACGTGGCCTGCAGACGACGCATTCGGGTTCCCAGGTAGGTCATTAGAATAAACGAGAGAAAGGACACGTAAATGAGGAAGGCCGTGATCGCTGAGGCCACCCGCATATCGTTCCGGATCTGCTGGAAGAGGCGTAAGGGGAGCGTTTGGGCAGTGAACCCGGCCACCATCGATGTCACCTCAAATTCCCCCATGCTGATCGCGAAAACCAGAAGAGCGCCCGAAAGAATGCCCGGCAGGACGTTGGGGATGAGCACATAACGCATCCGTTGCCAGAGATTGGCCCCCAGGCTGGCTGCTGCCTCGCTCAATGTCCGCTCATCGATCGTCTGGAAGGCGGCCAGGACAATACGAAACATAAACGGGAAGCCCAGGATCGCATGTGCGATGATGACCATCCACAGCGTTCCCGTCAGGGCCAGAGGGGGACGGGTAAAGGCTTGCAAAAGGGCAGTGCCTACCACCAGGGGCGGGAACACCAGCGGGAGGATGATCGCCCCTTCGCGCAGGCGCTGACCCCATTTAGACCCCATTCGATTCAAAGCATAGGCCGCAGGGACAGTGATCAGGATGTTTAAAAGAACTGCGCTGGAGGCCACGATCAGCGAGACCATCAAGGCCTCATAATTCGCTGGGCGCGTAAGAATGGCTTCATACCAGCGTAGCGTGAACCCCTGAGGAAGGATATCCTGCCAGAACACGCTGAAGGAGAAAATAACTGGCATCAGCATGGGGACGATGATATAGAGCACCAGAAATACAAACAGGACCCATCGGATCATGCCGCCCTCCTTGCCAGCCGTCGGGCACCCCAACTCAGCAGGGCCAGGGCGGTCGCTGTAATCGCGATCAGCACGATCGACAGCGCTCCCGCCTGCGGCAAGTTATAAGTCGATTCCGAGGCGTGGGAATAGATCTGCAGAGAAAGCAGGTTCTTGGCCATCCCCACCAGCGCCAACACCGTCCCGAAAGCGCCCATCATCCCAGCGAACTGAATGCTCATCCCCGCCAGGAAGCCCGGAAGGAGCACCGGGATCACCACGTATCGCCAGACCTGCCACGGACGCGCCCCCAGATTGCGAGCAGCTTCGATCAGGCTGGGGTCCAGGTTCTCAAACACCGCAGCCATGCTTAAGGTCATCAAAGGGATCTGGAAGAAAGCATAGACCATTACAATACCTGGCCAGTCATACAGGTTGAAATACACCGTTGGGGGGAGAGCAAAGATCCGCCGGACGATCAGATTCAGCACGCCATTACGGCCTAACAAGACAATAAAAGCGAAGGCCACGACCAGACCCGAGAGCGTCATCGGAAGTGCATACAGGGATAACAGAAAATTGCGCCAGCGCGGAGGCAGCCGAACTGCCAGCGCCGCCACAAAGGTTCCCCCAATCCCTCCTACCAAACTCGCCGCTGAAGCGAACAGAAGGCTGTTTCGAATAGCCGTTCGGAACTGCGGCTTTGTAAACACATTGACATAATTTTGAATAGTAAACGCACCATCTTGATCGAATAAGCTGCGTATACCCATGTTCACTAACGGATAGACCTCAAATAGGCCGAGGAAAACAACGAAGGGGAGAAGCAATAGCACCTCGGCGCGTAAGAGGGCGGTAAGCTGCCGAACCTCCCACCATCGCGCGACGGGTTTGCGCACGGCCGTAACCGTGGTATCTGGCATCCTGGCCTCCGATCCCAGATGTTTAGAAGGGGGAGGGAAGCGAGGTTTTCCCTCCCCCTTCGTCGGATCGCTTATGGGGCTCCCGTCGCCTCCGCCCATGCTTTCTTCAAATCTTCCGAAATGGCGGCGTCCTTCGCGTAATCGATCATCACCACCCTGGCGTAAGCTTCCTTGGGCGGGAACTTCGCCGCCACCTCCGGCGGCAGCTCCACATCCGGGCGGATAGGCGTGACAAAGCCCTGAGCGTAGAGCTTCTGGCCATCCCCGCAGAGCAGAAACTCCATAAACAGACGAGCCGTATACGGATGCGGCGCGTTCTTGGCGATGATCACCCCGCCGCCGCTGGCGATCGTTCCATCGGCTGGGATCACCACCTCGCTGGGGACCCCCAGTTCCTCCTTCCACTTCAGCAGGTTGTAATCGAAGTTGATCAGGATCCCGATCTCGCCTCGCTGGAATTTATCCACCGTGACTTTGGGATCCACACTGGCCACCAGTCCCATCTTGTGGAGGCGACCCAGGAACTCCGCGCCCGCCTTGTAGTTGTAAGGATCGCCACTGACGGCATATGCGGCCGCCTCCACCGTGTTGATCCCCGTCCCTGTAGCCCGCGGATCCAGATACCCGATCATGTTCTTATATTCGGGGTTTTCCAGATCCTTCCAGGCGCGCGGGATGGTCTTGATCAGATTGGTGTTCACGATCCACCCCAGCGTGCCCTTATATCCGACATACCACACCGAACCCGTATTCGGATCCTGCCCTTTCTGGCCCTCCGGAAGCTTGTCCCAGCAGGAGACCTTGTAATCTGCCGTGAGCCCCCGCTTGGCCAGCTCAGCTGCGAAGGCCGGCTTGAGGTCCGCCACGTCATTCTTGCTGGCGTTCTCCTCGGTCATCCGCGCCAGGACCACCGAACTGCCCATATCAATGTCCTGCTGAGTGATCCCGAAACGCTTCTTGAACTCGGCGTAAATCCCACCATAGTTCGCCCAGATCTCGGGCATCCCGTAGGAGTTGATGACCCCACCCTCCGCCTTCGCTTTCTCGGCCAGGAAAGCGATCCGTTCCTCAAAGGTCATCTGCTCCAGCGTCTTCGTCGGGGTAGGCGGAACCGGCGTGGGGGTAGCGGGGGCCGGCGTGGGAGCTGCTGGCGGCGCAGGCGTCGGAGTCGGCGTGGCAGCCGGGGCACAGGCCGCCAGCAACAGCGTAACGATCATCAGCCCAACAAACCACCGAGAACGCATGGCAACCTCCTTTGTGAGAAAGGATCACGATTCACCCTGTTAGTAGCACCCACACTGCGAAGTGTCCTTGAAATCTTGATGAAGGGTGGTTTCAGACTCTGTCAAATCTTTTTCACATCTTCTGTCTGTAGAACCGCAGAGACCTGAGCAGGCCATTCGCAAAATTGCTCGAGCCTTCCATTCGATGATCCGGGCAGGATCTCGATCACCAGCAAGGCTTGAGGGCTCAAACGCATACTTGCCCGAATGATCTCTTGCAAATCCGGATTGGATAGATCCGGGAAATCATGGGTATCAAAGTGCCCATCATTCCAGTGGAGATGCATATGGCGGATCCGACCGTTCAAAGTTTCTATAAAGGCGATAGGGGAACATCCCGCTATGCGGGCATGGCCAACATCCAGAGTGAAGCCAATCGATGGCTCCAGCCGCTCCAGGAAAGCATGGGCTTCCTCGGGTGTGCACAGTAACTCCCATGGCTTATAGAGGTTTTCAACCACGACCTCTATGCCCATCGCCCGAGCGGCCTCTCCGATCTCCGAGATGGAAACCGCGGCCGCCGCCAGATGCTGAGCGCGCAGCCGGTTGAGCTCACACACCATCGTGGCATGAGCAGCATGATGAGGCGGGGGAACATCATACCAGTTCACATCCCCCGCATGCACATTCAACCGTCGGGCACCGATCCGCGCTGCGAACATCAGATCTTCCAGAGCCACTTCGACAGCAGCCCGACGCACCCGGGGGTTCGGGCTTGATAGATTGACGCCAAAGAAACGGGCGTGGACAGCCAGGGACCATCCGTATCGCTCCCGCCATTCCCGCAACGTGGCTTCCCAGGTGGGATCCGGCGTTTCTGGAGCCCGGATCTCCATCCAGGAGAAGCCCGCCGCTCGCAGATCCGGCAGCCAGCTTTCCGCATCGCCCACCTGCTCTGCATTTGGTCCCTTAAAGCCAAAGGCGACCATCTCCAGATGCCTCATTTCGACGGGGTGCGAGCGGGAGAAGCCAGGACCGAGAGCCTTTGACTCGCGGTCCCCGCCCCCAATCCCCAAAACATCATGCGACGAAGCGCTAAGGCTCTTTCGGCACCAGATGGGCGGATTCGGGATGAAAGTGAATCCAAATCAGCGAGCCGATCGGGAAGCGAACCGCCTCATCGGAAGGCAGGTCCACCTGCAACAATTCCTCATTGCTGCGCACCGTAAGACGACCGATGGGCCCGAGAAACGTTACCCACTCCACGCGGCCGGGGATCCGGTTATGATCAGGCGGGATCTGTTCCGGGAGGGAGGCAACTTTCAGGCGCTCCGGACGAAGGGCCAGATATACCTCACGGCTTCCACGGATCTCTGGATGAGGGCGGATTCGGAACATCGTTCCTTTCCAAACAAAATGTCCATCGGATTCGAACCGACCCTGCAGGAGATTCATCGTCCCCACGAACCTCGCCACGAAAGAAGTCCGCGGAGCGTTGTAAATCTCCGCCGGAGTTCCTACCTGCTCGATGATCCCCATATTCATCACGACCACACGATCGGAAAGGGCTAACGCTTCTTCCTGGTCGTGGGTGACATACAGAGTGGTAATCCCCAGGGTCTTCTGAATGCGCCGGATCTCCCCTCGCAACTCCTCCCGGATCTTGGCGTCTAGGGCGGAAAGGGGTTCGTCGAGGAGCAGTACCTTGGGGCGCATCGCCAGAGCACGGGCGAGGGCCACCCGCTGGCGCTGACCGCCGGAGAGCTGGTGAGGATAGCGATCCTCCATACCCTCCAGATGGACCAGCTCCAGCATTTCCTTCACCACACGCTCCCGCTCCTCCCGAGGGCGGCCTCGAATCATCAGGGAAAAGGCAATGTTCTCCGCTACGGTCATGTGCGGGAAAAGGGCATAGGTCTGGAAGACCATGCCGATGTTCCGCCGCTCGGGAGGCACATCATTCAGAACCTGGCCGTCCACGATGATACGGCCCGCGTCTGGCCGTTCGAAACCGGCAATACAGCGAAGAACGGTGGTTTTCCCGCACCCGGATGGCCCGAGAAGGGAGACCAGCTCTCCCTCCTCGACCTTCAGGCTGAAGTCCTGAACGGCCACCACGCGTCCGAAGCGTTTGGTCAAACCCTCTACTTCAACCCGGGCCATCTCGCCTTACCCTTCCGCCCGAAGCCGGCGGACAATCGCCATAAACGACCGCACCCGCTCCGGGTCCACTGGATTCCAGGTAATCCCGTCCACCTTCAAGCTGGACCCCACAATCACCCCGTCGGCGAAGGGCAATAGCTCTGCAATGTTGTCATGCC
>JAEVEY010000048.1 GCA_016842045.1 Candidatus Thermoflexus sinensis | reverse complement strand
CCGTGCACCGTTCGAAAGTTTCCCAGGCGAGGCCGTGAACAATGGGGCTATCGACGCCGTGGCGGTGGGTCATGATCAGCTGGAGGTCATCCCCGCACCAGGTCACATAGTAATCGATGAGCACGCCCCGGCGCTGGGCATCCTCCAGATGCTGACGGGCCAGAGCCACCAGATCCGTATGGATCCCCGAGTGGCCCACCATGCCCCCGATATCCGCCTTGATCACACTGACGGTGATCTCCTGGCTCATCGCGCACCCCCTTTTTGAATTGTTTAAGTCGTCATGCTCTGTTGCGAGCAGGGGTAGTTATGGGATTTCTGCGTGGGGTGGACGGCGTAAGCAATCCGCCCCACACAGAATCTTTCTTTAAGTTATAGGAGTTACGCAGTTGAAAGCTCTAAAGGTGGGACGGAATGGCCATCCCCCTTTTCTCCCCCCTCCCCACGGCCCAAAGGGCCGTGGGGAGGGGGGAGAAAAATCCTTGCCCCCAGGGAAACGAACTGCGTAAGTCCTATAAGTTAATTCGCCTTACGAACGCCCTTCTCCCTTAACAGCGCGTCGGCCCATTCGGCGAAGGGGGGGTCCAGGGGCGGGATGGGTTCCCCTTCATAGTTCACCCGCAGATCGTAAGCCGCCCGTTCATAAATCGTTTGCAACAGGCGCCCCAGATCCACCTCCGGCTCCTCATCCCCCGGCAGCAGCGGCAGCCGGAAGACCGGGATCGGATCCCTCACCGTGAACACATACAGCAGCGCCCGCGGCCGCTGCTCCCAGCGACTGATCAAAATCCGATAATGCCCATCCCGCCCATCCCCCACCACCGGCATCGGCTCCCCCGCCCGCAGCAAATCGATCTCCACCAGATGGGTTCGGCTTCCCAAAACAAGCGTTCGCTTCTGCTCGTATAGCCGCCGGGCCTCCCCCAGGCGCTTGTTCGTCGGAGAGAGAATTTCCACTACCGTCACCACTTCCCCCGTGCCGGTGGCCCGCACCTCCAGATAGGTCTCCCGCACCGTCTCCGGAAGGGGCACCTCTACCACCCGGGCGCCAAGGGTGGATGAGGACGGCCTGCTGATCCCCGGGATTGCCTCTGGGGTGCGCGCCACAACCACATCGGCCCGCGCTGGCCATCCGGCCCCTTCCGGTGTGATGAGGTAAACCCGCTCCTCAATCGCGACAATATAACGTGGGCGCAACCGCGGGGCGAGATCATCCCGCAACGCCGCGATCAGGCTGTTGTGCACATCCGGCCACAGGGCCGGATGCTCCAGATAGGGATCCATCCCCGGGAAGGGAGAGGGCATACCGGCTGGTCCTCCCGACTTCGTGAGGGAACTCACATCAATCAGATCGGACTCCTTTTTCCCTGAGCAGGCGATCGGCCCATTCGGCGAAGGGGGGGTCCAGGGGCGGGATGGGTTCCCCTTCATAGTTCACCCGCAGATCGTAAGCCGCCCGTTCATAAATCGTTTGCAACAGGCGCCCCAGATCCACCTCCGGCTCCTCATCCCCCGGCAGCAGCGGCAGCCGGAAGACCGGGATCGGATCCCTCACCGTGAACACATACAGCAGCGCCCGCGGCCGCTGCTCCCAGCGACTGATCAAAATCCGATAATGCCCATCCCGCCCATCCCCCACCACCGGCATCGGCTCCCCCGCCCGCAGCAAATCGATCTCCACCAGATGAACCCGAGCGCGCAGCACTTCCTCTCGTTTCCTCAGATAAACCTGCCGTCCCTCCCCGGGCGCCTTGTTGGCCGGGGAGAGAACCTCCACCCAGGTAACCACCTGATGTGTTCCCGCCTCGCGAATCACCAGATAGCGCTCCCGCACCTCCTCTGACATCGGAACTTCCACCACACGGACGCCGCGGGGGATGGAGAGTGTTTCAGGGAGAGGAGGAAGGCCTGGGGTCGCCGCGGCGATCACGACATCCGGCCGGCCCAGAAGCGGCCTCTCCCCCTCAGGGACGAGGAAATACACCCGTTCCTCCACTTCCACATAGTAGCGTGGACGAAGGACCGGGCCCAGGGCATCCGCCAGACCCACAATCAGACGGCTGTGAAGTCCCGGCCACAGGGCCGGATGCTCCAGATAGGGATCCATCCCCGGGAAGGGAGAAGGCATGGTTCCTGCTCCTTCAGCGGCTCATGAAGCGGCTCACCACCTCCGCCGGGATCGGCACCGTAACCCGATCGCCAACCTTCGGGTGCTCCGGCGCAGCGGCGCTTCCCACTACGATCCCAATGGGGGTTCCCTCCGCCTGATAGGACCGCTCGATCCAGGCCATGCCGGTGAGGAATCCCTCCGTGTCCAGCGCGCAGCTCGTGACATGGCCGATCACCCGCCCCCGGCGGTCCACCACGATATCGCCCAGCTTCGGCAACCGCACTCCCTTCTCGGAGATCCGGAAGCGAACCACCTCCATGGTCCGCCTCGCCTCCCGGGCCATATACGCCTTCCGCCCGATGAAGAAGGGCTTGTAGAGCTTCACGAAAGACGCAAAGCCGGCGTCGCCCGGGGTGAGGTCGAACGGCCCGGCCAGCTCATGCCCGTAGAGCGGAAGCCCGGCCTCCGTGCGGGTGCTATCCCGGGCCCCCAGGCCGCACGGCTTCAGGCCGAAGGGCTTCCCGGCATCTAACAACAACTCAAACAGCGCCGGCGCCCGCTCCGGATGGACGAAGAGCTCATAGCCGATCCGCTCGCCGGTATAGCCGGTGCGGGAGATGATCAGATCAAAACCCCGGATCTCCACCCGCATCACCTGACCCCGCTGGAGCGCGGCCAGCTGATCTTTGATCCGGCCATCGGCCAGGCTCTGGAGGATCCTCAGAGCCTGCGGGCCCTGGAGGGCGATGTCCACGCGGCAATCGTCTCCCCAGCGGCGATCCCGGAGATCGCGCAGGACGACCTCATCCGTGAGCATCGCCCACGGCCGTTCCCGGTCGATCTGGACCTCGCCCCGGGCCACCGCGTTCAGCCAGGCCCAATCCCGATCGTTGTTGGCGGCGTTCACGACCAGCATGTAGCGATCCGGCGCCAGGGCGTAGATGATGAGGTCGTCCAGCACGTGCCCATCCGGATCCAGGAGATACGTATACTGGGATTCCCCGACCTTCAGGGCCATCACGTCGTTGGTCGTTACCCGCTCCAGGAAAGCCCGGGCGCCAGGCCCGCTGACTTCCAGGACACCCATATGGGAAACATCGAACAGGCCAGCAGCCGTGCGGACCGCTCGATGCTCCTCACTGACACTGGTATACCAGACCGGCATCTCCCAGCCGGCGAAGGGGATCATCTTCGCGCCCAGCTCGCGATGCAGCTCGTAGAGGGAAGTCCGCTTGAGCGGCCCGCCCTCCGGCTCGGAATAGGAGAAAACCGGCAACGGCTGCAGACGATCCCGGTGGGCCTCATCCACCGCCCGGTATCCGATGAAGAAGGGCTTGTGCGGCGCCACGCCGGTCGTCTCGGCCAGATGGCTCGGGAAGCGCGCCTGCGCGCGCGCCGAAGCCGCCCGGGGATCCTCCGCCGGGATCTCCCGCACCCGCAGCGGGCCGGGGAGTTTCGCCCAGATGTCCTCATCGAAGCGCACGTAACCATCCGAGAGATCGCGCAGCCACGCCGCAACCCGACCGGCCCGCTCCTCCGGGATCACCAGCCGGAACGCATCCAGGCCATCCCGAATCACATAGGCCGGGCTCATGATCCGGCCGTCCGCTTCCAGCACGAAGGTGGGAGCCCCCTCGCCGACCTTCAGGCCCACCGCCCGCTGGGTGAGGGCCGCGTCCAGGAACTCCGCCGCCCGATCCCCCCGGATCTCCAGCACCGCCTTCCCGTCCGCCGCAGAGAGGCGATCGGTGATGAACCAGTAATGGGGGTAGCCGCTCTTCGGGAGCTCCACATCGATGCCGGCCCGAGCGGCGAGTTCGGCCACCCGCAACTTGGCCTCCTCCAGGACGTCGAACTCCACCTTGGTGCGGTAGACCAGATCCCGCCCCACATAGTAGCGGTGCGGCTTACAGGCCCACAGCACATCCGCGATGATGTCCGCCAGGGCCTCCACCTCCGGCTCCCGGAACCCACGCTGGGTGATCCAGGGCGTTCCCAGGCGGATGCCGCTGGCAGCCCCCGCCCCGGTGTCGCCCGGGATCGTGTTGCGGTTCACCACAATGCCCGCCAGATCCAGCACCCGGGCCGCCGGATCCCCCATCAGGGGGGTGCCATCCGGCCCCCGGACTGACTTGCAATCCACCAGGAGGAGGTGGGTGTTCGTGCCGCCGTAAGGGATCCGCAGCCCACGCTCGGCGAGGCGTCGGGCCATGGCCTGGGCGTTGCGGACGATCTGGTGCTGCAGCTCACGGAACGCTTCGGTGCGGGCCAGCTTGAAGGCCACCGCCAGGGCGGCGAAGACATTCACATGGGGCCCGCCCTGCTCGCCGGGGAACACCGCGCGGTCGATTTTCTTCGCCAGGTCAGGATCCGTGGTGAGGATGCAGGCCCCCCGCGGGCCCATAATCGTCTTGTGGGTGGTGAAGGTGACGACGTGGGCATAGCCCAGAGGGTTCGGGTAAGCGCCGGCGATCACCATCCCCGCCGTATGGGCGATGTCGGCCAGCAGATACGCGCCCACCTCATCCGCGATCTCCCGGAAGCGCTGCCAGTCCGGCGCCCACGGATACGACGTGTAGCCGGCGATGATCATCTTCGGCCGGTGCTGCCGGGCGAGATCACGAATCTGATCGTAATCCAGGCGCTCCGTCTGGGGATCCACGGTATACCAGACGATGCGATAGTGCTTGCCCGAACGATTGACCGGCGAGCCGTGGGTGAGGTGGCCGCCGTGGATCAGGGACATACCCATCACGGTATCGCCGGGCTGGAGCAGCGCTTCGTAGACTGCGTTGTTGGCGGGGGCACCGGAGAGGGGCTGGACGTTCACGAAGATCCGCTCGGGAGGGATCTCGGGGGTCGCGAAGGCCTCGGCGCAGCGGCGCCGCGCCAGCGCCTCCACGATATCCGCGTATTCCACGCCCTTGTAATAGCGCTGGTCGCTGTAACGTCGGTAAAATCCCAGCTGGTCCTCGTAGTCCAGAAGCTCCGCCTCCGTCTGCGTTCGGGTGCGCTCATGAGGATAGCCTTCGGCATAGATGTTCTGGAACACCGAACCCAGGGCTTCGCGGACGGCCGCCGGGGCATAGGATTCCGAGGGGATGAGGATCAACTTGCGGACCTGACGTTCATGCTCATAGCGGATCAGGGCGGCCACATCCGGATCCACTTCCGCCAGCGAACCCCGAAACAGGAAATCGGACATGGGCTTCTCCTTCCGTTGATCTCGAAATCATGGGGTCGAGGGAGGAGCTTTCGCCTTTATCTTACGGAGGAGAAGAGGGGACGTCAAGGTCGCGGCAGGCTCACCGGATCCCGTGCAGACGAGCGGATCCCCTGATTCAGATCCAATTCCCCATGCGGCCCTTTGAGCCGCAAGGGACCTCCCTGTGGTCGAGTCGCTGAAAGCCCGCCAGTGCCCCGATTAATTGTGATAAGAATAACAATATCGTGCAACAAATAACTTCTTGGGCTGAAAAAATCCTTGACAGCATCCCGGAGCATGCTACAATAGGAGTGATCATCTTTATTTTTTCTGTGGGCGCGGATTCCTCGGGGGATCCCTGAGCCTATTCCCTTGACCGCTCAGGGCCGATGAAGGATATATTCGGACGGGAGGGGCCTATGCAGCGGCCCTTACGAATTGAGATTATCGCTTATGCGCCCACCGCCTTCTATCATTGTCTCCACTGTGAGCTGGTCTGGCAGCAGGCCGGCGTGGGTCAGGTCCTGCATGCGGAACAGCTGGCCTCCGGACTCCCCGAAGATCTCCAGAAAGCCTACCAGGACCTCGCGGCCTGGATCGCCCGACTCCTGTCGACTTATTGCGATCGGATTGCGGTGAAGGTGATCGACGCCGTCTCTGTGGAGGGATGGTGGAAATCCCTGCGCTACGGCGCCCGCCGCTATCCGGCAGTGATTGTGGACGGACAGGTATTTGCGGGCGGCGATTTCGCGGCGGCCGAGGCGGCCATCGCTCAGCGGTTGGGTGTTCCCCAGGCGACAGCCTGAGATATGGGCTGTCGCCTGTTCTTTCGCGTGAGGAATGACGCAGCTGACCTTTCCCTTCCTCCCCTTTCCTCCTCCTGGCCCTTCAGGCCGCGGGGAGGGAAGGAGAAAACATAAGGAAAGGAGGTGAACCGGAAACGCCCTGGAAGCTCTGATCTTTGGGTCCCCGGATCGCCGCGCTCCTCAGCGCGTGCCTGTGGGCGAGGTTCCATCATCTCCCCATCTCATCCTGGAGGGAAAGCCATGAGCGCCTTCTGGGTTATTATTATCGGCATCCTTGTTCAGTTGTTGATCTGGAACCTCTACGCCAAGCGGGTCGACCGGGAGATCATCCAGTCCGATCCGAAGCGGGCGACCCCGGCCCGGATGTATATGGATGGTGTCGACTTCGTCCCCACCAGCCGCAACATCCTCATCGGCTATCACTTCAAGTCCATCGCCGCTGCCGGGCCCATCGTGGGGCCGATCACGGCGGCCGGGCTGTGGGGCTGGCTCCCCGCCCTCCTCTGGCTGATCCTGGGGGTCTCCTTTATCGGTTGGGCCAGCGACTACAGCGCCATCATGCTCTCCGTGCGCAACGACGGCAACTCCCTCAGCGCTGTGGCCTATCGCCTGATCAGCCCCCGCACCCGCACCCTCCTCTTCGTGTTCATCTTCTTCTACCTGCTGCTGATCGCCGGGGCCTTCGTGAACCTCATCGCAGGAGTCCTGCTCGATCCGACCGTCCCTCTCGGCATCATCGCCCTGGCGGTGATGGGGCTGCTGGCCGGGCAGATGCTTTACCGCTGGAAGATGGATCTCATTGCGGTCACGGCCATCACGCTCATTATCACCCTCGTGGCGATGGGAATCGGACCGCTTGGGCTGCAGCAGGTGAAGGAGGGAGAGCAGGTGAAGACCATCCAGGGGCCGGTGGGGCAGGTCTTCGCCAGCTTCAACGCGGCGATCGATGGTCTGGCGGGCGGCAAGCCGCTTTACACCTATTTCGATCCTACAGCCAACCCGGATCCTAAGACCGGCCGTTTGTTAGGCCTGGATCGACCGGTGCGGCTTTCCTACATCTTCTGGATGCTGTTCACCCTGGTCTTCTGCTATCTGGGGGCCAACCTTCCCATCTGGCGCTTTGCGCAGCCGGTAAACTACCTCGGGTTCTGGGTGACTGCTCTGGTGATCATCCTGAGCTATATCGGCGGCATCGTTGGCTTCTTCACCAACCCCCAGGCGGTCTCCTTTAAGCTCCCCGCCTTCCGGGGCTTCCAGCCGGCTGCGATCGGCATCCAGCCCCTGTGGCCAATGCTCTTCGTGACCATCGCTTGCGGCGCCATCTCGGGCTGGCATGCCCTTTTCGGCTCGGTAGGCACCGCGCGACAGCTGGAATATGAAACGGATGCGCTGCCCGTGGGTGGTGGTGCCATGCTCTTCGGCGAGAACACCTTGGGGCTGCTCTCTCTGATTGCGATCTCCATCGCCGGAGCCGGGACGGGTGCAGCGGCCTTCGCGAGCGGTGTTGGCACCCTGCTCTCCCAGATCTTCGGAGCGGGTTTCCAGCCCTATGGCACGGCCCTGGGCTTCGCCGCCTTCGTCGTCATTGTCATCACCGTGGTCCAGCTGGTCTTCCGCCTGATGCGGGTGACCCTGGGTGAGTGGCTCGGGGAAACTCAACCTATCTTTAAGAACATGCACGTGGCCAGTATCATCTCGATGGTCCTGGCGGCCTTCCTGGTGCTCACCGGGACCTGGATTTACCTCTGGCAGTTGTTCGGCGCGGCCAACCAGCTGATGGCAGGCCTGGCCCTGCTGATCGTCACCGTCTGGCTGGTCTCGGAGCGCCGGCCGGCCTGGTATGCCGGGGTGCCCGGAGTCTTCATGTATATCACCACGATGGCCGCCATCCTGGTCACCTTTTACAACCAGATCCCGGCGCTGAACGCGGCCTTAGCGAAGGGGAACATCGTGGCGATCATCGGCGCGTGGACGATGCTGATCCTCGCTGCCCTGCTCTTCATCGCTGCAGCCTTCATCGGCTACGAGGGGTGGATGGCCTTCAACCGCTGGCGGGCGGCTCCGGCACGCCCGGCCCCGGCGGGCGGCGGCGGGGAGTAGGCATAGCAAAAGAAAGGGGGGGCGGCAATGCCGCCCCCCCTTTCTTTTCGGGATTGCCACTTTTTGCCAGTGGCAGTCCGCCATCGACAAGAGTTCCGCATCGGGAGGATCCTTTCCTCACTCTGAGGAGGAGGTTTGGATCTCCCCCGCAGCCCGAAAGGCTGTGGATCGCTACATCCGGAACCCGAAATATACCCAGATCAGGATCCCCACCAGCAGCAGTGCTAAAGGCCAGGGATAAGCAAAGAGCACGGCATAAAGGCGGGAATCGAACTTTAGGTGCATGAAATACAGCAGGATCAACATCCCCTTGGCGATGGCGAACCCTAACAGGAAGGGCAGCTGTGGCACGGGTAGGGAGAGAACACTCACTTCCAGGATCGTCAGGATGATTAAAACGATCCCCACCAGAACATAATTCGGGTGCTTGTGGGCTTTCGCTTCCATTCGCCCTCCTTTCCACATTCTACGACCGGATTCAGGCAGGCGGTTATATCCCTTTCTTCAAGCAGCGAGAGAATACTGAGGCCGTTCAGCGCAAAAGATATACCACCATAAAGATGGCCACCCACACCAGATCCACGAAGTGCCAGTAAAGCCCCACCGTCTCCACCAGGACATCGTTCTGGGGCGAGAGGCGATGGCGCAGCCCCAGGGCCACGCTGAGGA
>JAEVEY010000030.1 GCA_016842045.1 Candidatus Thermoflexus sinensis | reverse complement strand
GACCAGCGGTCCGGTGGGCGATACGGGGTCTGAAAGATTCCACGCAGGGCTTCGAAAATCTGGGCGATCTGCGCTGAGGAGACTTCATGACCCAGCCCGGGGATCTCTTCCCAGCGATGAGGATACCCGAGGGCCTGCAGAGTTTCATGCATCCGGCGACCATGAGCCGGGTTGACCTCCGGATCCGCCGCTCCGTGAAAGATGAAGAGGGCCAGTCCTTTCAAATTGGGGGCCAGCTCGAGCGGGTTATCCGCGGCGTATCGCAGCGGATCCGCACCCTTCGGACCATATACCGCCCGAAGGGCCTCTGAATCATGAAGAGTGAGATCCAGCACCCCACCGATTGAAACGGCCGCAGCGAACTGATCCGGGCGATGGGCGGCCAGGGAGAAGGCGCCTTTTCCGCCCATCGAGAACCCGACCAGCGCCCGTCCGCCGGGGTCCCGTCGCACCGGGTAGCGACTTTCTACCCAGGGGATGACCCCCTGGAAGAACCAGTCATAGAATGAAACCTGCCAGGCGGAGCCCCCTGGCCAGGGAAGGCCTGAATAGATGGAATAATAGGAAGGAACCCCATCATCCTCGCCCTGAAGGGCTACCAGCAGGATATGGGTCGCATCGGCGGCCTGCTGCAGGTCCGGGCGTTCCCACATGCCCAGCCCCATCGCCCATCCGGATAGCAGGTAGACCACCGGGTAGGGACGATGGGTTGGGAAGCCGGCCGGCCGGTAAACCCGCACCTCATGGGCTTCCCCCCGCCACGAGACGGTCCAGCTCTCCCACTGACCCCCTGGTAACTCCTGGGCTTTCGCCGCGGCCGGAGGCATCCCCAGGATCCCTCCGATCCCCGCGATCATCCCCAGAAGGGCAACCGGAATCAGGAGGCTCTGTGTTCGCATTCCATCTATTCTCCAAACCGTGCCAGGTTTTCAGGCGGTGGGGCGCGACGTTATCGCTTGCCCTACCGCCTGAACGTTTCCTGCCTCTCCCGCGCCGCGAATCGACCCGGAGAGGGGCAGGTCTCGAATCCATCATCCAGAGCGCCCAGCGTACAGCAGCGCCCGATTCACTTTCGAACCAGCGGAAGGTAAACGCGGAACTCCACCGCGCGGGTAGTGAAGGACAGCCCTGTCTCCGGCGTCCACAGCGTGCCGCCTCCCGAGTTCACCGATCGAACCTGGAGGCAGTAGCTGGTGCTGGGATTCAGTCCATCGAGGACCAGGACATGAGAGCGGGTCAGATCAGGATCCTGGCGGGATTGAGCCCATTCGTCACAGGAAACTCCCCACCGCACCTCACTGGTGGCCTCCACATCGGTGGTCCAGCTCACCACCGCGGTCGTAGCAAGGGCAAAGAGCACTGGCCCGGAGAGGATCGATGGCGGAGCGATGGTGCCGAAAGGCGTGTTGGTGCTGTAAACCGGGCCAGGGGTTCGACTGTCGACAGAGCCATAGCGGCATTGCCCATGATTGACTCCCATCGCATCGATCACCGTGCCCGTGCACGGCCCCTCTGGCCCCTCATCGAAATGATACAGCGCGAGGGTATAGGTGTCGGGCATGAAGGGCGCGGTAGGAGGCGAGAACGGTCCATCATAGCGCACGATCCGCGAAAGGCGCACCTCATCCACCCATCCGCTGTAAGAGGGATAAGTGCTGCGATCGAAGTCGTGCTTCTCCGCGCCGATGACCAGATAGGGATCATTGGAATAGTCCGTGGGGCGTCCGTCTCGATACCGGATATCCCCTGACGGCCCTCTCCCCTCCGCATCCAGCTCGCCGTCCACAAAGATCCGCATCCACCCGTCGCTCCCTCGACGGGTCACGGCGATATGATGCCACCGGCCATCCGCCACCTCTCGGGTTCCACACAGCGTGAACCCATTCCCACCCCGGTTGACCCCAAAAGCGATCCGCCCTCCGGCCAGGGAGATCCCGTAATCCCCGTAATCGCCCGCCCCGAAGACATCCCGGTCAAACAGGATATTGCCGTAGATCCAGAGATCTCCTTCGCTGGACATGCATTCGGAGCTGGCATTCTCATCCCGTGTGGCCTTCATCCACCATTCCAGGGTGAAATCTCCGCCGACGTTGATCGACCGGCCCTCGACGAGGATTTTGACGCGGTCGATGTCGCCACCCCCGTTGCCATAGAAGCGGAGGGAGAATCCCCCGGTGGCCTCCACGCTGGGGGAAGAGGGCCATAACGTGAGAGCCAGTAAGGGCAGCAGCAACCCACTCAGGAGCCCGGCGATCCTCAGGGCCGGATGACGCATCCTTAGCGGAAGCCCTTGCATGGTAGAGTCGAAGGCCTCAGAAGGTGCCCGAAAATCCTTCAGGAAGGATTTCAATGTGTGAGGGCATGCCTTCGGCGTGCCTTCCCCATCACGAACACGGCGCACGGTGCCCTGCTCAGGAGAGCGGCCGTGACTGGGGAATGAGTTCCGCCGACGGCATCACAGCAGGCCGTGCCTCCAGATCCTGCTGGATCCGCAGCTCCCGCTGGCTCAGTTCAGCCAGGGCGCGAACCAGGATCCCTGCGGTGAAGAGATCTGTGCCCATCACCACCATCAGGGCGCTGACGGCCGGGACAAACCAGGGGGCCGGGAAGGGGGGCGCCGTCAGCCGGGCCAGCACGGCCCATCCGTAAAGACCCAGGCCGATGGCGATGCTGAGCGCTCCGATCGGCAGAAAGCGATGTTCCAGCGGGCGGCGGAACAGCGGGCGACCGAACAGACCATGGCGGATCGGACGCTTGTGAAACAGCGAGACAATGTAATTGAACAGCGTCCCCACAGCGAAGAGGTGCAGCCCGAGAGCGACCAGCACCACCGCGGCGAACAGGCGGGGGAAGGGCCACCCGCCCGGCCCCGGCCACAGGACCGCGCTGGCCCCCAGGGCCAGACCCAGAAGCGCCAGCCCGAAGCCGGTCATCCCGAACACCCGCGCCGGGTTGTAGGTCATCACGGTCCACACGATCGCATGAAGAAAGCGAACGCCATCCCGCAACGGATGCAGCTTGGATTGCCCCAGGCGCTCCCGGTAGGGGATCGGGATCTCAACCATGCGCACGTTCTCGTAGATCGCCCGGGCGCTCATCGCCGGGGTGAAGTTCAACCCGTCCGGCAGAGGATACAGGCGTTCCAGAACCTCCCGGCGGAGCAACCGCATGCCGCTGGCGCTGTCGCTGACCGGAGCGCCTCCCAGCACCCGGAGCAGGAACGCGAACCCCCAGTTGCCGATCCGGCGCACAAGCGGCATCTCTGAATCGGCGCGGCCCATGCGGGAGCCCACCACCAGATCCGCGCCGTCCGCGCAGGCGATGCGGTAGAGCTCGGGAAGGGCCTCCGGCGGATAGGTGGCGTCGGCGTCCAGGAAAGCCAGCCACTCCCCCCGGGCGTGGGCGAAGCCCGTCTTAAGCGCCGCCCCGTAGCCGCGGTTAACCGGGTGACGGATCAGGCGGACCTCCGGATAGGCGGCCACGATCTCCGCTGTGCGATCCTGGGACCCATCATCCACGACAATCACTTCCCATTCTGCAAACCCGGCTTCCCGTAAGGCCGGCCCGATCGCCCGCACCCGATCCAGCACCGCCCGGATCGCGCCCTCCTCGTTGTAGGCGGGGATCACAATGGACAATGTGGTCATGTGGATTCCTCCTGAGCGAGAACCGCCGTTTGCACAGATGGAAGGCCGCCATAGAAGATCGGACCCTCCACCGGCCGGGAGCGATCCAGACGGCTTCCCACCACGCGGGCCGGAACCCCAACGGCAATCGCATAGGGAGGAAGATCTTCCGTCACCACCGCCCCCGCGCCCACCACCGCTCCCCGGCCGATGCGCACCCCATCGAGCACCACTGCCCCTCCGCCGAGCCAGACATCGTCCTCGATCACGATCCCGCGGGCGGTGATCCCCTGCTCCGCGATGGGGCGATGGGGATCCTCGAAGATATGGTTGACGGCCAGGATCTGCACCAGAGGCCCCGTATAAACGAGGTCTCCAATGGTCACGCCGCCCTGCCCCCGGATGACGTTGTATTCCCCGATGAAGCACCGACGTCCGATGGTGATCCCGGCATGGGGAAGGCCCCGGAAGTTGTAGACATGGAGCACCGAGCCGTGCATAATCACCGTGCCGTCGCCGATCGCAATGCCGTTCGGACAGGCATGCAGATAAACTCCTTCGTCCAGGTAAACGCCGCGGCCCAGGGTGATCCGTCGGGGCTGGGCCAGCCGCACGCCCCGGGCGATATAGGGGAAGCCTTGCGCCTTGAGGAACAGGCGATAGGCGATCCCCCGCAGCCCGATCCCCAGGAGCCCCGGGAGATCGCGGAGGAGGGCCATCAGGAGTTGCTCCAGCAGATAAGCGCCCCACCCGGTGGATTGCGTGTGGATGTAAAGATCCAGGGCTTCAGCCCAGCGACGCGGCCAGCGGGACATCCGTCACCTTCAGCGGTTGGATCGGGAGGATCTGGACCTCACGATGCAGGATCCACGATACGGCTTCAAACAGATCCTGGAAGATCGGAACCTCCGGATAGCGCTGGAGGACCTGCTCTGCGTAGAGGGCGCCCCGCCCGGTGCGGACCAGCATGGGCTGGCATCCGGCCGCCAGGGCGGCCTCCACATCGGTCAGAGCGTCCCCGATCAGGTAGGAGTCCTCCAGGCGGATCCCTAAATCCCGGGCCGCCTGGAACAGGAGCCCGGGCTTCGGTTTGCGACAGAAACAGCCTTCCTCCGGGCGATGAGGACAGTAATACACCGCGTCCACCCGCCCCCCGGCCTGCTGGATCTCCCGGATCATCCGCTGATGGATCTCATCCACCACCGCCGCCGGGGCCATTCCCCGATGGACGATCGCCTGATTCGTCACCACCACGATCGAGAACGGGGCCACCGACAGGCGGCGCAGCGCCGGGAGCGCTCCGGGCAAAAAACGGAACTCGGCCCAGGACTTGACATGATCCGGCCGGTTCTCACAGATCACTCCATCACGGTCCAGGAATATGGCTCGCATCCGGCAGGGGCTCCTCTTGCAGGATCGGCGCCACAGCGAAGGCGTTTTCCCAGGTCCGCCGCAGCACCGTCGCGATCGTGTGGTTCAGGATCAGGTGTATGTCTTCGATCTGTTCCATACAGGCGCTGGGGACGATCAGGCACAGATCCACCAGCTCCCGCAGTTTCCCGCCCTGAAAGCCGGTGAGGCCGATCGTGAAAGCTCCGGCCTCCCGGGCGACACGCACGGCCTCCAGGACATTCGGGGAGTTCCCACTCCCACTGATCGCGATCAGCAGGTCTCCCGGGCGCACCAGCGGGCGAAGCTGCTCCGCAAACACCCAGCGATACTCGGTATCGTTGGCCCAGGCAGTGAGCAGGGGGACGTTATCGGTGAGGGCGATGACGCGGATCATGGGCGCGCCGGGCCGGCGGGTGCCTTTGGCCAGATCGCAGGCGAAATGGGAAGCCGTGGCCGCGCTCCCGCCGTTCCCGCAGAGAAAGATCATATGGCCGTCCCGTGCGGCGGCTTCGATCTGAGCGATGATCTGCAGCAACACCTCGCGGGGCAGCGCGTCTAACGCCCGATGGATGCCGTCGAAATAGTCCTCAATCCATTGCGCCCACATGGCCTCACTCCACCCGAAAGACCTGCACGCCCTGATCGTCAAAGGCCACATCCATGGGCTTCAGGCCCAGGTCTGTCATCGCCCTGGTCACTGGCTCAATGGCCTGCTCCGGGCAATACAGGAGGAGAAAGCCGCCGCCTCCTGCACCTGTGATCTTCCCCCCAAGCGCCCCGGCTTCCCGCGCGACGGCGTAGCAGCGGTCGATGAAATCGTTGGAAATCGAGGCAGCCAGCCCGCGCTTCAGGATCCAGGCCTCGTGGAGCAGCCGGCCGAAACCATCCAGATCCCCCATCGTGAGCCGTTCCTCCATCTCTTCGGCCATCGCCTTCAGCAGATGGAGCCGCCGCAGCACCTGGGGGTCCTCTCCCTCAGTGGCCTGCTGCTGAGTTTTCAGGATGGTGGAAGAAGGACGAGCCTGCCCTGTGTAGAACAGGCGCAGCCGACGTTCCAGCGCCTGGCGGATCTCCGGGGCGATCGGGACCCGCTCCACGGTCACCCGGTTTGCCTCAAACCGGATCCGGTTCAGGCCCCCGAAGGCCGCCGCGTATTGATCCTGCTTGCCTACCGGCATCCCTAACCGCTCGATCTCAATCTGGCAGGCCAGCTCAGCGATCTCCGCCCGGGAAAGCGACCACCCGCTCCAGGCCGCCAGGGCGGCGATCATGGAGACGGCCAGGCTGCCCGAGGAACCCAGGCCGGTGCCCGGAGGAACCTGGGCGGCGATGAACAGATCGATCCCCCCAGGGCTTCCGAAGGCCTCGAGGATCGCCCGGGGGAGAGAGAGATTCCCATCCCAGAGAGCGTCCCGATCCGGCGCATACTGGTGGAACAGGCTGTAGTTCGCTGAGATCAGATGGGCTGCCCGAGGCGCCGGGGAGAGAATGGTATAAACGTAGCGGTTCAGGGTGACGCTGAGGACCTGGCCTCCATAGCGCGTAAAATAAGCGGGAAGATCGGTCCCTCCGCCGGCGAAACTGATCCGGACCGGTGCGCGGGCGATGAGCAACATGGGTCAGGGATCTCCGGAAAGCGATCTTTTACGGCTTTCAAGATAAGGGGTGGGGGTTGGGTAGGGATAAATAGAAGGTTAGGAAAACGTTCCTCCCGGGGGAAGGGAAGCTCGGAAAACCGATACGGTAACATGGAAACGAGGAAAGCGGATGGCCCCTCTCCTCTCCCGGGCCTGGAGGGCTGCGGGGGGAGGAGGGAAGCGGACAATCTTTCAGGGCTGGCCTGGAGGCCTTCGGCCCCCGGGTTACAGGATGGAAAAGCGGGGAGGATCGGAATGGCAAACCGTGCTCTCGACTGGCTGGCTCAGGCCTTCCATGATTTGAACCATGCCCGACATGCCCTGGAGGATGGGGATTATGACTGGGCGTGCTTCGCCGCTCATCAGGCCGCTGAGGAAGCCGTGAAAGGGATGCTCCTGGCCCTGGGGGGTGAGGGTTGGGGACCTTCGATTACTCGCCTCCTGAAGGATGCCGGCCATCAGCTTCAAGTTCCAGAAGATTTGCTTCAAGCAGCCCGACGCCTGGACAAACATTACATTCCATCTCGCTATCCGAACGGATTCGACGTGGGGGCGCCGCGGGATTATTACACGGCGTCGGAAGCCCAGGAGGCCATTCATGACGCGCAGCGTATTTATGAATTTTGCCAGCAGCAGGTTCATCAATCGGGAAGCCGTCCTGGAAGCCCTTCGCCATTGTGCTGAACAGTGGAGGTCTTCGTGCAATCCACCCGGCAGCTGGAGGAGGGAAAGCGAAGCGGACGCGGTGTTGCCGGTGCTGTCGCTCGGGAGGGTATCCGCCTGGCATAAGTAAAGTCGGCAAGGTCATGGCGTATTTGCCGGGTGGAACGCGTGGCAACGGTGGGGAACTTCCGGCTCCCTCCTCCCCACGGCTCTCCAGGCCGCGGGCAGGAGAGAGCCAGGGGTAGGGCTGCAACCCGTTTAATTCGTGTATTCGCGCTCGTTTTTTCAACGAGGGTTCCTACGCTGACGCCAGGCTGCAACCCGTTTAATTCGTGTATTCGCGCTCCCATTCGTGGACAACCCTACGGCTCCCCCCACACGATTGTGAGCGTCGGGCGAGCCGTGGCGTTCCAGTCTCCTGTGTCTGAGGACACGAAGTATTTGCCGCTGTGATAATCGGCGTCGGCGGAATACATGGCCAGGCGCAGGGGCTGGCCGGCCGTATATGCCTGAGCCACGGCGTAGGTCACATCCCAGTGATAAGGGATCCCCGGCCACCCCGGCCAGTTCGTCACCGGATAGACCCAGGTCCCCCCCAGGTTCTCCGCCGCCAGCGGGGCGTTGTTCCAGGTCAGAGTCTGATCATCCCAATCCTGAGCCACTGTGAGCACCTGAATCCACGAGGGCGGCGGATTAGGCCCCGCGTTTCCCATCAAGTGGAGGGTCAATGTGGCGGACAGGATCACCTTGCCGCGCGGCACTGCATCCAGGGGGAATGCGACATAGTATTTCGAAAAGCATGGCCAGTCAGCGATATCGATCTGGTTCTGAATATTGAAGTCGCTGCGCTCCGGGTTGTAAAACCCCTCTGGGGTTTCTCCCCACTGGGTCCAGAAGTCCCGTCCGTCCCCACACACGGTGTAACCACCGACCGCGGCATCCTTCACCACCGCGCCGTTGAGCTGGTGACGGATGGTAACCGTGCCCACTGGCTGGACCGGGGGCGGCGTATAGCCCGGCAGGCCGAAGCGCAGGCGGCCCCACGTGGATGGGGCATCCGGGTTCATTCGTTCTGGCCACGGGGTCGCCGGGATCGGAGTGCCTCCCCCATCGTCCCGGTCGTGAACCATCAGGCCCAGCCCCCATATCGTCCCCTCCGGCGGTGGGCCGGATCGGCCCAGGCTGGTGAAGGGGATGCGGAAGGTCACTGCCCAGCCCCGATCATCACCATCGTCGTTCAGCCGATCGCCCCGCCAGCCCGCTACCGCTGTGAACGGGATCGATGCCGATGTCCAGCCGGAGCCCGTTCCCCGATAAGCCGCCTGATAACGCCCCGAGGTATCGCCGTTGCTCAATCCTCCTACAAAGCGATAGCTGGAACTTGTGGGGGCAGTGCCGACGTTGCCGTCCAGGTGGAGAAGCAGCGTCACCGCATCCCAGGCGGTGAGGGTTTGAGGAGAAGGTGAGGTCGCGAACCAGAGGCGACGATCGATGATCGCCACATAGACAACGAGTTCCGAGCTGGTGTAGGCCACGCGGACATCGGCGTAATTCGCTGTCGGGGTCACCTTCCCGAACCAGAAGATCGCCATGCGGGGGAAATC
>JAEVEY010000044.1 GCA_016842045.1 Candidatus Thermoflexus sinensis | reverse complement strand
ACCCTTCTGCTCCTTGGGCCGCTTGGCGCCATATTTCGAGCGCCCCTGGCGTCGCTTATCCACGCCCGCTGCGTCCAGCGCGCCCCGGATGATGTGATAGCGCACCCCCGGCAGATCCTTCACGCGCCCCCCGCGCACCAGAACCACCGAGTGCTCCTGGAGGTTGTGGCCCTCGCCGGGGATGTAAGCGGTGACCTCCACCCCGCTGGTCAGGCGAACGCGGGCGATCTTCCGCAACGCCGAGTTGGGCTTCTTGGGGGTCATCGTGCGCACCACCACACACACCCCACGGCGCTGTGGAGCGCCTTTCGGATCCCAGTAGCGCTCCCCGGTCAGCGAGTTATACACCCAGTGAAGGGCAGGGGACTTGCTTTTCCGAACTTTCGGCTTACGGCCCTTGCGGACCAGCTGATTGATGGTTGGCATCCTTCCTTATCCCTCTCAAGATATCTTTTAGACGAACGGACGATATACCGTGGCCCTTTGGGCGGTAGGCAAAGGAAGTTCGGGGGCTGGCCAGCTACTACCCCCCTGCCTCCATCCTCCGGACAGGAGAATGGACCGCTTCGCCCAGGGTCCAGGGATCAAAAGAGCATGCGGTATTTTAGCCGATAAAACGAACCCTGTCAATGAGATGACCAGAAGGATCAGGCAGGTTTTTCCATCCATCGATCCATGGGGCAAATCCATAGCGCGGCTTCGATCCGACAGGCCCAATCCCTGATCCCCATCTCCAGGGGTGGATTGGCCGGGGTGAGCCATCAGGCGGCCCGCCGGATCAGTGGCGCGCCCTTTCGCTTCCCGGTCTGTCCGATGATGGAAAAGCCCGGAGCGTAGGGGGACGCGCCTCCCAGAAAGAAGGTTGCGATTCTTCAGGCTCTCGATTACCATTAAGTGATGCATGTTGTTGCCCGGGCCTGAAGAGGCTTTTCCCTCGTGCCCCGGAGCGATGCGGGGAAAGAGGCCAGGCTTTGCGGCAGGCCGATCCCTTTATCCGGGAGATTTTCGGGTGGGGCTGTCTTTGACAGCCCCGACCAACCCAAACCAAAAAACGAAGAGGAGGTGATCTCCGATGGGTGCATTGCCGAAGCGCCGGGTGACCCGGACGCGACGGGGGATGCGCCGGGCGCATGATGCGCTCCAGCGTCCGAATCTCGTGCCATGCCCCCGCTGCAAGAACCGGATCCTCCCGCACCACGTCTGCCCGTATTGCGGCACTTACCGGGGCGTGCAGGTCCTGGAAGTCGAAGGACGGGCATGAGCGCTTTTCATCCGGAGGGAGGAATCGGCGCGGGGAGGGAAAAGTTCCTCCCCGCGCTTTTTATCCACGGGCTGGCCGGGAAGATCCAGATCCCTTTGAGGGCGAAGCTGGCTGTCGAAGGGGCCTGGCTTTGCTCCCCAGGCTCCGACCTCAGCAAAATATCGGGGAATCAGACCGCGGATAACGCTTGCACTGTAACGGATAGAACGCTCTTCTGGATCGGTAGACCTGGGGGAGTTTGGGGGGGAGGGCTGCCTTCGATGGTTCCACCCGCCTCAAGGAGAGTAAATCGGCGATGACATGGGTAGGGGATGGTCAACGGGAGGGCGTTCCTTTTCCGATTGAGGAGGAGGGGTTGCCTTCCCAGGCAGGTCGAAAAGGCAAAGTGTTCCTTGCCCTTTTTGGAAGCTTACTGGGGCTGGGCCTCTGTGTGATCTTCGGGCTGGCGATCTTCGGCGCTCCCTGGACGCCCCGGTGGCTGGATACCGGCATCCCGCCGGACCGCTTGAGCGAAGGGGTTCCCTTCCCCATCACGCTGTCGGACCGGAGCGGCCGGATTTATCCCCTGATCCTGGTGCGCACCGGAGAGCAAATCCGGGCCTTCCCGATGCAGCCGCCAGGCATCCCCTGCCTGCTGAAGATCGAGGGGCTGGAGCTGGTGGCGGAGTGCGTGGGATGCCGCTTCGCCGCGGACGGCCGCCCCATCGCGGGCTCCTGTTCCACTCCACTGCCTGCTCACCCAGTTCGGACCATAGGGGGATCGATGTGGGTGGATATCAACCGGCTTCAATAGCCGGATGTTCCCCTCTCGATGGCCCTGAGGGCCACGGAAAACGGGAGCTGTTCCATGCCAATCCCTGGCCGGGAGGGATCGATGCGGGAGGTGGTGATTGTCGCGGCGGTGCGCACGCCGATGGGCAAATACGGGGGGATCTTAAAAGATGTGCGGCCGGATGATCTGGCCGCCCTGGTGATCCGCGAGGTGGTGCGCCGGGCCGGCATCGACCCGGGGATGGTGGATGAGGTGTATATGGGCTGCGCCAATCAGGCCGGGGAGGATAACCGGAATGTCGCCCGGATGGCCCTGTTGCTGGCCGGCTTCCCGGAGCACGTGGCTGGCGTAACAGTGAATCGACTGTGCGCCTCCGGGCTGACGGCCGTGAACCTGGCCGCGCGGACCATCCGGTGTGGCGAGGCGGACGTGATCGTGGCGGGAGGAGTGGAGAGCATGACCCGGGCGCCATGGGTGATGCCCAAGGCGGCTGTCCCCTTCCCCCGGGGCAACTTCACCGTCTACGACACCGCGCTGGGATGGCGGTTTCCGAACCCCCGGATGGAAGCCATGTTCCCCCTGGAATCTATGGGGGAGACCGCGGAGAACATCGCGGAGGAGCATCCTGAGATCACCCGCGAGGAACAGGATCGCTTCGCCCTCCTCTCCCATCAGCGCGCGGTGGAGGCCATCCGCTCCGGGAAATTCAAAGAGGAGATCGTCCCCGTGATCATCGAACGGCCGGGGCAGCCTCCTCTGGTCATCGACACCGATGAAGGGCCGCGCTATCGGGTGGAGAATGGAGCGATCGTCCTGGACACGGATCTTGAGCGCCTCTCCCGCCTGCCTCCGGTGTTCCGGAAAGGCGGGACGGTGACGGCGGGGAACGCCTCGGGCCTGTCCGATGGCGCCGCGGCGCTGCTGCTGATGAGCGCGGAGAAAGCGCGGGCGCTGGGCCTGCAGCCCATGGCTCGCTGGGTGGCCTCCGCCGCCGTAGGGGTGAACCCGCGCGTGATGGGCTACGGCCCGGTTCCGGCCACCCGCAAGGTCCTGGAGCGGGCTGGGCTGACCCTGGAGCAGATCGACCTGGTGGAAATCAATGAGGCTTTTGCGGTTCAGACCCTGGCCTGTATCAAGCTGTTAGGGCTGGATCTCAACAAAGTGAACGTGAACGGAGGGGCCATCGCCCTGGGGCATCCTCTGGGATGCAGCGGAGCGCGGATCCTGACCACATTGCTTTACGAAATGCGCCGACGGAAGGCCCGTTATGGGCTGGCCACCCTCTGCGTCGGCGTGGGGCAGGGGGAAGCCACCATTGTGGAGGGCCTTCATTAAGAGAGTTACGCGGTTGACCTTCCCGCCCGGGTTTTGGGGCTGGGACGGGCGGCTTCAGCGCCCGTCCCAGCCCCAAAAATCATTTTCTCCCCCCCACCGCGGCCGAAAGGCCGCGGTGAGGGGAAGGGGCTCCTAACCTAACCCTTCCTGAAAGATAGGAGTTACGCAGTTTGGGGCTCGCGAGAAGAGGTAGAATGGCCCCACCCCCCTTTATCCCCCCTCCCCACGGCCCTTTGGGCCGTGGGGAGGGGGGAGTCGCGCGCCGAAGGCGCGCGACTCCCCCCAAACCCCCAGGAGAAAACCAACTGCGTAACTTCTATGAGAAAAAAGGGGGCAGGGAACCGACCTGGCTCCCTGCCCCCCATCCCTTCTTCCCGAACCCCCACGTTCACCGCAAGGTCGGAACGCCGGAAGCTTAGTTCCAGTCCCCCTTCTTGATACGGGCCAGGAACTCAGCGTTAGTCCGGGTCTTGCTGAGGGCGTTGAGGAGAGATTCCATCACCTGAGTCAGATCGTAGCCGCCCCCATCAGGCGGCGGGGCCATCATCCGGGCGATCATCCGCCTCAGCAGCCACACCTTCTCCAGCGTGTCCGGATCCAGCAGCAGCTCCTCCCGCCGGGTCCCGGAGCGCTCGATGTCAATGGCCGGGAACATCCGGCGCTCCGCCAGCTTGCGGGAGAGATGCAGCTCCCAGTTGCCGGTTCCCTTGAACTCCTCATAGATCACATCGTCCATCCGGCTCCCGGTATCGATCAGGCAGGTCGCCAGGATGGTCAGGGAACCGCCGCCCTCGATGTTCCGGGCAGCGCCGAAGAAGCGCTTGGGGGGATACAGCGCCGCCGGATCCAGACCGCCGGTCCAGGTGCGGCCGCTGGGCTCCACCACCAGGTTGTAGGCCCGGGTGAGCCGGGTGATGGAGTCCAGAAGGATCACCACATGCTTCCCGCCCTCCACCATGCGCTTGGCCCGCTCCAGGGCGAGCTCGGCCACCTTGATGTGGTTCTCCGGAGGCTCATCGAAGGTGCTGTGGACCACCTCCGCCTCCACCGAGCGGTCCATATCGGTGACCTCCTCCGGCCGCTCGCCGACCAGCACGACCATCAGATGCACATCGCGATAGCGGGTGGAGATGGCGTTGGCGATGTGCTTAAGGACGGTGGTCTTGCCCGCCTTGGGCGGCGAGACGATCAGGCCACGCTGCCCCCGGCCGATCGGCGCCACCAGGTTGATGAGGCGGGTGGTGAGGTTCTTCGGGTCGGTCTCCAGATCGAAGAGCTCGTTCGGGAAGATCGGGGTGAGCTCCTCGAACCGCGGCCGCAGGCGGGCCTGCTCGGGATCCAGGCCGTTGACCGCCTCGACCCGCAGGAGGCTGAAATACTTCTCTGTCTCCTTCGGCGGCCGGATCTGGCCAACGACGAAATCGCCCCGGCGCAGGCCGAAACGCCGGATCTGGGACTGGCTGACGTAGATGTCCTGGGAGCTGGGGAGGAAATTCGGGTTCACCCGGAGGAACCCGATTGTGCCCAGGGCGTCATCCTCCACGATCTCCAGCGTCCCCCCGCCGAAGGCGTAACCCTGCTGCTCCGCCTTGGCCTGGAGGAGCCGCATGATCAGATCCTGCTTTTTCAAGCGGCTGTAGCTGGGGATCTTTAACGCCCGAGCCAGCTCGCGGAGTTCATCCAGGGTTTTGGATTCCAGATGGATGTAATCAAAATCGAGGATGGGAACCTGAACCTGTGCCTGTTCCATGTTCGTTCCACTCTTTATAAGGATGGATTACCGCCCTGACATCATGCCCGCTGGGGAACCAGACCGGAGAGCTGAGATATACCTGACCCGATGAGCCATCCATTCCCTGAGAGGGCTTTGGGGGCCAACCGGATGACCTTCGACCGTCCCACACTCCCCCAGCCCCGTCCACCTCGCAGGAGGGAACACCCCGATAACCCATGGCCTCCAGGGTCACGCCGCTGGCTACCGGGACGCCTTTCCCATACCGGGCAGAGGACCCCTCCTCTCTTTCCCTCTCCCTATGGCTCAAAAGGCCACGGGGAGGAGGGAAACTTAGACTCCCCGGAGGGAAAGGCACGAGGGAGAAGAAAATCCTTTGGGAGTCTGACCGCATGCTTCCCGGACATGCCCGCCGGTCTCCCCCAGGGAGGAGGTCGCAAAATCGTTGTCCCGCCACAGGGGTGATCCCCCCGTCCTGTCTCTGGGGAGATCCGGCGCGTAACCCCTAACTCGGATGGGCCCTGGTGATTTTCGGGGTTGATGCCTCAAGCGGCAGAAGCACCCTTATTATATCCGGCCACGCCCAATCCGTCAAAGTGAAATGGGTTTATGCCGCAGGCTCCGGCCCAGGGAGCGAAGGGGGATGAAAGGGGACTTCCCATCCTGCAACTCCCTCTTATAATGGGAACCAGGAAAAGAGCCGGAGCTTTCGAACCCGGCGAGAGGGGGCGCGATGCTGGATTGGCGACAGGTGAGACGATATGTGCAGGAGATGGCGGATTACGCAGGGGATCGCCTTCGCGCCCATCCTCCAACCCTGCGCTATGCCCTGAGCCTGCTCCACCGCTTCTCCGAGGATCTGGAGCGCCTGCAACAGATGGCCCGGGAGGCCTTGCGAGCCGGATGGCGGGGGGCGATCCCATGGGGGGAGCCCCTCGCGGCCCGATTCCCCTTACCATCCGAACAGCCTCAGGTTCTGGTCATCGCGGCCGATGGCTCCCAGATCTATCCGGACCGCCATGGGACCGTTCCCTACTTTGTTTTGAACATCGGCCTCATCGAGATGCGCTCCGGCTCCGGCGCCCCGCCTCAAACGCGGCACCACCTGGTGTTCTGGTATCGGGAGGAGGAGCTTTTCACCGAGGACGGGGAGATGCGTGCCCTCAATGACCTGGAGGCAGAGCGGGATATCCAGGAGCTGGAGCAGCTGGCGGCGGCGATGGTCCAGCGGGCCGGCGATCCCTTCGGCCCGCCGGTCGGGCTGGCGGATGGACTGCTGCTCCCGTGGGCCCTGGCCCGTGGCGAGCCCTTCGCCGCTGTCCCGGCTGAACGCTATCGTGAGCTCTTCCGACGCGCGGTGGAGGCCCTGGAATCGGCCAGGGAAACAGGAGGCGCCATTGCCGGATACGTGGATCGGCCGACAGGCCATGCGGTGCTTCGCCTGCTGGCTCTGGGGGTGCTGGATGAGATTACCCGGGAGAAGGTGGCGGACTATCCCTTCGGGCAGCTACGGGATCGGGCGCTCTTCGCGGAGCTGCTGGCGCCTGGGGAGCGTTCCGCCCTCTTCGCGCCCACCTGGCCGATCAACGATCACCTGGGTCAGGAGGGCCACCGGCTCCTGTTCTTCTATCTCAACGTGGGAACGGAGGGCCGCCCGCACCTCGCCCGCGTGGAGATCCCCGAGTGGGTGGCCCAGGATCGGGCTCGCCTGGATCGGCTGCATCGCGCGATCTGGGATCAGTGTCGCATCCTGGCGGAAGCCCCCTATCCGTATCTGCTCACCCGGGCTCATGAGCTGGCCCGCATCCGCTCGGAGGAGCGAAGGCAACTGGAGCAGATGATTCAGGAGGCCCTCCTCCGGCGCGGCCTGCGCGTCTCGATCTCCGCCAAGGCCCGGCAAAAGGAGTGGCTGGGAGGATAAGCGAAGGGAACCCAGAGGCCAGCGGCGTAAGCCCCATATGTCAGCCCGTTCATTGGGGAATGGGGCGCTACACATTCAGAGCAGGAGTGTGAGATGGCCACCCCACGAGCTCGCTGGAATCCATCCACAGGGCCTGCCTTCATCGGGCGGGTGATCGAATCCAGCGCCCGCACCTTTCTGGTGGGCTGTCGGCTGACCGCCGAGGACATCCCGGCCTTCGGCTCCTTCGTCCAGACCGCCCGGGGCGAGACGACCATCATCGGGGTGATCTACGATCTGGTCCTGCAGGGCGATGAGCTCACCCGCATGGTAGCGCTCCAGGATGTCCCGCCGCAGGAGATCCAGCAGGATATGATCGAGAACCGTAACATCCCGGTCCAGATTGGGGTGCTGACGCTGGGTTATATACGGGACCGCTTCACCTATTACGGCATTCCCCATCAGCCCCCGGCCCTGCTGGAGCCGGTTTACACCTGTCCGCCGGCCCAGATCCAGCGATTCACCGAACAGCCGGATTTCATCCGCACGCTGGTGGAGGCCCGGGAGACCTCCGATGATGTGCTCGCCGCGGTCATCCGCACCGCCGCCGCCATCCGGGCCGGCCCCCGTCGGCAGGATTTCCTGATCCAGGTCGGGCGGGAGCTGGTGCGGCTGCTGGCCGACGAGCCCACCCGGCTGGGCCAGGTGCTGCGCCGGATCCGGATGGCGGCGGAAGCGCCTTAAGTCCCGGATGCGGGTAGGAGGCCGCCTTCAGCGGTCTCCTCAGGTGCGCGTCATATTTTCACGGGGAGCGGCCGCCTTCGGCGCCCGGCTCACCCTATTCATCGCTCAGAGCGGAGGAAGGCCGCGCCACCGGCCTTTGCCAGCCCCAAAAATCGAGCGGAAGGATCGTCCGCTGACGGGAGGTTATCAATGGCTTCAGAACCGGATGTGGTCTTTGGAGCCCGATCGGCTCCCTCTCCTATGGAGGCACGCCGGCTGGGGATGGTGATCGGAGGCTCCCTCTCGGAAGGGCTGGTGGTCAAGCTGGACCCCCGCATCGCCATCGAGGGTCTGGCGGTAGGGCGCTACGTGGTGATCCGCGGCTACCGACGGCGCTTCTTCGGGATGATCACGGACATCCGGCTGGACAGCGCCAACCCGGACCTCGCCCGGATGCCTCCGGATCCGGACGATCCGCTGATCCGGGAGATGATGGCGGGCATCGGGGTCTTCGGCCAGATCCACGTCCAGCCGATGCTGGTCCTCGAGGAGAACGATCCGCTCCCCCGGCCGGTGAAAACCGTCCCCGCCCACTTCTCCCCGGTCTATGAGGCCACCGAGGAAGAGGTCCACGCGATCTTCCGGCCTCGCGTGAAAGGGCGGGAGGATCGTTATTTCGTTATCGGGGAGCCCCTGGACATGCCGGGGGTGCACATCCCTCTCAACCTGGATCGCTTCGTGGAGCGCTCGAGCGGCGTGTTTGGGAAGAGCGGGACCGGGAAGACGTTCCTCACCCGGCTGCTGTTAGCCGGGGTCATCCGCCACAACGCCTCGGTGGCCCTGGTGTTCGATATGCACAACGAATACGGATGGAGCGCGCCGGGCGAGGAAGGGCTGGTGAATGGCCTGAAGCAACTGCCCGGATGCTTCTCCCGCGTCGTCATCGCCACCCTCGATGAGGAATCCTCCCGGCGCCGCAACAGCCGGTATGATCTCGTGATCCGCATCGGCTACGACCAGATCGAGCCGGAAGATGTGGAACTTTTGCGCGGGGTGATCGGCCTGAGCGAGGTTCAGATTGGCGCCCTTTACATGCTGCGGCGACGGCTGGGCCGGGACTGGCTACGGATCCTTCTGGAGGAGGAGCGCGCGCCGGTTGAAGGGGAGGAAGAAGCCATAGCGGATCCGCTGACGGAGCTGGTGGAGCGGGACCTGATCACCAGCAGCACCCTGGGGGCCCTTCAGCGGAAGCTGGGCCTCTTCCACCGGTTCCGGTTTCTGGTCCCCCAGACCTCCGAGGACGCGGCCCAGGCGATCCTCTCCCGCATCCTCAATGGCCAGAGCGTGGTCCTCGAATTCGGCCGCTACGGCAACGACATGGCCGCCTACGTGCTGGTGGCCAACTACCTGACCCGACGCATCCACGCGGAATACGTCCGCCGCAAAGAGGCCGCCCTGGGAGATCCAGGTCGGGAGCCGCCGCATCTGGTGATCGTCGTGGAGGAAGCCCACAAGTTCCTGCAGCCGGGCATCGCCGAGCATACCGTGTTCGGGACCATCGCCCGGGAATTGCGCAAGTATAACGTCACGCTGCTCATCGTCGACCAGCGGCCCAGCCAGATCGACAGCGAGGTGCTCTCCCAGATTGGGACGCGGGTGCTGTGCCTGCTGGATCATGAGGAGGATGTGCGGGCGGCCCTGGCGGGGATCTCCGGCGCCTCCCGGCTGCGCGAGGTGCTGGCCCGTCTGGAGACCAAACAGCAGGCCCTGCTTCTGGGGCACGCGGTGCCCATGCCGGTGGTGGTGCGGACCCGATCCTATGACGCCTCGTTCTATAAGGAGCTGGCCCAGGGCAATCAACGGGAGGATCTGGTGGAGAACTACCTGAACGTGATGCGGGGGGAGGGTGAGGATTAGGGATTGGGTAGGGGCAAGGCATGCCTTGCCCACCCCGCTTCCAAAGCAGAAGGTGCAGGAAACAGGAACCCATGGCTTCCTGGGATCGTCTTTCTGGATGAAATCCTCCCAGGAGGCCTATCGATGAAGCGCTGGCGATGGTTCCAAATCGTGGGGCTCGGGTTCTTAGGGATCTGGCTGGGGGCCTGCGCGCCGGCAACCCCGGGGGTTTCCCCCCTGGAAGGTTTCTCGCCGCTTCCGGCCCCCGCGTTTCCCACTCCAGCCCCGCCTCTGAAGGGCCCAGGAGGTCCAACCGTGGAGGTTCCTCTGAGGGAGATCAGCGAGCGAGCCCGGCAGGATCTGGCCGCCCGCCTGGGCCTTCGGATCGATGAGATCCGGGTGGTCGAGGCGCGGGCGGTGACCTGGCCGGATAGCAGCCTGGGGTGCCCGGAGCCCGGACGGATGTATCTGCAGGTCCTCACCCCCGGCTATCGGGTGATCCTGGAGGCCCAGGGGCAGCGATATGCTTACCATGCCGGGCGCGATGGCATCCCCTTCCTATGCCCTCCCGATCGGATGCAGGAGCCGGTGGAAGGGCAGGATCGGTAGCGCTCCGCTCCGCCAGCCCCGGACGTGCGAGCGATGAGCAACAGCCCGCACCGCCCCCGGAAATTCGAAAGGGGGACAGCTGAGCTGTCCCCTTTCGAATTTCCGCGAAGAAGAGAGGGGACGAACTCCTACTCCTTCACACCTCCGAGCGTCAATCCGGAGATCAGCCAGCGGGAGGAATAGAGGAAAAGCAATGTGACCGGGACGGCCACCAGGATGGAGGCGGCGGCGAACTTCCCCCACAATACCGTGTACTGCTCCGTGAAAGTCCACAGCCCCAGAGGCCAGGTGTACATCTCCCGCTTGTTCAGGATAATGCGGGCCACAATGTATTCGTTCCAGCTGCTCATAAAGTTAAAGAGGAAGGCGATGGCCAGGGCCGGGGTGGAGAGGGGGCGGATGATGTGCCAGAGAACTCCTAATCGGGAGGCGCCATCGATCAGGGCGGCCTCCTCCAGGTCCCGGGGGATCGTGTCGTAATACCCCTTGAGCATCCAGATGCTGAAGGGCACAGCGGTCACAGAGTAGGCGATAACCAGCCCGAGGTAGGAATTGATCAGACCCAGGCGGGAGATCATGATGAAGAGAGGCAAAAGCAGCATCGCCGCCGGGAACATCTGGGTGCTGAGCAGGAAGATCAGCCCGGCATTGCGGCCCGGAAAGCGAAAGCGGGAGAAGGCATAGGCGGCGGTCGCAGAAAGCAGCAACCCAATCGTCGCGGTGGTGACGGTGATAACCAGGCTGTTCCAGATCCAGAGATAGAACTCCGTCGGACGCCCCGGCCGTCCGAACAGCAGCTCCATATAGTTCGCCAGCGTCGCGTCTTCCGGGATAATGGCCAGACTGGTGGTGAGCAGCTTGTTCGCCGGCCGCAGGGAGATGGTGACCACTCGCAGAACGGGGTAAACCGCGATCAAACAGGCGACCCACAGCGCCAGATGGATGAACAACCGCTTGATCGGGCTATCCCCACGAGGTCGGTAAAACAACGCGCGCAGCTGAAGGCGCGGCCATAGCCGGGCCGGGGCCGCCGGGACTTCTACCATGGAAGACCATATCCCTTTCCCCCTCATTCATAAACCCCCCGTAATCCCCTTGTGATCCGCAGATAAATGATCGACCAGAGAAGCAGGATGAGGAAGATCACCAGCGCGAACGCAGCGCTGAAGCCGTAACGGTAAAACTGGAAGATGGCTTTGTAAAGCGACGATACCAGAATATCGGTCTTCTCCTGAGGCCCGCCCTGCGTCACCAGATAGATCACCTCAAACCGGTTGAACGTCCACACCGTCCCCAGGATGGTCGCCGGCACCAGCACCGGGCGGAGCAGCGGCAGGGTGATGTGGCGGAACTGCTGCCATTTGCTGGCCCCATCGATCTCCGCCGCCTCGTAGTATTCCTGGGAGATGCTCTGCAACCCCCCGAGGATCACCACCATCATAAACGGGATCCCCAGCCAGACATTGGTCATAACCACTGAGATGAAGGCCCATGTGGGGTCCTGCCGCCAGGGGACGGGATGGATGGCCTGGGAGAGCCAGTTGAAGAGGTCATAAATCAAGGGGAGCGTCTGAGTCTGCGCCGCCAGGTCCGTGAAGAACTGCTGGGCGTTTCGGAGCAGGATGTTGAAGAACCCGTAGCGGAAGTCGAACTCGTTGCGCCAGGCCATCGCCGTGATCGTGGAAGGGACCGCCCAGGGGAGGATCAGGATCGTCCGGTAAAGGCCCCGCAGCCGCATCGAGCGATTCAGCAACAGCGCCAGGATCAGGCCCCCGGTGACATGGAGGGAAACATTGATGACAGTCCACAGGACCGTCCGTCCCAATACCTCAAAGAATGTGGCATCCTTCGCCACAGGTCCCGTGAACACCTTAATAAAGTTTTCGATGCCATACTGAAGCCCAAACTGAGGGTTCTGAGCCGTATACATCGCCATGTTCGAGAACGCCAGACGCACCTCGAACAGGAAGGGGATGATGATCAGGAAGCTGATGCCGACGAGGGCAGGAAGAACGAGAACATAGGCCAGCCCCAGACGAGAGGGGCGGGGCTCCCCGGTGAGGTAGATCGCCGCCTCCAGAACCAGGACCGCTACCGGTGGGAGGATCAGGCGCCATGGCATCGGCGTGAGGGCCGCCCAGGCGTCCCAAAGGCGCTCCGGCAGGGTCACCACCGGGGTTAACCCCCATGCGGCGACCAGGTCGGCGACAAGCCCCATCCGATCCAGAAAGCGCAGGGTCAGCAAAACCAAGAGGATTGCGATGGCACTCTGGACACCTCGAGCGAACACAGCCGAGGGGAGACTCCGGGGCCGTCGGAAGAAGAGGAGATACACATAGCCTTCTAACAGGGCCAGAACGACTGCGATGGCGAAGACAAATCCAAGAACCTGGCCCAGGGAGCGGATCATTAGCGAAGGGGTTAACGCACCCATTCCGCATCCCTCCTGTCCTGCGCCGCCGCTCAGGGGCCGTCCTCCCAGCCCGCTGCGATGGCGCGTGTTCATTCAACCAGCGGGCGGGGGGCTGAACCAGCCCCCCGCCGCGCCCGATTCAAGCCTTACTTCTTCCCCAGCTCTGCCACGCACTGATCCGCTGCCTGCTGCATGGCCTTTGCCGCATCAGCCGGCTTGAGGGTCCCCGCCATCACGCCCTCCAGGTTCGGGCGCATGGCATCCCAGGCACAGCGCATCTCGGGGGCGGCGGGCATGGGCCGACCCAGCAGCAACTGCTCGAAGGAGCCCTTCAGAATCGGATCCTGCTGAATCGCGGGATTATCCTTCAGGGCTTGCAGGGAGGGCAGGCGCTTGAACTTCTCGATCCACTTCTTCTGCACGTCCGCTGAGGTCATGTGGGCCACGAAGGTCTTGACGGCCTCCACCTTAGCGGGATCCTGGAGGACAGCCCTGGAGACCATCCAGTATTTGCCACCGGTCATGGGGGTAGGATATTTGCCGGTGGCCGTCACCTTCGGGATCGGGGCCACGCCCAGCTTGTCGCCCAGGACCTGCGCGTAGCCGCCCAGGGACCAGTCGCCGTTGATGATCATCGCCGCCTTGCCCTCCTTGAAGAGGGTGTCGGCACAGTTGTAATCGCACTCCTGGGGGACCACCTTGTGCTTGAACTTGAGGTCCTGGACGAACTGAAGCGCCCCCACCGTGCCCTCGTTGTCGAAGGTCGGCTTGTCGTTCTCATCCAGCGGCCAGGTCCCGAAGGCACCCAGCCAGGGGGCAAGCCAGAAAGGTTCGTTCAGGTTGTAGGCGAAGCCCTGGATCTCGCCTTTGGTGAGCTCCTGGGCCATCCGGATCAACTCATCGGTATCCTTGGGGGGTTCCTTGACCAGGTCTTTATTGTAAAGCAACATCAGGTGGTTGCCATAGTTGTCGGGCACCCCCCAGATCTCCCCCTTCACCCGGGTGGCGTTCAGGGCTTCAGGGATGAACTGATCCAGGAAGGCGCGATCGAACACGTCGGTGGCTTTGGCGATGATGCCCAGGGCGCTGAAGGGGCCGGCGAAGTCGTTGGGCACCCGCACCAGCTCGGGGGCCGCCCCGGCCAGGCTGGCCGCCTGGAACTGATCGCGCAGCTCCTCGTTGCCGTAATGCACCCGCTCGACGGTGATGTTCGGGTGCGCTTTCATGAAGTCGGCGACCAGCTCATCCAGGAAGGCGTCCACTTCCTCGTTCTCCTGCTCCCAGTAGGTGATCTTGACCTTCGGGGCGGGGGTGGGAGTGGGAGCCGGCGCCTGGGTCGGCTGGGGGGGCTGCGTCGGGGCCGGTGCCTGGGTCGGTGTGGGCGTCGCCGGCTGAGCGCAGGCCGCCAGCAGCAGGCCCAGCGCCACAAACACCGCCATCCACACATAGGAATGTCGCGGAACCATCTTCCACCTCCCCATTCCAGATTTTCCGGCTTCGGAGGCCGCAGGCAGGCCTCCGGAGCTTGCTGGTAGGGAACATCCCATCATCGATGGGCTCTCCTGAATTCCCCCATAGCCTCCGGGCGGAGCCCGCTTATTTTCGCCGTTCATCGACATGGGCCAGTGGATCCTCGCACCACCAGCCGGGCGGGGATCAGGGTGTAAACCGGCGGGGCCTCCGGCTCCTGAAGACGACGGGCCAGGGCCTCCGCGGCCGCCTCGGCAATCCGGTCCACATGCAGGTTGATCGTGGTCAGCGGCGGGTCCGCCAGCGCCGCCAGCGGCGAGTCCGAACACCCAACCACCGAAACATCCTCCGGAACCCGCAGTCCCCAGCTTTTGAGGGTCTGCAGCACCGTGAGGGCCGGGATGTCATGGGTGATGATCGCCGTGATCGGCTCCCCTTTGGACCACAGCGCCTCCAGCGCCCGCACCGTCCCCGCCTCCGTCCCATCGGTCTCCGCCACTAGGTCCGCGTTCTCCTCCAGGCCGTATTCCCGCAGGAGCGCCCGATACGCCCGGAGGCGGATCGCGGAGTAGCCGAACTCGAGCGGCTCCGCCAGATAGGCGATCCGTCGATGCCCCAGGGCCAGCAAATGCTCCAGCGCCAAACGGGCCGTTTGCTCGAAATCCGTATCCACCACATCGATCCCCTCCACCTCGTCCGGCCGGCCGATGGAAACGAAGGGGACGCCCAGATCCTTCAGGAGGGAAACACGCTCATCCTGACGGCGGATCATCATCAACAGCCAGCCCTCGCAGATCCCGGTGGAGGCAAACCGCTCGAAGGATTCCCGATCGTGGCTGATGTGGAGGAGGAAATTAAACCCGGAGCGACTGACGACCTGCGCGATGGCCCCGAAATACTGGAGGTTCAGGGGGTCAAAGGATTCCGGGGTCAACAGCGCGGAAAGGGCCACGGTGTAGGTCCGACGGGCCGCCAGGCTTCTGGCGGCGAAGTTCGGACGGTATCGGAGACGCTCCACCGCCTCTAACACCCGGGCCACGGTCTCCGGTTTGAACCGGCCCTTGTTGTTCAGGATGTTGGAGACCGTGGTGATGGAAACGCCCGCTTCCCGCGCAATGTCATAAATGGTGGGCATGCCCTTCCCGCTCATAAGGGACTCCGTGCCCGAACCGTCCCCGCCGCCCTTCCCCAGGACAATCCTGCGCTGCCCCGCGGCCGGAGAGGATGGGGAGGAAGATCCATCGCGGCGGTTTGATAAAGCGCTTTACAAAAGCGCTTTTATTTTATTCATGTCCCGAGGCTTTGTCAAGGGGTTTGGAGGGGTTAGCGCATGTGGGAAAGGCCACGGGACTTCCCGATGAATATGCGCGGAGGGGATGTCCCTCCCCACGGGCCTTCGGGCCGTGGGGAGGGGGATGTTGTTTATCAAGTCGCCCGGCGCAAGGCTCCTTTCCACCACGCCCGATGGGCCTGAATCCCCGTCCGCAGAAAGACCGGCACCCGCCCCAGGCCCATCCGTTCCTTCTGCAGCATCCCCACGATTCCCGCTCCCCATCATATCAGGGGAAATAATGTAAAAACCCGCGTGAAACGCCTCTATCCATTAGAACTTACCCGGTGGTCTCTGGCGAAAGGGAGCCGAGGAACACCTCTTCCATTTTTTTGAGGCTGGGTCGGGTGCCTTCGACGCCCAACCCAGCCTCAAAAACCCGGGGAGAAGACCAAAGGCCCTGTCCCGGGGTCGCCCTTTGAGAGGATAACTTCCAGGATGCGTTCGGACTATAATGGGGGCCGTGAGCGATTTCATTCTCGCCAGGGAGGTCCCGATGTTCTGTCCGCCGGGGACAACCGGAGCGATCCTGTGCATTGGGAACTTCGCCATTCGGGCCTATGGGCTCCTGCTGATGATCGGGATCCTGTTAGGAGCCTGGCTGGCTGCCGCAGAGGCCCGACGGCGAGGGGAGAAGCCGGATCACGTCTGGGACGGCCTGCTGGTGGTCTTCATCCTGGGCCTGATCGGCGCTCGTCTTTACCACGTGTTCTCGAACCCTGAGGGCGCAGTGGGCTGGTCTTACTATCGGGAGAACCCTATTAAGATCCTCTATATCTGGGAAGGCGGACTGGCCATTTATGGCGCCCTCATCGGGGGGCTGATAGGCTTCTTTCTCTATGCCTACCGGCACCGCCTTGCCATCTGGCGCTGGCTGGACATCGTGGCCCCTTCGATCCTGGTCGGCCAGGCCATCGGGCGGTGGGGGAACTTTTTCAACCAGGAGCTCTACGGCCCGCCCACCACGTTGCCCTGGGGGATCCCTATTCCCCTGGAACATCGATTGCCCCAGCACCTGACCCTGCCGCCGGAGACCCGGTTCCACCCGGTGTTCCTGTATGAATCCCTCTGGAACACCATTGGCTTCCTGATCCTGTTTAACCTGAATCGGCGGCTCGGCCATCGGTTACGGGAAGGCGATCTTTTCGCGCTCTATCTGATCTGGTATCCCATCGGGCGGTTGTGGATCGAGAGCCTGCGGCCGGATGCATGGAAGATCGGTCACATCGCCGCCGCCCAGATCTTCTCGCTGATCGCCCTAACGGCCGGGCTGGTGATCCTGATCCGCAACCGGGTCTGGAAGCAGGTCCCCACCACCGGTGGAGGTCCGGCGCTGGAATAGCCATCGAGCCGTCTTATTCCTGAACCATTCCGGGGAGGCTGCGATCCTCTCCGGCGAAAGACAGTCTGCCATCAGGGCGTGAGCGGCTGGCCTGCGGAGGAGCTCGGAGGACAGAGCCTCCTCGGAGGGCACTTCGGAGTATCCATTCATGTCGATCCGACGGGGAGCGGGCGTGATCCTGGGCGCCGTTTTCATCGGCGCGCTGGGCGCGGCGCTGGCGGTTTCGCGGGCAGAGGAAGAGGACCCCTTCTGTGCGAGCTGTCACCTGCGCCCGGAGCAGACCTATGTGGGGCGGGCGATCGCCGCGCGGGCGGGTCGGACGGTCGATCTCGCCGCCGCCCACGCGGCCGCCGGGATCTCGTGTGTGGGTTGTCACCGGGGCGATCAATCCCTCCCCCAGCGCGCCCTCGCCCTCACCCTAGGAGCATGGAACACCGCCCGCACCCCGTTCGTCCCTCCGGACATCCCGCAGCACCCCATGCGTCTCCCTGCCCTCCCCGAAGCCGGATGCTGGCTCTGCCACATTCGGGAGCCGGAACGAGGAGGCCTTCAACCGGGGGAGCTTAACCCGGTGACCATCGAGGGCTTTGAGAACCATTTCCACACCGATCTGCTACAACCAGACCTTCGCACATCCGTGCGTTGTGTGGATTGCCATCGCGCCCATCAGGAAAGCCTGGAGGCCTTTTTCACGATCCGGGAGATCGTCATCCCGGCCTGTGAGCGCTGTCATCGGGAGGTCGGCCGGGGGCCGATTCGAATGGGACCGTGATCATAATGCCCGGATTCACAATCGTGGTGGGATGCGTCTGGCATCCGCTTTTTAGGGGAACGCTTAGACGGGCACTCCGCTTCGCTCCGTGCCCGACTACTGCTTCGTCCAGATTTGTTTTGAGGATATAAGAGGGTGTGGGCCAATGACCCCACCCCAAAGAGATTTTGGGGGCGAGCCGAGCGCCGAAGGCGCCCGGCTCGCCCCCAAACCCCCAGGGGACCAAAACCAAAAATCAAATCTGGAGGGAGCACTACGAACAAAGGGCTTTTCCTGTTCGTAGTAGGGCACGAAAGTGCCCGTTCTTTTTGTGAACGCTTAGACGGGCACTTCGCTTCGCTCCGTGCCCGACTACGAACAAAGGGTTTTTCCTGTTCGTAGTAGGGCACGTCCGTGCCCGTTCTTTTTGGGAACGCCTGGAACGGGCGCCTCGCTACTTGCCTGTTATAAACGGGAGTCTCTTGTTCATCATCACGAGGCCCTGGCCAGGAACCTCCCGCTGGATTCTCCGGAGTGCCGATGAAGCCACGACGCTGGCTATTTGTTTCGGTGCCACTCTGGGGGCATCTGGATTACGGGGGCTATCTGGAGCTGGCGGTCGCCCTGGCCCGGCGAGGCCATCGCGTGCTATGGGCCAGCGGCCCCATGGTCCAGGAGACAGTGGTCCGTCGTGGTCTACCCTTCGTGCCGCTCCCCTCCGTGGGCTGGCGGTGGCTGCCGCCGCTGCGCCCTGAGCTTCCTCCCGCGGAGCGTCAGCGCCAGCGGCGAGCGCGCGCCCTGGATGTCTGGCTTCATCCGGAGGAACACGCTCGGGCGCTGCGCGCTCTGGGGTCCTGGATCGAGGCGTGGCGGCCCGACGGGATCGTCGCGGAGCCCTTCGCCGGCGCGGCGGCCTGGGCGGCGGAGCGCCATGACCTTCCCCTCATCGTCGTGGGTTTCCCGGCGGGCCGCTGGCCCGCCCCTCAGACCCCGGAAGCGCGAGAGGATCTCCGGCGGGCTCAGGATCGGCTGGCGGATGTCGCGGCCAGGCTGGGCCTGACCGGGCGTTACTGGCGGGCGGATCCCTTTCCCCAAATCGTCTCCCCGTTCGCCCACATCGTCTTTTTCCCGGCCGCCTGGTTCTCGGATTTCGAGGCCCTGGATCCCCAGAACCGGTTCTTCGGCGGCCGCCCGAAAGGCCGTGCGCGGGACCTCCCTCGAGGCTCTCGTCCTCGTGTCCTGATTACCCTGGGCAGCACCTTCACGGAGGATCCGGCCTTCTTTATCGGGGCGGCCCGCGCTGTGCAGCGCCTGGGCGGGGAGCCCATCCTGGTCCTCGGGCGCAGCCCCTTCGCGCTGGAGCTCCATGAAGCGGTGCGCCGTGCGTTGCCCGATGTCCCCCTGCACGATTGGGTGGATTATAGCGGGGTCTTCCCCACGCTGGATCTGGTGATCCATCACGGGGGGATGGGGACCACCCATGCGGCCCTTGTCCACGGGGTCCCCCAGCTGGTCGTCCCCCATGCGGGGGAACAGCACCTGCAAGCCCGGCGGGTGGAGGCGGCCGGCGTGGGGCGGGCACTGCGGCCCTCCGAGGCCACGCCGGATCGATGGCGGGAGGCCATCGCCGGTTTGTTAGGGGAAAGCGGCTTCCGCGAACAGGCCCAACGCTGGGCAGCGCGTATGCGCATCGCAGGGGGACCGGAGGAAGCGGCCGATATCTTCGAAGGATGGCTGGGCATCTAACGCCCCGCCAGGAACACCCCGGTCAGGATCAGCGCCATACCGCCTATGATCCATTCTGAGAGCGGTTCCCCAAGCCACAGAGCGCCCCAGATCACCGCGAAGATCGGGTTCAGATATGTCACCAGCGAGATGCCCACCACCCCCACTCGTTGCAGCAAGCGGTAATACATCACATACGCAATCGCGGTTCCCAGGACGGCCAGCGCCAGCAGGGCGGCGATCGAGGCGGGGGCTGGGGAAAGCGCCCATGGGCGGTCCAGGATCAGGCTCATGGGCAACACCATCAATCCCCCGCTCAGCAACTGCCCGATGGCCGCCTCCAGCGGCGGAATGCCTCGCAGAGCCCGCCGGGCGAACACCGTGGCCCCCGCGTAAGAGATCGCGGCCATCAGCACCGCCGCTTCCCCGAGCAGATGGGAGCGAGAGGCCCGACGGAGATCCGGAAAGAGCAGAACGATGATCCCCAGGAACCCGATGAGCAGGCCGGCGAGCTGACGCCGGGAGGGTCGTTCTTCCCGTAGCATCCAGCTGGTCATGCCAGCGGCCCAGAGGGGCATGGTGGCGATCAGCACCCCCGCGAGCCCGCTGGCGATGGTTTGCTCGCTCCAGGCGATCAACGTGTGAGGGAGCGCCCCGTTGAAAAAGCCCATCACCAGGAACACCCCCGGGGGCGGATCCCCGATGGGCTCCCGCCGCCGACGGCTGTGGAACAACATCAGCAAGGCCGCGCCGATCAGCAACCGGCCTGCTACAAACGTGAGGGGCGGGATGGTTCTCACCCCCACCGCGAAAAACAGATACGAACCGCCCCAGATCGCGCCCAGCGCGAAAAGAAGGAGAAGATCACTACCTGTCATCGGACCTCACAGGGAAAAGCAATTTGGGGGCTGGAGGGGTTCGCTTCCCTCCTCCTCTCGCTCACATCGCAAAGCGGTGGGAAGAAAAGTGGAAGCAGGCCGTCGAAGGCGACCCGTCCCCTCGTAAACCTCCCCAACGGAGATCGGAACCTCTCTCATACCTGTCCCATCCATCGCAGGGCGGCTTCGGCGTTGAAAAGGGCGGCGCCGGCGGCGCCCCGGATGGTATTGTGGGTGAGGGCCACGAACTTCAGCGTGAAGACCGGGCACCGCTGAACTCGCCCCACGACCACGCTCATCCCCCCTCCCACCATGCGATCCAGGCGAGGCTGAGGCCGATCCGGCTCCGTCCGCACCACGATGGGCTGGGCCACCGCGCACGGGAGATCCGATACCTCCTCCGGTGGGCGATAATCCGCCATAGCCTTCACCGCTTCCTCAGGGCCAATGGGTTCCCTCAGCTCCACCGACAGGCAAACCAGATGCCCATCCAGGGTGGGCACCCGGTTCGTCTGCGCGCTGAGGCGCACCGGGGCCTCCTCCACTTTACCGTCCCGTAACTGCCCCAGCAGCTTGCGGGGCTCTGTCTCCAGTTTCTCTTCTTCCCCGGGAATGTATGGAAGGACGTTGTCCGCGATCTCGACAGCCGGGACGCCGGGGTAGCCGGCGCCGGAGAGGGCCTGTAAGCTCACGAGATGCACCCGCTGAACTCCATAGGGCATCAGGGCTTTGAGCGGAAGGACCGCCGCCGTGGTGGTGCAATTGGGGTTTGTCACCAGAGCGCCGGACCAGCCCCGGGATTCCCGCTGGCGTTGTAGCAGCCCCAGGTGGTCGAAATTGACATCCGGCATCACCAGCGGCACATCCGCCGCCATTCGGTAAGCGGAGGCATTGCTGGCCACCAGATAGCCCGCGGCGGCGAACCGGGGCTCGACCTCTCGGGCGATGTCCGATGGGAGGGCGGAGATCACGATCTCCGCGTCGAACCCCGGCTCGGTCGGCTGCACGATCATCCGGGCGGCCCATTCCGGCATCGGGGCGCTCAGCAGCCAGCGGCATGCCTCTCCATACGGGCGGCCTATTGAGCGATCAGACCCCGTCAGCGCGACCACGCGGAACCATGGATGACGGTCCAGCAGGTGCACCAGCCACTGACCGACCATACCCGTGGCTCCCAGTACCGCAACCCGGAAGGAGGGCTTCAGGCTCATCTTCGCCTCCGCTTCCCGTTCAATGAGATGGATGGACCCTTTGTTTCAGAGGGCGTAATCCCGTTATGCCTCGCACACCGCCCCCCGAGCTGCAGAGGAGACCAGGCGGGCATATTTAGCGAAGAGCCCCTGCGGATACTTCGGCGGCGGGGGGGTCCAGACTGCCCGGCGGCGGGCCAGCTCCTCTTCGGAGAGCTCCACGTTCACCACCCGACGGTCCACGTCGATCACGATGATATCGCCATCCTGAAGCAATGCCAGCGGCCCTCCCACGGCGGCCTCAGGGGAGATGTGGCCGATCATCAGCCCATGGGTGGCTCCCGAGAACCGTCCGTCGGTCAGGAGGGCGACATCATCCTTCAAGCCCTGGCCTACCAGGGCAGCGGTGACCACCAGCATCTCCCGCATCCCCGGCCCCCCCTTCGGGCCTTCATAGCGCACCACCACGACATCGCCCGGCCGGATCTGGCCGCTGTTGATCGCCTGAAAGGCATCCTCCTCCCGATCGAAGACGCGCGCCGGGCCACGGTGATAGCGTTTGGTGGTCCCTGTGATCTTCAGGACCCCTCCCTCCGGGGCAAGGTTGCCTCGCAGGATGACGTAGCCGCCGGTCGGATGCAGCGGACGGCTCACCGGTCGAACCACGTCCTGATCCTCAGGGAAGGCCACGCTGGCCAGGCGCTCGGCGATGGTCTCGCCGGTGACGGTGCGGCATTCCCCGTGCAGCAACCCGGCGTCCAGCAGCGCCCTCATCACCACGGGCACTCCGCCGATACGATCCACATCGGCCATCACATAGCGGCCCGCGGGCTTCAGATCCGCCAGATAAGGCGTCCGTTCGCTGACCCGCTCGAAGTCCTCCAGGGCGAGGGGAACCCCTGCCTCGTGGGCGATGGCCAGCAGGTGCAGGATGAGGTTTGTGGATCCGCCCATCGCGGCCGCTACGGCGATGGCGTTCTCAAAGGCCTCCCGGGTCATCACGTCCCGGGGCCGAATGCCGGCTTCCAGGATGCGGACGATCGCCCGGCCTGTCTCATAGGCCAGCTCCTCCCGGGCCCGGCTGGGGGCGACCGGGGCGGCCCCGTTGGGAAGCGTCAGCCCCATCGCCTCGAAGGCGGAGGCCATGGTGTTGGCGGTGAACATCCCACCGCATGCGCCATAGGTGGGCACGGCTACTTCCTCCAGCTCTTGCAGCTCCTCAACGCTCATCCGTCCGCGGCTCACCGCGCCCACCGCTTCGAAGACATCCTGGATGGTCACCGCGTGCCCGCGCCAGTTTCCCGGGGGGACGCTTCCCCCGTACAGGTAGATCGAGGGCAGGTTCAGGCGGGCCATCGCCATCACGCAGGCGGGCTGGGTTTTATCACAGCCCCCGATGGTCACCAGGGCGTCCAGCTGATAGGCCACAGCGGCCAGCTCGATGGAGTCGGCGATCAGCTCCCGGCTGACCAGCGAGGCCTTCATTCCTTCATGACCCATCCCGATGGCGTCGTTGGCCGGGACGGCGTTGAACTCGATGGGCGTCCCACCGGCGTCCCGGATCCCCTGTTTGACGAGCTCGGCAAGACGATGGAGATGGTGATTGCAGGGCTGGGCTTCGAACCATGTGTTGGCGACGCCGATGAAGGGCCGGCGGAAGTCCTCATCCCGGAATCCGACGGCCCGAAGCATCGCCCGATGCGGAGCCCGCTCCGGGCCCTCCGTCACCCGCGCGCTGCGATGCTTGCGCCCGTTCAAAGGAACGCTCATGGGGGAACCTCCTGATCCAGTTTGGTTCCGACTTACGCCGCTGGTCCCTGATTGGAGGGTGAAGGACCTTTCCTTATTGCGCCCCTGGTGGGGGAGAGAAGCTTCAGGGGCGCGCCAAAGGCGCGCCCCTGAAATACCTTGCCTTTATGATACAGGAGCCGCCACGCTGCTTTGAAGCGGAGGTTGCTCCATTGCGATCCTGGCGGCGCCTGCTCGGGTTCAGCGTTTGCCCGGAGCTTTTCAGCCCTCATCCCATTCGGGTCCAGCGGATGGCCCCACCTCCCTTCATCCCCCTCCCCATGCCGTTTCGCGGCGTGGGGAGGGGAGTCAATAAAGCCCCCCGTTTGCAACAGAGCAGGGGGAGGTCAGCTCCGGCCGCCCCAACAGCTTCAGAAGGCCCCTTTGCAGGAGGACGGCTGGTGGGACCATCGGTTATGCATCGCGCAGGATATGCCGGGCGATGGCCTCGCCCATTTCGCGTGTTCCGACGATGCAGGTCTCGCCATCCGCGATATCCCGGGTGCGGTAGCCTGCCTCGAGGGTTTCCTCCACGGCCTGTTCGATGGCCCGGGCTTCCGCCTCCAGGCCGAAGCCATAGCGCAGCATCAAGGCGCCGCTCAGGATCGCGCCGATCGGGTTGGCCAGGTTGCGCCCGGCGATGTCCGGCGCGGAGCCATGCACGGGCTCGAAAAGACCGGGCGGCGCTTCCCCCAGCGAGGCGGAGGGGAGCATCCCCATCGACCCCGCCAGCACAGCCGCCTCATCGGTCAGGATGTCCCCGAACATATTTTCCGTCACCACCACATCGAAGACCGCCGGGCGCCGGATCAGGTGCATGGCGAAGGCGTCCACCAGCATGTGCTCCAGGGCGAGATGCGGGAATTCCCGCCGGACCACAGCTTCGGTCACCCGGCGCCAGAGACGGGAGGAGGCCAGCACATTGGCTTTGTCGACCGAGGTCAGCTTGTTGCGGCGGCTCTGAGCGAAGCGGGCCGCCAGCCGGACCACCCGTTCGATCTCCGGGCGAGTATAGCGCATGGTATCGTAAGCCTCATCACCTTCCGGTCCAGCTTCCTGTCGGGGGCCGAAATACAACCCTCCCGTCAGCTCCCGAACGAATAGAATATCCACCCCCCGCACGATCCCCTCTTTCAGCGGGGTTGCGTGGACCAGGGCCGGGAACACGCGAACCGGGCGGAGGTTGGCAAACAGGTCAAAGGCCTTGCGCAGGCCCAGGAGCCCCTGTTCCGGGCGCATCGGCGCGGTGGGGTCATCCCACTTCGGTCCGCCGACAGCCCCCAGGAGGATCGCATCCGAACGCCGACAACGCTCCAGAGTTTCTGGGGGAAGAGGGGAGCCGGTCGCATCGATCGCGGCTCCCCCGATGAGGGCCTCGTGGAACTCGAAGCGATGCCCGAATCGGTGTCCCACGGCTTCCAGGACCCGCAGGGCCTCGGCCATCACTTCCGGCCCGATCCCATCCCCCGGTAGCACAGCGATCACGAAGCGTCCCATGATGTGTGCCTCTTTCCCATGAAGGTTCTGGCTTTTTGGGGATAGGGATTACGCATCCGGTTATCCGATTCCGAACTCCAGGCTGTCCTGCAGGGCCAGCCGGCTGGCCTCCAGGATGTTGGTGGAAGCCCCGACGGTCCGCCACACCCGCTGGCCATCGGTGCTCTCGATCCATACCCGCACCCGTGCCGCCGTGCCGGCGTCCCCGTTCAGGATGTGGACCCGATAGTTGGTCAGGTGCACGCGGCCGAGGATTGGGTAGCGGGGGAGGAGCGCCTTGCGCAGGGCGAGGTCGAGGGCGTTAACCGGGCCGTTGCCCTCCGCAGCGGTGTGCACGGTCTCTCCGTCCACCCGAACCTTCACCGCGGCCTCCGCCACTGGCTCCCGACCATCTCGCCGCTCCACCATCACGACGTAATCAAGGACCTCGAAGGGTGGGGTGTAATCCGGCTGCGCGCGCCGCAGCATCAGGATCACCGAGGCCTCGGCGTCCTCGAAGTAGAAACCCTCGTTTTCCAGGGCCTTGATGCGGCGCACGGCTGCCTGCACCGCCGGATCATCAGGATCCAGCTGTAGCCCGAACTCCATGGCCTTGGCGACGATGTTCCCTCGTCCGGAAAGCTCGGAGACCAGGACCCGCTTAACATTGCCCACGCGGGTCGGATCGATATGCTGGTAGCTTTCCTCGATCTTGAGGATGGCGGCGACATGGATGCCGCCTTTATGGGCGAAGGCACTGGCCCCCACATAGGGCTGATGGGAATCGTGGGGGAGATTGGCCACTTCCGCCACGAAGCGGGAGATCTCGGTGAGGCGGGCCAGCTGTTCGTCGCTCACGCAATCGATGCCCATCTTCAGCTTGAGATTGGCGATGATGGAGATCAGGTTGGCGTTGCCCACTCGTTCCCCATAGCCGTTTATGGTGCCCTGGACCTGGCGCACACCCCGACGGACCGCCGCCAGGGAGTTGGCCACCGCCAGCTCGCAATCGTTGTGGGTGTGGATGCCCAGCGGGACGGAAACCGACCCTTTTGCCGCCTCCACCCCCGCTTCGATCTCCCAGGGCATGGAGCCGCCGTTGGTGTCACAGAGGACGATCCAGTCCGCCCCGCCCTCCTGAGCAGCCCGCAGAGTGGCCAGGGCGTAATCCGGGCTCCGTTTCCAGCCATCGAAGAAGTGTTCGGCGTCGTAGACCACCTCCCGTCCATGGGCCTTCAGAAAGGCCACGCTCTCCCGGATCATGGCGAGGTTCTCCTCAAGCGTGGTCTCCAGCACCCGATGGACGTGGAGATCCCACGACTTACCGACCACGGTCACCACCGGGGTCTCCGCCTCCAGCAATGCCCGCAGGTTCTCATCCTCCTCAGCCCGACGGCCTGGACGCCGGGTCATGCCGAAGGCGGCAACGCGGGCATGGCGAAGGGGCAGATGGCGGACCCGGCGGAAGTATTCCGCATCCTTCGGGTTGGAGCCGGGCCAGCCGCCCTCAATGTAATGGACGCCCAGCTCATCCAGCTTCTCGGTGATCCGGAGCTTGTCCTCAACGGTGAACGAGATCCCTTCCCGCTGGCTGCCGTCGCGTAGCGTGGTATCGTAAAGCAAAACGGGTTCCATCGCGCACCTCCTCGACCGGTATGGGATGGGAAGCAGGGGAGATCATCCGGCCGAAAACGGCGGCGATGGCGCGGGCGACCCCGCTCAGGACCTCCACCCAGCGGTCCCATCGCGGGGCAACCCGGGTCCACCTCCTCTTCGGACGATGCATCGGAACCTCCCTTCGGATAGGGCTCACATCGCGGGCTTGACTGCCGTGACGATCATCCGGCGGGTGGCCAGGGTATAAGGCTCCCCCCGCTCATCGAAGCCTCGAACTTCCTGGAAGCCGGTTTCCTGGAGCCAGTCACGGAGCTCCGGGAAGGTGAACAGCCGAACGGAGAACCGGAAACGCCGGATCCGTCCCTCGCGGATCACCGTGCGCTCCGTCTCGAGCCGTCCGCTCAGGGGATCATATCGGTGATGATCCACCATCAGGTGGCCCTCCCGTTCCGTTACGAGGAAGGGAAGGAACTCTTTCAGGAGGCGATCCCGGTTCATCATCTCGACGATCACCCCGCCTCCCGGCTTCAGGATGCGGAATAGTTCCCGCAACACTTGATGGTTCTCCGGATCATCGAAGTAACCAAAAGATGTGAACCAGCTGATCGCCGCGTCGAAGATCCCGGTCATGGGCAGGCGGCGCATATCGCCCTGCACATAGTGGGCGGCCAGCCCATGGGCCTGCGCTTCCTGGCGGGCGAGGTTCAGGAAACGGAGGGAACGGTCCAGCCCCACAACCCGACACCCTCGTCGAGCCAGCCGGTTCGCGATCCGCCCGTGGCCGCAACCCACATCCAGGATGCGCATCCCCGGCGTCAGATTGAGGATTTTGACGATGGCTTCCGTCTCCTGGTCGCTGCGCTCAGCGGTCAGGAAGGTTTCATAAAAGAACAGATAGTCCTCGTCGAAAACCTGGTCGAACTCAAAGACAGAGGACATCGCTTCAGCCTCCCGGAGCGCCCGGCTGGGGTTTCGCCAGGCGGGCCCGGGTATAGGGGATCAACCCGCCGGCGCGGATCAGCTCGAGCATGAAGGGCGGATAAGGCCTGGCGCGGAAGACCTGGCCCGTTCGCAGGTTATGGATCTCCCCGGTGTCCAGGCGGACCTCCAGCTCATCCCCCGGGGCGATGGCCTCCACGGCCTCCGGACACTCCAGCACCGGGAGGCCGATGTTGATGGCGTTACGGAAGAAGATACGGGCGAAGGATCTGGCGATCACACAGGAAACCCCCGCCGCCTTCAGGCTGATCGGTGCGTGCTCCCGGGAGGAGCCGCTTCCGAAGTTCCGGCCGGCCACCACAATATCGCCCGGTTGCACCTTGCGGGGGAACTCCGGATCGACCCCCTCCATACAGTGGGCCGCCAGCTCTTTGGGATCCGTCGTGTTCAGATACCGGCCCGGGATGATCACGTCGGTATCGATGTTGTCTCCGAAAACCCAGGCGCGCCCCTGGAAGCGCATAAGCTCCCTCCTTATTCCTCTTCCTCGCGAAGATCCGTGAAGTTGTAGCATCCCATCATGCAATCCACCACCCAATCGGTTGGGCGGCGGGCGCTGTCGGGACGGTCCTCATCCTCTGCCTCTGAGGAGGCAAGGGCTTCCTCCAGAAGTTCCTCCCAGGTCCAGCGGCGGGCGTTCATAGCTCCTCCTTTGAATGAATGTTTGGAAAGAACGGGCACTCACGTGCCCTACTACGAACGAAAAGCCCCCTGTTTGTAGTAGGGCACGAAGCGAAGCGGAGTGCCCGTCATAAGCGTCTGCACGAAGAGAGCGTCCCTACACGGGAACGGCTTCCAGCCGAATCTCCTCCGGGCTGGCGATGCGGCCCAGGATCGCGCTGGCCGCGGCCACTGCCGGGTTCGCCAGATACACCTCGCTGGTCGGATGGCCCATGCGGCCGATGAAGTTGCGGTTGGTGGTGGAAACACAACGCTCCCCGGGCCCCAGCACCCCGGAGTATCCTCCCATGCAGGGGCCGCACGATGGCAGACCCACCACGGCGCCGGCCTCCACGAAGACGTCAATGAGGCCCTCTTCCAGCGCCTGCCGGTAAGTCGGCCCGCTGCCCGGGATGATGATGCAGCGAACCTCCGGATGCACCCGCTGTCCCTGGAGGATCCGGGCCGCCAGCCGCAGGTCCTCTATACGCCCGTTCGTGCAGGAGCCGATGAACACCTGGTCGATCCGAACGTCAGCGAGCTCGCTCACCGGCCGCACGTTCGAGGGTAGATGGGGCACGGCCACCACTGGCTCCCAATCGCTCACGTTGAAATCCAGGTCGATCTCATATCGAGCGTCGGGATCATCCTGATAAACTACAAAGGGGCGTTTCGCCCGCGGGCGGACATACTCCAGGGTCTTCTCGTCCACCTCCATCAGTCCGGCCTTCGCCCCCGCCTCAATCGCCATGTTCGCGATGGTGAATCGTCCGTCCATGCTGAGGGCCCGGATCACCGGCCCAGTGAAGAACATCGCCCTATAGAGCGCTCCATCGACTCCGATGTGGCCGATGGTGTGCAGGATGAGATCTTTCGCCGTTACCCAGGGCCGGAGCGTCCCGTGGTAGAACAGGCGCATGGTGGGAGGCACCTTCAGCCAGAGCCGGCCGGTGGCCATGGCCACGGCGGCATCTGTGGAGCCAACGCCAGTTGAGAAAGCGCCCAGCGCCCCATAGGTGCAGGTGTGGGAGTCCGCCCCGATGATGATCTCCCCGGGCAGCACCAGGCCCTGCTCCGGCAACACGACGTGCTCGATGCCGCCATCCCGCCCCCCTTCGAAGTAGAGGATCCCTTTTCGACGGGCCCAGGTGCGGACGGCCATGCACTGCTCCGCGGCCTTAATGTTAGGGGGTGGGACGAAGTGGTCGGCCACGAAGGCCACGCGCTCTCGATCGAAAACCCCTTCGACTTCCAGCTTCTCGAATTCCCGGATGGCCAGGGCGGCGGTGATGTCATTGGCCATCACGAAATCAACCCGCACCTCCACCAGCTCCCCCGGCTCCACGTGTTCCAGTCCTGCGTGGGCAGCGATGATCTTCTCGGCCATGGTCATGCCCATCGCTCGACCTCCGGAAAGAAATATGGAGAGCTCACTCAACGAAGAGCCGAACAGGTGGGGCGCTATGACCCCAGCCCCTCCACCGCTCTCGGCTTTAAGGCACGGGGACGGAAACCTCCACCCGAGCGTTCTGGGACGCGCGGCTCAACCGCAAGAGCGCGTGAAGATAGGCCTTGGCCGCCGCCACCACAATATCGGTGTCCGTGCCGAATCCGCCAGCCAGATCGCCGGTGTGCGGATCTTCCGCCTGAACAAAGACCCGACCCATCGCGTCCCGCCCCGGGGTGACCGCATGGACGTTGAACTCTAACAGGCGGGCCTGGATCCCCAGGGCGGTCTCGATGGCCCGATAGGCTGCATCCACCGGACCGTTCCCTGTCCCGGTGCCGAGGCGAACCTCCCCATCCGGCCCGATCAGGCGGACGGTAGCGGTGGCGATCAGAGGCGTGCCGCAGGTCACCTGCAGGGTGTCCAGCCGCCAGGACTGACCGCTGCTCTGGGTGAAGTCCACCATCAGCGCTTCCAGATCGAAATCCGTCACATACTTCTTACGATCGCACAGGGCCTTGAACCGGCGGAACGCCTCCTCGAAGGCATCCGGGGGAAGGTGATATCCCATCTGCTCCAGACGGACCCGGAAGGCGTGCCGTCCGGAGTGCTTCCCCAGGACCAGGCGGGATTCCGGCACCCCCACGGTTTCGGGCCGCATGATCTCGTAAGTCAACGGGTTTTTCAGCATTCCGTCCTGGTGGATGCCTGCTTCGTGGGCGAAGGCGTTGGCCCCCACGATGGCCTTGTTGGGCTGGACCGGGATGCCGGTGAGGGCGCTCACCAGCCGGCTCGTGCGGTAGATCTGCGTGGTGTCGATATACGTGCGCACCCCGAAGACATCCCGGCGGGTGTGGAGGGCCATGACCACCTCTTCCAGGGCGGTGTTGCCCGCCCGCTCCCCGATGCCGTTGACCGTGACCTCCACCTGGCGGGCGCCGTTGCGGATGGCCGCCAGGGTGTTGGCTGTGGCCAGGCCCAGATCGTTATGGCAGTGGGCGGAGAGGATCACCCGCTCCGCCCCCGGGACCCGATGGCGGATCTCCGCGAAGAGGCTTCCGAATTCCTCCGGTGTGGTATAGCCCACGGTATCCGGGATATTCAGGGTGGTCGCCCCGGCTTCCACCGCCACCGTCAGGGCCTGCATCAGGAAATCCCGATCGGTGCGCCCCGCATCCTCCGGGGAGAACTCCACGTCGTCGCACAGGCGGCGGGCGTAGGCGACCATTTCCCGGATCCGGGCGAGGCACTCCTCGCGGGTCATGCGCAGTTTGTATTGGAGGTGGATATCCGAGGTGGCCAGGAAGACATGGATCCGATGGCGGGGGGCCTCCCGCACCGCCTCATAGCAGGCGTCGATGTCCTCTTTGTTCGCCCGGGCCAGCCCGGCGATCACCGGCGGGCCGTTGGGGCGATCCTTCCCCAGCGGTCCGATCTCCCGGGCAATCCGTCGCACGGCCTCGAAATCCCCTGGCGAGGCGATGGGGAAGCCCGCCTCGATGATGTCCACCCCCAGGCGGACCAGCTGCCGGGCGATCTCCAGTTTCTCCTCCACCGTAAGAGTTGCGCCCGGCGATTGCTCCCCATCCCGAAGGGTGGTGTCGAAAATGCGAACCACATCTTCCTCCATGGAGCCCTCCTTTCACACTTCCTTGGGATTGATCCAGGGCATCATCGCCCGCAGCCGGCGGCCCACTTCCTCGATCGGATGCCTGCGCTCCTCCTCCCGTTTGGCGTTGAACCATGGGCGTCCCTTCGCGTTTTCCTCGATCCAGGATTCGGCATAAGAGCCGTTGCGGATCTCCGCGAGGATCTGCTTCATCGTGTTCCGCACATGCTCATCGATCACCCGCGGCCCGCTCACATAGTCCCCGTGCTCAGCGGTGTCGCTGACCGAGTAACGCATATAGGAAAGCCCGCCCTGATAGATCAGATCCACAATCAGCTTGAGCTCGTGCAGACATTCGAAGTAGGCCACCTCCGGCTGATAGCCGGCCTCCACCAGGGTCTCGAAGGCGGCCTTGATCAGGTGGCTGACTCCACCACACAGGACCACCTGCTCACCGAAGAGGTCGGTCTCCGTCTCCTCAGCAAAGGTGGTTTCGATCACCCCCGCTCGCGTGCAGCCAATGCCCTTGGCGTAAGCCAGGGCTGTGGCCAGGGCCTTCCCCGTGGCGTCCTGATGCACGGCCACCAGGGCAGGGACCCCGCCGCCCTCCTGGAAAACCTCCCGCATGCGGTGGCCGGGGGACTTGGGCGCCACCATACTGACATCGACATCCGGTGGCGGGATGATCTGGCCGAACCGGATGTTGAAGCCGTGGGCGAACATCAGGGTCTTGCCTGGGGCCAGGTTCGGCGCTATCGCCTCCCGGTAGAGGGCCGGCTGAGCGGGATCCGGCACCAGCATCACGATGATGTCTGACTGCCGCACCGCCTCCGCGACCTCGTAAACGGGCAATCCGTCGGCCCGGGCCTTCTCCCAGGACTTGCTGCCCCGGTAAAGGCCCACGCACACATCGCAGCCGCTGTCTTTGAGGTTCAGGGCGTGGGCGTGGCCCTGACTGCCGTAGCCCAGAACAGCGATCCGGCGGCCGTTCAGGAGGCTGAGATCCGCATCGGCATCGTAGTAAATCCGCGCCATTGGAAGACCTCCGGTTGAGGGATCTGGCAGCAGAAGGGTTCAACATCTTCCCTGTGCAGGGCGGGATGGGTCATGCAGCGGCTTCCGCCATCCGGTCAGCCGGCGCGGCCTCGGCCTGACCCCGGACCATCGCCATAGGTCCGGAGCGGGTGACCTCCACCACGCCGAACCGCTGCAGGCGGGCGATGCAGGAATCCACCTTTTCCGCCGAGCCCGTGACCTCCACGATCAGGGTCTCCGGGCCGACGTCCACGATGCGGGCCCGATAGAACTCCGCCAGCTGGGCGATCTCTACCCAGGCTTCTGAGGGAGCCCGGACCTTCACCAGCGCCATATCGCGGATCACCAGTGGGCGTTCCCCCCAGTCCTCCACAGCCTTCACGCAGAGCAGCTTCTCCAGGTTGGCCCGGACCCGTTGCGGATCCACCCGGGCCGGATCCACCGGGATCAGCAGGCGGAGATCCTGAGGATCCTCCGTCCGGCACATCGAGATGGGGCCCACCGGGAGGTGGCGTTGGCGCAGCAAATGGAACACCCGATTCAGGCTCTCCACCGAGTTCTCAATCGTCACCGCCAGCCAGTGAGGCATTTTCACCTCCTTATCGATGAGGGCGGATTCGCCAGCCGCCTCCCTGATGAAAACCTCGCGCGGATTACGGGACAGCCTTCACGCCAGGGGCGATCATCGTGTCGAACACGGTCATCCCGGAGGGGATCATCGGGAAGCAGTTCTCCTCCGGATCCACGTGGATATCGACCACCACCGGACGATCCGTGATGGCCAGAGCCTGCCGGACGGCCGGCTCCACCTGATCGGGCCGTTCCACCCGGATCCCGGCGGCGCCCACCGCCTCCGCCATACGGGCGAAATCCGGGTTGGCCAGATAAACCGCGGAGTAGCGCCGGTTGTAGAACAGCTCCTGCCACTGGCGGACCATACCCAGATACTGGTTGTTGATGATGAACACCTTGATGGGCAGCTGCCATTCCACGGCGGTGATCAGGGCCTGGAAGGTCATCTGGAAAGATCCATCGCCATTGATGTTGATCACCAGACGGTCCGGTCGGCCGAACTGGGCCCCGACCGCCGCTGGCAGGCCGAAGCCCATCGTTCCCAGCCCCCCGGAGGTAATGCAGGTCCGCGGCTCGGTCCAGGTGAAGAACTGGGCGGCCCACATCTGATGCTGGCCCACATCGAGGGTCACAATGGGCCGGTAATCCTTCGTCAGCTCGTAGATCATCTGGATGGCGAACTGGGGTTTGATGACGTCCTCTCCCTGCCGGTAGCGCAGTGGATAACGCGCCCTCCAGTCCTCGATCTGACGCCACCAGGCCTCGGTATCCGGAGGACGGACCAGGGGAAGCAACGCTCGCAGAATCGATTTGGCGTCGCCGATGAGGGCCACGTCGGCCCTGCGGTTCTTGTTGATTTCCGCCGGGTCGATGTCGATGTGGATGACCTTCGCATGGGGGGCGAAGGCGGAGAGCTTGCCGGTCACCCGGTCATCGAAACGGGCGCCGACGGCGATGATTAAATCCGAGAAGTTGATTGCAAAGTTTGCATACACGGTCCCATGCATCCCCAGCATTTTGAGGGCGTAGGGATGATCCTCGGGGAAGGCCCCCAGGCCCATCAGCGTGGTGGCTACCGGGATGCGGGCCTTCTCCGCCAGCGCCCGGATCTCCGGGGCCGCGCCGGAATGGATGACCCCGCCGCCGACGTAAAGGATCGGACGCTGGGATTGAGCGATGAGATCGGCCGCTTGTCGGAGAGCCCTCTCATCCGGGAAAGGCGGGCGTGGCCGGGAGGGCCGGAAGGCCTCGGGGTCCTCGAGGATGAAGTCCGCTTCGGCGAGCAGCACATCGCGGGGGAGGTCCACCAGGGTCGGACCGGGCCGTCCGTCGGTGGCCAGGCGGAAGGCCATATGAACGGCCTCGGGGGCTTGCGCGGGCGTTCTCACCAGCCAGTTGTGCTTGGTGATCGACATGGTAACGCCGATCACATCCGCTTCCTGGAAGGCATCGCCGCCCATGAAAAATGTGGGGACCTGGCCGGTGATCGCCACCAGCGGGGTGGAATCCATCATGGCGTCTGTGAGGCCCGTGACCAGGTTTGTCGCGCCGGGGCCGGAGGTAGTAAAGCATACTCCGGGTTTCCCGGTCGCCCGGGCGTAGCCTTCGGCCATATGGATGGCGCACTGTTCGTGGCGGACGAGGACGTGGCGAATCTGGGGGTAATCGTAGAGCGCGTCATAAAGGGGCAGGGAAGCGCCGCCGGGGACGCCGAAAATCACCTCCACACCCTCGCGGACCAGGGCCTCCATCACGGCCCATGCGGTCTTCATCCGACGGCGCTCCCGTCGGATCGTGCGAGGGGCTACCTGGGTCTGGGCCATCGTCGCCGTATCCATCGGATCCCTCCTTTCGGCGGGTGGGGATAAAAGAGAGGGGGCCTCCCGTTTGGGAGGCCCCCTCTCGATTCACTGATGTTCAGAATGTGGAATACGGTCCGGGCTAACCGGGGGTGGTTCCCTCCCAAACGGGTATCGCCTCTCCGAGGCGAAGGATGCCCCGAAGAATGAGGACGGTAAGGATGAGGGAGAGAACCACCAGACCGAATGCCATGGGCCGCTGTTCCTGCCGGTTCAAGGTTTGACCTCGTTTATAGCATAAACCTGAAATTTTGTCAAGACCCTGGATAAAACGGTGCAGGGCTTTTCCATCAGCATCCCGTGTGGGTCCAGTGGATGGCCTCACTCCTCTGGATCCTCCTTCCCCACAGCCCGAAGGGCGGTGGGGAAGGAGATGAAGATGAAAAGGATGTGGGCGGCGAGCCGGGCGCCAACCCTCGTGGACGCCCTTCTCAGGAGGTCGGCGAAGACCTTAAGCGGTCGCCTTGAGTCGGCTCCCGAAGCGGCGATCCTATCCGCACAGGCCCCGGGTTAACACCTGTGGGGGTTCCGGGAGGGGACAAAAGGCGAGCGTAAGGGGCCGAATAGAAGTCACTGACGAAAATGGGACACGCCCGTCACCGCCTGGAAATCATGGGGCGGAGGGAAAAGAGGTTGAAGCATCCAGGGGATGGGCGACCCCGCGAAGCCCTTCCCGAAGGAACAGGGAAAGACCGAGCAGCGTGATCGGCAGCCAGAGCACCAGATGGAGGGTCAGGGTATACGCGACGGCCATGCTGGAGGGGATCCCGAAGGCCTGGAGCACGGCCACGCCCGGGGCCTCAAAGGTGCCCACATAGCCTGGGGCCGAGGGAAGCGCGGTGGCCAGGTTCACCACCGCGGTCATCACCAGCAGGGAGAAAAACGAGGTGCGAAAGGGGAACGCCATCAGGACCAGCCAATACGTCCCGGCCTCCACCAGCCAGATCAGAGCCGTAAGGCTCCCCACGGCCAGCGCCAGGATCGGTCGTTGCAGGACGGTTAATCCGTCCAGGAACTGCATGAGAAATCGGAGCGGTCGTTCGACCCTCGAGCCAGATCGCTGTTGCAGGATCCGCTCCAGCAAGCCATGGAGTTTGCTGGCGTTGCGGGCCATCCCCAGAAGCATCAGCAATGCTCCGCCAAACACCAGCCCTCCGGCGATCACCGCGGGCCGCAACAAAACGGGCAGGGGGAAGAACATGAGGGCCAGCAGGGCCAGGAACACCACCATCAGCCCATCCAGGACCCGTTCAACCACGATGGTCCCCAGGGATGCGCTCAGGCTGAGTCCGCATCGACGCTGAAGGACATATGCCCGCAACAGCTCTCCGGCTCGGGCTGGATAGAGATTATTCCCCATATATCCGATGGTGAGCGCCACAAAGCGCTCCCGAAATCCGGTAGGCTGCAGGCCATGGAGCAGAATCCCCCACCGCCACGTCCGCAGGATCACCGCGACGAAATAAAATATGGCTCCCGTCAGAAGCCACAGGATCTCCACCTCCCGGAGGATACGGCCCCATTCCTCCAGATGCATGCCCCGCAGCGTCCAGGCCAGCAGGGCCGTGCTAAGCGCCACGCCGAGCAACAGGAATCCCCGCCGCCTCATCGGTGTCCCTCCAGGCCTGGGAAGGGAAGGGAAACCTGTGAGGGTCCGGACGCAGGGGCGAAGTCCTCCACGAAGAGCGTCAGGCGAGGTTCCCCATTCCACCGTTCCGCTCGCACTTCGAAGACCACATCCAGCCGCATCCCCGCCTGCACCTCCCCTGCCCGATCTCCCTGGCGGAAAGCGATGGCATCCCAGACGGGACCGCCCTCCGGCGTCGTCAGCACCATGCGGAGATGCTGGCCATCGTTGCCAACCGTCCGGGCATTACGGACCACCACGCCGCGGCTCAGGAAGCGCGGGGCCGGGTTCCCGTAGCCGTAAGGCTCCAGCCGGGCGATCCATTCGTGAAGACGCCAGGTTACCTCACGGAGCGGCAACACCGCTTCCACCACGATGGTGGGTTGAAGCTCCTGCGCACGGAGCGCCTGGGCCGCCAGCTCCTGCAGGCGCTCCCGCAGCCGCTCGAGATTCTCCCGCCGCACGACGAATCCTGCGGCGGCCGCGTGCCCCCCGTGACGCACCAGGAGATCGGCGCAGGCATCCAGGGCCTGGGTGATATGGAACTCCGGGATGCTGCGAGCGGACCCCCGTCCCTCCTCGCCCATCAAACTGATCACCACCGCCGGACGGTGGAACGCCTCCGCCAGCCGTCCGGCCGCCAGTCCCACCACGCCGGGGCGGAAATCCTCGGAGGCGGCGAAGATCAACCATGGGATCTGATCATCCGGGATCGCCATCGCGCGCGCGGCCTCCTCCGTCGCCTGGGTCAGGGCCTGGCGCTCCCGGTTCTGGCGATCCAGCTCTTCCGCCAGCGTGATCGCCTTCGCCGGATCTGCCGTCATCAGGAGGTGGTAAGCCGCCAGGGCATGCTCCAGGCGTCCCGCTGCGTTCAGGCGCGGAGCCAGAATGAAGGAGATCGCCCACGGATCCACCCGCGAGGCTTCCAGGCCGGCGACCTGATAGAGAGCCTGTAAACCGACGCGCGCCGGCGTCCGCAGCCGCTCCAGCCCGCGGGCCACCAGCGCTCGATTTTCCCCCAGCAACGGCACGATATCGGCGACGGTCCCCAGCGCCACCAGATCCAGGAAATCCTCCGGTTCGAAGGGAGCGTGCGGATAAAGGACCTTCAGCGCCTGCACCAGCTTATAGGCTACCCCCACCCCCGCCAGTTCTTTAAACGGATAAGGGCAATCCGGCTGTTTCGGGTTGATGAGCACCGCCTCGGGGAGAACCTCGCCGGGCAGGTGGTGGTCCGTCAGGATCAGGTCGAGGCCGATGGAGCGAGCCAGCGCCGCCTCCGTCACCGCCCGTGCCCCGCAGTCCACGGTGATGACCACCCGGATCCCCGCTTCCGCCAGACCTCTCAGGGCCTCGCTGTTGAGGCCGTATCCCTCAGTTTCCCGGTGGGGAATGTAGGGGCGAACGTGGGCGCCGAGGGCCTGGAGGACCTGGACCAGCATCGCGGTTGCCGTGACGCCATCCACATCGTAGTCGCCGTAGACCGCGATCGGCTCCCCCCTTGCGATCGCTCGCTCCAGGCGTTCCAGCGCCTGCTCCATTCCCTTCAGCTGGAACGGATCCCCGGCGGACCAGGCGCGGGCCAGGAATTCATCCGCCGCCTCCGCCGAGGTGATCCCCCGATGGTAGAGGAGGTCCTGAAGCAAAGGGGGCCATCGCCCCAGGGCCGCCCGAACGATCTCCGGGGCCGGAGGGGCCAGCCACCAGACCCGACGTCCTCGTCCCACCATCCGGTGATCGGGATGTCGCATGGGGTGAAACGTTCCCCAGAGGATTTCGACGCCCATTGTAGAAAACCCGGAACACGCCGTCAACCCGGATCTTGGGAAAGCCCCCGCCCTCAAAATCGCCGGCAGGCCGCGGGGATGGCTTCCGGGATTCAGGCGCTTCCGGGGGCAGACCCACCGGCCTCCCACGTCAGGAGATGCGCCCTCCGAGGAACAGCAGCGAGCGCGGCCACAGCCTGAAAGCCTGGCCTGCCGGATCCGGCTTCCATCGATTGTCGCATCGCTCAACCTGTGGCATGATAGTCCCTAGGCACAGGGTCTCCATCCGAAACCCCGTCCGGCCGTCAGGCTAAGTGATCGAGCACAGGGTCCCATGGGCTTGTTGCGGAATCGCTTCACCCCCTCTATCGTGATCACGCAGGAAATCTGAAGAAATCATCCCAATCGGAGGACGACATGGACGAGCCGACTGCCCTTCCTCCCTCAGCGTCTGAGCCCCCCACCGGGGAGCAACTTCCTCCCGCGGGCCCTTCCGCAGAGGAACGACAGTGGGCGATGCTGGCCCATTTGAGCGTGCTGCTCAATCTGGTCACGGCGCTGGGGGGCCCCATTGCTGCTTTCCTGATCTACATGTTCTATCGGGAAAGGTCGCGATATATTGGCTTTCATGCGATGCAATCCCTGGTGTTTCAGCTTGTTGCATGGGTGGGCGGCGGCTTGCTGGCGGCCATCACCTGGGTGATATCGGGGCTCTTAACTGCTGTGATCGTGGGATTTTGCCTGATGCCGATCGCCTGTTTGTTTACCCTGATCCCGCTGGGAGCCGTTGTGTATGGCGTCGTGGGCGGGATCGCCTGCAGCCGGGGGGAGGATTTCCGCTACTGGCTGATTGGGGATTGGGTGGCCCACGCTTTTCGTTAGAAAAGCAAGCCGTCCGCCCTGAGCATCAGGGGAGAGTTCGCCACGTGACTTCGAGGCCCTCCCCGGGAGCGAAGCGGCCAGTTGCGCTATAATTACTGTAGAAGGGCGATGCCCCCGTAGCTCAACAGGATAGAGCAAGGGCGTCCTAAGTCCTGTGTTGCGGGTTCGAATCCCGCCGGGGGCGCTGAAGGGGTCGGCCGGGCGCGGGAAAGGCCCGGCCTTTTCATTTAAAGAACAAACCATCTTTCTCATCCCCAATCGCGATGACGCTGAAGCTAAGAGCGCTACGAAAGCCTCAGGGAGGTCGCCTATGGACATAAACCCCGGTGGGGCGGAATCCCCCCGAATCCATGCGCTTCGGGCCACCCCCATGCCGGATGGGCGACGGGTAGTGGTTGAGCTGGAGCTCGCCCCCTCGCCTCAGCCCCCGGAGCTCGAGCTGATTCTTTATAATGAACGGGGAGAGGAAGTGCATTCGATGGCCGTGATGGGGGTGATGGATTTCCACCCGACCTATGTGCTTCACCTCCGCCAGCCGGACCCCGGCGCGCGCTATCGGGTGGAAGCCCGTCTTCTGGGAAAGGATGCCCTCCTGGACCGCCAGCAGGTGGAGGTGATCATCCCGGAGCCGATCACGGTTCAGGATGATGCCACGCTGCGCCGTATCCTGAGCGAGGCCCGCACCATCGCCGTGGTCGGCCTCTCAGCGGACCCCGAACGGCCCAGCCATCAGGTGGCTTCCTATCTTCAACGTCAGGGATACCGGATTATCCCGGTGAACCCGACGATCCAGGAGGTCCTGGGAGAGCCTTCCTATCCGGATCTCCTCTCGGTCCCCGAACCGGTGGATGTGGTGGATATCTTTCGGCCTGCCCGCTATGTTCCGGAGATCGTGGAACAGGCCATCGCCAAAGGCGCGAAGGTGATCTGGATGCAGCTGGGGGTGATCCATTTCGAGGCGGCCCAGCGCGCCCGCGAGGCCGGCCTGCTGGTCGTGATGGACCGGTGTATGAAGATTGAGCATCAACGGCTCCTGCGCTCTGGAGGTTGAGACGTTGAACCGATGGATTCGCTGGGCGCTGGCGATCGCCCTGGCGGTGGGGCTTCTCCCGCTCCCGCCGGCCATGGCACAGGGGGGTGAAGATGAATTCATCGCTCGCCTGCTGGCCCAGATGCCGCCGGAGGCCAAGGTGGGGCAGCTGTTCCTGGTGACGCTGCCCGGCTCGATCGTCCGTTCAGATCATCCGCTCCGTTCGCTGCTCACCGAACAGCGGGTTGGCGGCGTGGTCCTCAGCCCGGAACAGGGGAATTTCACCAATCTGGGCGATACTCCCTCCGAATTGCTTTCCATCACGCTCTCGCTCCAGCAACAGGCCGCCACGCTCACCCCCTTCATCCCTCTGTTCATTGGGCTACGGCAGCAGGGCGATGGCCCTCCTTTTTCCGCGTGGACCAGCGGAGCGATGCCACTGCCCTCCCCTCTGGCCCTGGGCGCCAGCTGGGATCCTGAGCGTGTTCAGGCGGTCGGACAGGCGCTGGGCGAGGAACTCCAGTCGGTAGGGGTGAATCTGCTCCTGGGCCCTCCCCTGGACGTCCTGCTGGAGCCCCGACCGGAGATGGGAGACGTCGGCGCACAAACCTTCGGCGGAGACCCGCAATGGGTCAGTCGCATCGCCCGGGCTTACCTGAGCGGCCTGCTGGCCGGCAGCGGAGGGCGATTGCTGGTGGCGCCCGGGTCCTTCCCTGGCGAAGGCCGCGCCTACGGCCGGGCTGAACGGGTCGCGATCCTCACCAAAGAAGATCTCGTCGCCTTTGACCTCGTCCCTTTCCTGGAGCTTATGCGAACGCCCACGGAGACCGGCCGCCCGCTGCTTCGAGCGGTCCAGGTTTCGACGGTCCGGATCCGGGGCTTTGGGGGGAGCGCCCAGGAGTGGACTCGCCCCCTGGCCGTGGATGGGAACGCGCTGGGGGCCTTGCTGGCGTTACCGGAGATCAAAACCTGGCGGGATAGCGGCGGCGTTCTGCTCTCCCCTCCCCTGGGACATCGCATCCTCCGCACGCTGTATACCGATGAGCGGGGGGAGGTTGATTTCCGCCGGGCCGCCATGGATGCCTTCCTGGCGGGCAATGATCTGATCTGGCTGGGGGACCTTCACGCGAATCCCTCGGAGGCGGCCCGCCACGCCGTCGAGGTCATCCGGTTTTTCAGCGAAAAGTATTCCACGGATTTGGCCTTCCAGAACCTGGTGAACAGCGCTGTCGCCCGCATCCTGCGCCTGAAATACGCGCTCTATCCGGGCTTCGCCACGGGAGCAGTGTTTCCAAGCGGCCAGCGGCTCCGTCAATCCGTGGGCGTCCCGGAACATCTCCAGGTGATCCGCCAGGTCTTAGAAGGCGCGGTGGTGCGCCTCCACCCCACCGGCTCCACCTCCCTCCCCCTCCCGCAGGCGGGGGAGTCGATCCTGGTGCTGGTGGATGGGCGAACGGTACGGGCCTGTGCGGCCTGCCCGGAACAGCCGCTATTGCCCACGGAGACCGTGACCCAGGCCCTGCTGACGGCCAGCGGCGGCACGCTGGACCCCACCCGGCTCTCTGTGCACACCTTTGAGGAAGCGATGGCCTTTCTTACCCAGACCCCCGGGGCGCCGGATCTGCGGCCGGAGTTCGAGCGTTCCACATGGATCGTAATCGCAGCCCTGGATGAGCATCCCGCGTATCCCGCCTCCAGCTTCCCCCATTTCCTTCTTGGGGAACATGCGGAGCTGTTGCTGGGGAAGCAGGTTGTTTTCTGGGGGTTTGGAGCGCTTTACCCCCTGACCGCGCGGGAGATCGCCCGGTTGAGCCGGTACGAGGCCATCTGGACCCATGTGCCTCCGGCGGTGGAGATCATGGCCCGTGTGCTGTTCGGCGCGCTCACGCCTCGCAGTCGCCCGCCGATCTCCATCGCGGCCATCGGCTACGATCTGGCGGATCGCCTGCGGCCGGATCCCAATCAGGTGATCCCTCTCGGGGCGGGCCCTCGCGAAGGCGCTCCTTCCGGCACCCCGACTCCGGTTGCGGTTCAGGTCGGGCAAGCCCTGCGGGTCTGGGCCGGCCCTATCTACGATCGGGACGGATATGTGGTCCCCGATGGAACGCCGGTGTCGTTTACCGGTGTCTACACGGGCCAGGGGACCATCGGTCCCTTCGTCGCTCGAACCCGCGAGGGTTTCGCGGAAGTGGATATCCCACTGGATCGAGAGGGGTCGCTGGAGATCCGGGCGGTCAGCGAGCCGGCGCGCCTCTCTTATCGACTACAAATTCAGATCGAGAAGAACCGTCCAGGGCGGATTGCGACGGTCGTGCCGCCTACGCCCACTCGTCCTCCGGAGCCCACGATCATCCCGACCCCTGCTCCTTCGCCGACGCCCACCCCGCGTCCATCGAGCCTGATCGCCTGGCCGTTTTCCTCATCCGGGTGGCAGGCTTTCGGGTGGAGCAACCTGTTCGTTCTGGGCTTCAGCGCGATCGCCTTTGCGCTGGGGCGGCGCCGCAATCTGGATCAGGCGTGGCGAGCCGCTCTGCTGAGCCTGATCGCAGGCTGGGTAGCTTACACGCTATTGATCCTCGGACGGCCCGTGCTTCCTTTCCCGGGGATTCAGGGGTTTCTCCCGCTGGCGTCCGGATTCGTTGCCCTCCTTATCGGAGGGCTGACGGCGCTGATCCCCACAAGGGATTAACCGGAGGGACAGGCCTATCCAGCTGGCTATCCCTCCCGATCTACACCGAACAGGAGGTCGTGCCATGGCATACGAGACGCTACTTTACGACGTCCAGGATGGGGTTGCGCTCATCACCCTGAACCGCCCGGACGTTCTGAACGCCTTTAACGAGCGAATGTTCGAGGAACTGCAACAGGCCCTGCGCACCGTTGAGCGTGATGAAGCGGTGCGTGTGGTGATCATCACGGGGGCTGGGCGGGGATTCTGCGCCGGGCAGGATCTGGCGGAGATGCGACAGCGGTACGAGCGCCCTGAGGAGGCAGCTTCGATCGGCGAGCATCTGCGGACCCGATATAACCCCCTGATCCTCCGCATCCGCAACACGGAGAAACCGTTCATCGCCGCGATCAACGGCGTGGCGGCAGGGGCGGGCTGCAGCCTGGCCCTGGCCTGTGACCTCCGGGTGATGGCGGAGAACGCCTCTTTCGTGTTCAATGCCTTCGCGAAGATCGCCCTGATTCCGGATTCCGGCTCCACCTGGTTCCTTCCCCACCTCGTGGGCTACGCCCGGGCCTTTGAGGCCGCAACCCTGATCGATCGGCTGGAGGCCGCTCAGGCGCTGGCGTGGGGGCTGGTCAATGCGGTGACGCCGGCGGAGCAGGTGCTGCCGACCGCCCGGGAATGGGCCACGCGGCTGCGGGAGCTGCCGCCGCGGGCGGTGGGCTGGCTGAAGCGCGCCCTGAACCGAGCGCTGACCTTCACGCTGGAGCAATCCCTGGAGTATGAGGCGCATCTTCAGGACGCCGCCGCCCGCACCCCGGAGCATCGCGAACGGGTAGAGGCCTTCCTCCAGCGGCGTCGATGAGAACGAAGATCGGCTCTGTTGCCAACCTGGAGCTTTTTGGGTGAGGGGGGCCAGCTTCGCTGGCCGCCCCATCACCCGACACTTTGATGCTTTTACTTTCATTTCTCCCCATGCCGCTTCGCGGCATAGGGAGGGGCAAACGCGGAACCCGAGCGGGCACCGCCAGGATCGCCCCCGGGCAGATAAGATAAATAACGAAACGCCGAAAGGTGGAGAGGAGGCTTATGGAGCGCGTGGGGATTGTGGGGGCGGGGACAATGGGACGGGGGATCGCCTATGTGGCGATCACCCATGGCGCTCAGACCACGCTGTATGATGTGGCATCCGGCGCCCTGGAGAACGCGGCGGCCCAGATCGAGGCGTGGCTCCACGAGGCCGCGGCGAAGGGCCGGCTCGACGAAACGGAGGCCCAGCGCGCCCGGGAACGGCTTCAGCTCAGCACCGCCCTGGAGGACCTGGCCGGAGCGGATGTGATTATCGAGGCCGCTCCGGAGGATCTGGCCCTCAAGCAGGAGATCTTCCGCCAGCTGGACGCGATCTGCCCCCCCGAGACCATCCTGGCCTCGAATACTTCCTCGCTCCCCATCACCGCCCTGGGGGCTGTCACCCGACGCCCGGAACGGGTGGCGGGGATGCATTTCTTCAACCCGGCGCCGGTCATGCGCCTGGTGGAGGTTGTGCGGGGGCTGGTGACCTCCGAGGAGACCCTGCGCGCCTTAGCGGATCTTGCGCGACGTTGGGGAAAGACCCCTGTGATCGTGAAGGACACCCCGGGATTCCTTGTGAATCGCGTCGCTCGTCCCTTCTACCTGGAGGCCCTGCGTCTGGTGGGAGAGGGAATCGCCGATCCACCCACCATAGACCGACTGGTTCGCGCCCTGGGATTCCGGATGGGCCCATTCGAGCTGATGGATCTGATCGGCCTGGATGTGAATCTGGCCGTCAGCGAGAGCGTCTATCATGCGTTTTTTGAGGAACCCCGCTTTCGTCCCCACCCTCTGCAGCGCCAGATGGTCCAGGCCGGCCGGCTGGGGCGGAAGACCGGGAAGGGGTGGTATGAATACTGATGCAGGGGCGAGGCATGCCTCGCCCTTACAACAGACACGGCGAATCGCCGGGGAGGATCCCATGGGAACCCAGCCCTTGAAGGAGCGCATCCTGATCGTGGGCGCCCCCGCCTTCGCTGAGGACCTCGGCGGGCTGTTCCTGGAGCAGGGTTACCCAACGGCCGTCCTGACCTGCGAGGGGGAGGTTCCTTCCACCCTTTCGCCAGCCCTGGAGACCGAAGCCCGAAGCGCCGCCCTCGCCCTGGAGGTCCTCCCCTCCCCCCTGGAAGCGAAACAGACGCTGATTGCCATTCTCGACCAGGCGCTTCCCCCGGAAACGCCATTGCTCTCCCTGTGCCTCACCGTCTCGGCGACGCAGGTAGCCAGCTGGACCCGGCGGCCGGGCCGGGTGGTGGGATTCGCGGCGCTGCCCCCTTTGACCCGGGGAGCCCCGGCCGAGCTGGCGATCCCGCTGTCTGGGGATTCCACGGCCCTGAAACCCGCAAAGGCGTATCTGGAAGGGATTGGGCTTCAGATTGAGGTCGTCCGCGACGCGGTGGGGATGGTGCTTCCACGGATCCTCTGCGCGCTCATCAATGAAGCCGCCTTCGCGGTGATGGAAGGGGTCGCCTCACCGGAGGACATTGATACCGCTATGAAACTGGGGACGAACTATCCACGCGGGCCGCTGGAGTGGGGGGATCTCCTCGGGCTGGATCTCGTGGTCGCCGTCCTGGACGCTCTGGAGGCCGAGCACCGGAATGGAGCCTATCGGGCCGCCCCGCTGCTCCGCCAGATGATCCGGGCCGGCCACCTGGGCCGCAAGGCTGGTCGTGGGTTTTATCCTTGGAGCTGATCACAGGCAATCCCTGCGCTGGATCGCCTTCCTCCTGTGTTTCGAAAAGCGTATCGGCGTCGCACGGTTCCTCGGGCCTGGCCGCTTTTCGATTCGGAGGGCTTTCCGGAGAGAGGAACCCATTTAGCTGACCATCCCTTCTGATCCACATAAGAGAGGGAGGCAAAAGCCAACAGGGCGTTTCCGCTATCCTCGGCGGTGCGTCCAGAACAGCAAAACCGTATGTCCCAGCGCCACGATCAGCCATGCTGGAGAAGCCCACCCGGCAGCCACAGCCAGGGCGAGCAATCCATCCAGGCTCAACATCCCCATCCGAACCGCCCGAGCTTCCGGAGGCATCCACCTCAGGAAAAGGGCAAAGAGCCCGCCCAGCAGCATAGGGATCTTCCACAGGGTCAACCCGCTCCACACCCCGAAGGTGACCGCCAGCGCCTTCCCCCCGCGAAAGCCCAGCCATGGAGAGAACGCATGGCCCAGCGGCGCAGCGATCGCCAGCGGGACCAGCCACCAGCCCGATAGACCAGCCAGGACCTGGGCCAACCAGAGCGGGCATGCCCCCTTGAGGAATTCCAGGAGCAATGCCAGCACAAACCAGCCTCGTCCCCCCGCCCGCCACACGTTCATCGCCCCGGGATTGTGATCTCCATATTGTCGGATGTCCACACCCATCCCCCATCGTCCGATCCACCAGGCCAGGGGAAGCGAGCCGGACAAGAACGCGATAACCGTCCATAGCACCGCGATCATAAGCCTGCCTGTGGATCCTTATGGGTTTATGGAAATTGCCAGAACCGAGAAACCGCTCACCCGATAGGATCAGCTTTCCCCCAGACCATCCGGATTCCATCGCGAACCCGTTCGTGAATGCGCTGCAATCGGGTCTGGGATTCGGGAAGGATCATCAAGAGACTTCCACTCGTCAGCAATCCGGTGGTCAGAAAAAAGAACACCCCTTCCTCGATGGGCAACCCCAGAATATGGCATCCCGTGCTCCAGTTCACGGAAATCCGCCAGATCCCCTCCCGGATGGCGAGGGCATCCGCGACGGATAAATAGAGAGCCGGCGGAAGCCAGATCTTCAGAAAGTTCTTCTTCTGATCCCACCACAGATCTCCACCGAAGGCCATCTGCAGGATGAAAGGCGGAAGACCCCAGACCAGGATCAGGCCCATATACGTCCAGGATGGCCCTCCCCAGCGCCAGATCGCCAGATTCGCCACCCAGAGTCCGATACCCACAGCGGTCATGCCCCATCGCCATCGAGGGCCTGCCCGGTGTAGGGATCCATGGGGGTTTCGAGGATTTTTCCACCGGATCCCCAACCACAGCCCGACAAGGATCGGCTGAAGTATGAAGAACAGATATTCTTCGAGCGGGACCCAGCCAACAAGCCAACCGGTCACGCGGTTTGGATCATACGTCCATACTCCGTGAGCCACCAGAAAGTTATCCCATGGCGTGGTATAGGTCAGTGCGATTCCAGTGTGGATCAGGATGGAGAGAGACCACGTCCGCAAAGGAACAGATAGCTGACCGCGGCGCCAGCGATGGACCAGCATGGCCATTAAGAGGAGAGTGGGAAGGATGAGAAAAAGAACCAGAAATCCCAGATAGGTCATCGATCGCTCCGAAAGGGGATCTGGAAGATTTGCGGCATGGCTATCGGACCCGGCGCTCCTTCCAATGGATTCCTGTCCCAATCCAGCGCTGAAAGAGGCCACGCAGGCCGGCGACGGCCACGATGGCGGCCCCCAGAGGAGCCAGCAGGGCCGCCTCCGGGCGACCCATCCGCCAGGTCCACGGAAGCAGAGACAACCCGCTGGTTGCCCAGCTGATCAGCGCGGTCCATCCTCGATCCCGGATCCCCAGCCGGGGGATTGAGAACGGAGTGGCCAGCCATGCGATCAGGAGCGCTGCGATCCATGGCCGCAGGCCGGGCCATACCAGAGTCCCTGCGCTCAGGCGGGACATTCCATCCAGCATATGTCGAAGGCCGGAATACATTCGCACCCGCAGCGCATGTTGACCGTCCAGCATGGGAACGCGATAGCCGGAGGCGTGCAATCGAACGCCGAGGGCCAGATCCTCCAGCATCTGGTCCCGCACGGCTACAAACCCACCGATCCGCTCATAAACCTCTCGGCGGATCAGCAAATATTGGCCGTTCACGATCCCATGCGAAGCGCGCAGCGCCGCAAAGAGGCCGGCGAAAGCCGCGGCCAGAGCTGCCGCTTCCAGTGCGCTATTGAAATCGAAAGCTGGGAACAGCGTCAATCCATCTGCCTCATGGGTCAGCGCCCAGGCGACCGCACTGGCTGCGCTATCCGGCGCGTGCCATGTATCCGCATCGGTGAACAGCAACCACTCCCCTCGGGTCGCCAGAGCTCCCTGATGGGCGGCATACGGCTTGCCCAACCAGCCTTGCGGCAACTCCCGGATGAACAACACCGGGATCCCGAAGGCAGCGGCCACCCGGGCGGTATCATCTCGCGACTGATCATCCACCACGAGGATCTCCAACGGCCCCGGATAACGAAGCTGACGCAAAGAAGGGAGCAGGCGACGGAGATTCTCCGCCTCGTTACGGGCGGGAACGATGATGGAAAGGGAAGGCAACGGGCCGGAAACCGGACAGACGGGCAAAACCGGCAGGCGCTGAGTCCGGTGAAATCCATAAAGCGCCAGGCCCAGCTTGACGCCCGCATGCATCAGCATCCAGCGCATCTTTGAACGCTCCGGATAAGAGAACGTAGTAATCAAAAATGGAGTTGGGGGTTAGGACGGACACCTCTGGTGCCCATCCCAGCCCCAAAGACTTCTACTTCTTAGGAGTTACGCAGTTGAAAGCTCTAAGGTGGGACGGAATGGCCCCACCCCCCTTTCTCCCCCCTCCCCACGGCCCTTTGGGCCGTGGGGAGGGGGGAGAAAAATCTTTGCCCCCATGGGAAACGAACTGCGTAAGTCCTGCTTCTATTGAAAAGCCCCATCCGGAATTCAAATCAGGCAGTCGAACCCCGAACTGCGATTCGCTGGACGCGCACCCATACCCCTGGCCATGGATCCAGCGTGGCCCGAAGATGGGGACGCGGAGGCGAAGCGAGCGGCGTAAAGATCACCCGCTGAAGCATCCGGGCCAGGGCCAGAAATCCTTCCAGCCGGGCCAAGGGGGCCCCAATGCAAAACCGCGGCCCTCCCCCAAAAGGAAGATATCGAAACCCCATCCCTTCCCCCTCCGGGTTGAGAAAGCGCTCTGGCTGGAAGGATTCGGGGGCTTTCCATAACTTGGGATGCCGATGGATGGTATAAATCGATATCAGTAAACGTGTCCCGGATGGGATCGAAACGCCACACATCCTTAGGGGGACAAGGGCTCGTCGGTTCAGAACCGGGATGGGAGGGAATAACCGCAAGGATTCCATACCGACCGCGCGCAGCAAGGGCAGTCGATGGATGAACCGGGGATCGGGCATATTCTCCCCCAGTTGTTCCCGGATCTCCTCCCGGACACGAGTCTGAATCTCCGGATGCCACGCCAGCAACGCGATCGTCCACGCCAGCCAGGTGGCGACGGTGTCGTGGCCAGCGATCAGCATGGTCGTCATCTGATCCCGGATCTCTTCGTCGTTCATATCCGTCCTCTGAACCCATGCGGAGAAAAGGTCGCCCTGATCAGGCTCCGAGCGCCGCTGGCGGATGAATTCCCGAATCAACGTATCCAGCCGTTGAAGGGGTTTTCTGTAACTTGGCCGGGGGATCCGGGGGCAAAGCAGCCATGCTCCAGGCGCAATATATGCACGAGCAGCTTGTAAGGGTTCCCAGAGCTCTTCCGCTGCTTCCTCCGGCAACTTAAAAAGAACATCCAGCAGGATCTCCAGCGCCAGCCGGCGCATTTCGACATCCATCTCCACGACGCCCCCATCCGGCCAGGCATCGATCCGACGGTCGATCTGTTGCAGCATGCGGCCCGCATGAGCCTCCAGATATTCCGGCCGGAAGAAAGGCTCCGCGATCCGACGCATCCGATCATGGGCCTCCCCATCGATCACCAGCATGCCGCTCCGAAGGAGCTGGACCACCGGATCAGACTGCAGGCGCGAGGAGAGCAAAGGGCGAAGGGTCACCAGAGCCATCCGTGCAGCCTCCGCGCCAGCTACCACGGCCACTTGCATCCCGGGCAACGGCAGGAAGAAAACATCCCCCGCATCCTCCCGCAACGGACGCAAGGCCTCTAACAGGAAGCGCTCTCGAAGCAGAATGCGCAGGGCCTGCCAGCGCGCGTAAACTCCCGGAACCGCGTGAGGATATAGCGAGCTCATCGATGGCTGACTCCCGGTTTTCATTCTTCCACCTTCGATTGCCCGTGTGCCCCGCCGACCATCGGAGCCGGATAGTCCACTCCGATCCGACAACGCGCGGTTCTCTGGACCTCTTCAGGCATCGTCCACGGGGCATGCACGTAAGAGTCCGGAACGTGTTCCAGCTCAGGCACCCATCGCCGGATGTAACGGCCCGCTGGATCCCAGGTTCGCGCTTGAACTGTTGGATTAAAGGCGCGAAACCCCGAGGCATAATCCGTGCCGACGCCGGCGACCCATTGCCAGTTCCCCACGTTGACGGCCGGATCTCCATCCAGAAGCTCCTCGAAGAACACCTGGGCCCCCAGGCGCCAATCCACCCTTAGCGCACGAGTCAGGAAGGAGGCAGCGACCATCCGCGCGCGATTCGGCATCCATCCGGTGGCCCGAAGCTGCCGCATCCCGGCGTCCACCAGCGGATATCCGGTGCGGCCCTCGATCCACGCCTGGAGCGCTTCCGGATCCTCCCGCCACCGTATCCTTCCTTCCTCCGGCCGAAGAGGACGTTCCGCCAGGTTCGGGAAGTGAAAGAACAATGTGATGAAAAACTCGCGCCAGATCAGCTCGTCCAGCCACGCCGAAGCTCCCTGACGCGCCTCCTCATGCGGCGCGCGCTCCATCGCTTGCCATGCAGCGATCGCCGCCCGACGGGGGGAAAGCATCCCGAAACGCAGGTAGGGCGAGAGACGGGCGCTCCCCTCCCGATCCAGCCAGTTTCGATCCCGATGATAACGATAGATCGGCGCCTCCTCTCCTTCTGTAAACGATCGCAGGCGCTCCAGAGCGGCTTCCTCCGAAGGCGGGAAATCATCGAAGCGCTCCGCACGTTCGAGGAACAGCGGAAGCGAAGGGATCCCTGGAGGGGTTGGAATCCGAACAGGAGCCGGTTGCAGCGAGTTCGGGTTGAGCGCGGTGGTACTTCGCCACATCCGTCGAAAGGCGCCGAACACTCGATACGGCATCCCATTCGGTTTCACTATGGAAGCCGGATGGCGAATGGTCGGGAAACCTATACGATGGAGAGGTAGCTGGTGAGCGATCCGCTCATCCCGCTCACGAGCATAGGGAGTGAAATCCTCTTCCGCGAAGATCAGCCGGGCTCCGGTTTCCGCCATGAGAGCCCCAAGCGTTTCGAGGGGAGGTCCGGCGCGAACCACCAGGTAGCTTCCCCGCTTCCGAAGGGCATGATCCAGCGCCTGAAGGGCGGCCATCAAAAACGCTTGCCGACGGGGCGATACACTCCGGAGAACCGGGTCCAGAATAAAGACGGGAATGACCGCGTCCGCTGCCCTTAAGGCGGCGGTTAAGGCGATCTGATCATGAAGGCGCAGATCTCGACGGATCCACCATAGAGCGATCACCATTGCAACTCCTCGGGCCGACGGGGCATAGGCACATCCTCAGGAAAACACATGTGCAGAATCAACAGCAACTGGTAAGAGATATCGCGATCAAAGGCGTAAAAGCCTTCATAATAGCGCCCCGCTCCGTGCAGGGCCGAGATCTCCCGAGCCAGAAGAGACATAAAGAGCCCGGGACCATAAGCAATAACGAACCAGTACTGGACCAGCGGAGTCCCTTCGGTATTGATCCAGCGTAGAGAAGCGGGAAGGATAGGCCCTCCGGGCTCATGAACATCCATGGCGCCGTAGATCCATCCCCTGGCGATTCCGAGCGAAATCGTGCGATAGCGCTCCACCTGAGGGAGAAAACGGGACATGAACTGGAATGAAACGTGAAGATGGGCGGTGCCCCGACTCTGAGCGGCCGCTTCCTCAATAATGTGGCTGACCGAAGTCATGGCTGCCACCGAAAGGATGTAGCGAAATGCAATATGACGCCACGCTTCCGGGGTAAGCTGCCGGAGCAACGCCTCTCCCTGAGGGGGATAAGATGATAGAACGTCCTTGTAGAAATCATCCAGGATCCGAAAGGCAGACATGAAGCGCCTCCTCCCTGACTGATCGTCCTGCGAACAAAACTTCAGGTGGCCTGCCTGTCGCGGATTCGACCAAACGATCGTTGGGAGCGAAGGAAAGCTTCTTCAGCGTCTCGCCCCACCTCCAAAGTCCATTCGGGAAGTCGATAGCGCAACTCCTGTTTTCAGAAGTTCTGGGGGCTATTACTGGAGTTTTCCCCTTTCCGACGAAGTTATCTGTGCGTTGGAGAGGCCCGGCATCGGGAACACCCGGAACGATGGGGTTTCCGCCAGCGCCCGCAGGATGGCTTCCGCTGCCCGCCAGGCGCCCAGCACGACGGCGGGAACCGATTGCCCGGGAAACACGCTATCGCCGACGAGCCACAGTTGGGGACCCAGGCGAGGCCCCCGGCTCCGCCCGATTCCGGTCTGGGGAAAGCCGCCCACCCATCCCAGGGAACGTCGGGTGAACCGCTGAAAGGTGATCGGAGTGCCGGATTCCCGGAAGACCAGCCGGTTCTTCAAATCCGGGATGACCTGAGCGGCGAGATCCAGCATGCGTTCCTCCATCCGGGCCTTTTGTTCCAGGTAGGCCTCCCGATCGCTTTCCCACCATTTCCACCACGGCGCAAGGGCCGTATGGGTGCTGATGCTCAGCGCGCGATGACCCGGAGGAGCTCGCATGGAATCCCATGCGGGGCTGATAGAAAGAAAGATCGTACGCCCCTCGCCCCATCCGGTCCCCCCGAGGATCTGGTGATGAAGAGGCAACCGGATCATTGAACCATCATCCCGGATCCCCGCATAGATGACGAAAGCGCCCCATCCATCCGCTGACGCAGGGGAGGTATTCCGCAAGGATGCGGGGGCTTCGTCGCCCAGCAACCGCGCCGTATCGAAAGGCGTGAGATTGAAGATCACGTGACTGGCCTCCACGGCCATGGCCGTGCGCGTCTCCACCAGCCACCCGCTCGGCCGCGCTGCCCGCACGCGCACAACCTCCTGACGATAAAAGATCTGACCTCCGAACCGCTGGATCGCCCCGGCCAGCTGGACCGCCAGCCCTCCCATCCCTCCGCGGACGGATCCCACTCCCGTATGCGGCAAATCGAGCGCCACCGCCCCGTATGCAGCATAAACCCGATCGGCCAGCGCCTGTGCGCTGATCAGCAACTGGGCATCCACAAATTCACGAAGTCGTGGAATATCTTTGGGCATATGATCGGTTACCCGTCGGAACAGATCTGAGAGGACCCTGATCCGCGCCCGATCTTCGCTGAGCCATCGGGCCCCTTCGTAAACCAGACGAAAGGCATCGCTCCACGTCTGGAGAGGCCATGGCGGCCTCCGGAGCGCTATTGCCCAGAACGCATGAGCCGTCTGCTCCTGCCAGGACCAGAAGGGCTCGGCTGCGAGGCCGAAGCGAGCGCGCCGTTCCTCCCGCCAGCGCTCGCGGTCCACCCATCGGGTCACACAGGTCCCATCCGGGAGATGAACCTGCATGGCGATGGCCTCGGGCCGAACCCCCCAATCGATGCCCAGAACCTCGCCCAGAAGAGCCAGGGGCATCCCGGGCTCGAATCCTGCAGCCAGGGTGGCGCCCGCATCGAATCGGAACCCCCTTCGAACGAATGTGGCGGCGCACCCTCCCGGGTCCCAGTGGGCTTCCAGGACCACAACCGGACATCCAGCGTGGGCGAGCAACGCCGCGGCCGTAAGCCCACCGATCCCTGCGCCCACCACCACGACCGGTTTCATGCCCGAACCTCCAGCAACTTACGAATCCTCCGGGCCCGATAAGCGAATAAAAGCGGAAGACTGATCCATATCGCGGTCGCCAGGATCCAGCGAATCGGATGTGAGGGCCAGCGGGCTTCGATTTCCTCAATAATCCGGGTGCATTGGGGGCCCTCTCGTTCAAAGCGATGAGTATGGACCCAGCGCCGGAACGGGCCTTCCAGCTGCTCATCCGTGAACCCCAGCTCCGAAACCGCCCGATGGCGGGCCGTCCATCGAATCCGAAATGGACCACGGCCGATCACAAAGCGCGCGATGGATCCCTCCGCCACCGGCTCCCGATGCTCCCAGTTCCACCCCAGGAAAGATGGGGTCAGAAGTTCCAGAACTGCCGGATCCCGGTGCAGCGCGGAGACTTTTTCGATGGGTGCCTTCACGATCAGGGCATAGCGAAATCTCATCGTCTGCTCCAAACCTGAACGTTGGTTCCGAGACTCGCCGAGTGCCCGGCCCGGGCATCCAGCCCGATTGCGATGGGCGGATCCGAGCCGGGGATCGGTCAGGTTTCAAGCTAACTTTTATTGCAGGTCGCTGGCTTCCTCCTCCAGGATGGAGGCCAGACGCGCCAGCGGATCCCCAGGATCCGCGATCTGCCGCAAGCCCGCCGCGTATCCAAGCAAAACGGATCGCAGCGCCGGGAGCGGCAGCTGATGATAGCGGAAGAAATCCGCGAGCCATCGCATCTCCCCTCGGGTCAGTTCAACCACCCCCAGGCGCAGCGAAGCCTCCAGCATGCGGTCGGGGCTGACAAGATCCAGGTCCAGTTCCTGCAGGGTTCGAAATTCCTCTCCTGCCTGTTGGGCCAGCCTGAACTCGATCTGCGGCCGATGAAGGCGATAACGACGGAGAGCTTCGAGATACTCCGTGGGCAGTGAGAGGGTGGGTGGGGAATCCGAACCCATCAGGATTCCCAGGACCTGCTGAGGCACCTCCTCCCATCGATCCCCCAGGTAATGTCCCCAGATATATCGTCGGGCTTCCGGATATCGTTGAAAGATCCTCCCACCAAAGGCAAAGCGAATCCCACGGCGCCGGATGAACTCGGCTGCATCGGCCAGGGTGGCTGCGGTATACAGCGTCTGAGCCGTCATCACGATCAGATGCGGCCGCGTGGCCTCCAGGGCTTCCTCCATCTGAACGAAGGGGACGTCAGCCCCCAGGTCCACGACTATCCATCCATGGCGGCGAAGCAGCAGTGTGATGAGCAGGCCCGGCAATGCATGGATCTCCTGAGGCGGCCCGGCCACCAGGATCCGCTCCGGGCGAATGGGAGGAGGGGTTGCCGCAATCATTGCATGGAGGCGACGGCTCACCAGCGCCGAGGCGAAATGCTCCTGCTGCACCGTAGCGGTTCCTCGATACCAGCGCTCGCCTACCTCAATCATCCCGGCAATCCCCAGGCCGATGCACACCTGCTCCACAGAATACAGGGCCAGGGCTTGACTCCAGACCCGGTCTGCCTCCTCTTCGTTAAAGTTCAACACCGCCTCCACCCAGGCCTGTCGGAGGGCCTCCATGGAGGCCGGGCCCATCTCACGAGGGGGAGGGGAAACCGGCATCCCCCGCAGGGGATCCTGACCCGCCGCTTCCAGCGCTCGCCACAGGGCAATCGCCTGCTGGATGCGCATGCCCTCCGCCTGGCGGGCCAGCAACCAGCGGATCATCTCGATATCCCGCCGGGAATACAGACGGTGTCCGCCTGGAGTCCGATGGGGTCGAGGTAGCCCATACCTTCGCTCCCAGGCTCGCAATGTATCCGGACGGATCCCCGTCTCCCGCACGACCACCTGCAAGCCATATGCCGGCCGTTCTTCCTCGCGCTCCATTGGTCACCCCAGCCGGATCAGACAGTTTCGGCAGACCTGTCGCACGGCAGACGATCACGCCATCCCAGGATCCCCGGAGGGATCCCTAACATCCTCCGAATTGGCAGGTCGCCCTTCATTGATTGCAAAATTGTAAAAGCGTCGTATATGAAGCCCAGGGCCATGTGGGCTGAATGAAGGCGCCCGCGCCCCAAACCACAGGTAAAGGTCAACGGCGCATCCGATCTCGCCATGTCCATCCTGTTCAGGACGTTGCATGGGCCCGCGCGAGAACATGCTGGTGAAGTGGGAAATCGATTCCGTGCTCTTCGATCAGGCGCTCCACCGTGAGCCGGGCGGAAATCAGTACCATCGGCAGGCCGGTTCCGGGATGGGTGCTGGCGCCCACAAAATACAGATTCCGATATCGGGGATGACGGTTCGAGGGCCGTAGATAGCCCATCTGTGAAAAGTGATGGCTAAGGCCAAAGGCCGCTCCTTTTTCCAGATTATAGAGGCGCTGCCAGGCCTCGGGATTATAAGTCACCTCAAAGCGACGTAGCTCACCGACCTGAACCCCAAGCTCCTCCCTCAATCGTTGCTCCACTTTTATCCTGGCGTGCTGGACAAGAGCATCCATGTCCTGTCGTGCCGGATCCAGATGTCCCATCGGCACCAGCACCATCAACGTATCTCCACCGGAAGGAGCGGCCGATGGGTCCAGACGCGCCGGCGCATGGACGTAAAAGCTGGGCTCATCGGGCAGAGTGCGATCACGGAAGATCCGGTCGAAACTCGCCCGGTAATCACCAGCGAGGAACAGGTTGTGTGCGAAGAGCTGTGATAGAGGAGCATTTAACCCCCAGTAAAATGTGATCGCCGAACACGTGTAGCGATAGCGCTCGATTCGGCGAACCTCCGGCCCCGGGGGCAATAAATGACGATATGCGTAAGGCAGATCCGCGTTCACGATCACAAAATCCGCCGGGATACGTTCCCCGCTTTCCAGGATTACCCCTGTGGCCCGATCGCCGTCGATTTCAATTCGCCGCACAGGGGCTTGATAGATGACGTGGGCGCCCCACCCTCTGGCGATCTGTTCCAGGCTTTCCACAAGGCGATACATCCCACCTCGAGGCAACCAGATACCGCGGATGAATTCCGCCGCAGCCAGCATCGCATAGGTTGCCGGAGCCTCGTAGGGGCTTAGCCCCAGATACATGTCCTGGAACGTCATCGCCGCTCGCAAGCGGGGATCCTGCACATACCGCCCGGTTTCTTGGTGGTGAGGCGTAAGAGCTCGTAGCTCAAAAAGGAATCGCAGGTGAGTCGGATTGAAATAATCGAAGAAAGACAAGAAGTTCCGACCAATAAAGCGTTCCATAGCGATCTGGTAGAAACGATAACCGTCTGTGAGATAGCGCACAAAGCCCTCAAAACTTCCCGGGGCCAGCGCCTCTATCTGCTCCCGAAGCGCAACCAGGTCGCTGGTCATCGTCAGCCGGGAGCCATCCGGGAAGAAGATCTGATAGAGGGGATCCGCACGGATCAGATCCAGATGATCCTCCATCCGCTCCCCCAGATCGGCATATGTCTGCTCAAAGACCTCCGGCATCAGCAGCAAGGTGGGCCCTGTATCGAAACGATGGCCATCTCGCACAAGGCGCCCGCAACGACCCCCGGGCTCGTGGTTTTTTTCCAGCACGAATACCGAAAAGCCCAGGCGTGCGAATCGGGCTGCCGCCGCCAGCCCGCCAATCCCCGCCCCAACGACAACCACTCGCTTGGAATTCATCTCAGAAGCTCCTTTCCATCAAGTTGACGGCCCCCATCAGTTTTAAGGGAAGAGCAAACGATTTTTCGCCCCATCAGCAAACCATTCCAGGTTCTGACCGGTTTTCAGAGGAAGGGGCGCCCTTCGAGTTCCGGGGATGATCCCCCCGGGATCGAGACCCATCCAAAGAGCGCCGCGCATGGAGGGAGGAAAGAACCCGGACGATTGGGCGGGTCTCCGGCAACTGCCGAAGACCCGCCCGCCTCCTGCACCCCGCTCTATCTTATCCCAATCGCCTCATTTTGTCAAGATATTATTGACATAATATTGACAAAATATGGACAATCGTGATATAGTGAAGCCGTAGCCTGCCCCGATGTGGCGAGCCACCTGGGGGAGGAGGGGCCACGATTTCCGGCCTGTGAATCGGTCTGGCAGAAGGGGCAATCCGCCTGTTCGCCGACCGATGCCCAGCTCTGAAGTCGGTCTCTCCTTTGGGGGATTCTGGGGCGTGGGGTTGCTACCGGATGTTCCGCTTCCCAAAAGCTCCGGGTTCCCCTTCCCGTGCCTGGAAGGGCCACAAAGGGAGAATCCGGAAGCGCGGTTCCCGCCAATTGAGGGGCAGAGTTCATCGATTATGGAGGATCGTATGGCTCTTGCCTTGGCGGATTGGGAACAGCCGCTGGTTGAGCAAGCCCAAGCAGCCCTGAATTCTTCTGGCTCATTCCGTGCACATATCCTCAGCGACACACAGCTGCGCCAGGCATATAAGGCATGCGAGCAAATCATTCGATGGCACAGTCGCTCGTTTTATCTGGCTTCGATGCTGCTGCCTTATCCCAAGCGACAAGCCGTGCGCGCGCTGTATGCGCTTTGCCGTGTAGCCGACGACATCGTGGATATGCCCCGGGGGGATCCGAAGGCGGAACTCGCTCGCTGGCGTCAGATCATTCACGCCGATCCCCCACCAGATAGCGAGCCGATAGCGCTGGCGTGGGCCGACACCCGCATCCGCTATCGGATCCCAACAACCTACGTGGAACAATTTTTTGACGCGCTTTCTCGAGATCTTCAACAAACCCGCTACGAAACGTTTGTGGAGCTGGCAGGCTATTGCTACGGGGTCGCCTCCACTGTCGGGCTGATGAGCATGCATATCATTGGCTTTTCCGACCCCGAGATCATTCCCTATGCGATCCGCCTGGGGATCGCGTTGCAGCTGACCAACATCCTGCGGGATGTGGGGGAGGACTGGAGGCGCCAGCGGCTGTATCTGCCGCGGGAAGAGTTGCGCACATTTCGTCTCACTGAAGATGACATCGCGATGGGACGAGTCGATGGGCGCTGGCGGGATTTCATGCGCTTCCAGATCGTCCGGGTTCGCCGTCTCTACGCGGAAGCGCTACCGGGCGTGATGGGATTAAATCCCGATGGACGTCTGGCCATCGCAGCCGCAGCCGAGCTATACCGTGGGATTCTGGAAGACATCGAAGCCCATGATTACGATGTGTTCCGACGAAGGGCCCATTTGAGCTTCGGTGCGATGCTCGCCCGCCTTCCCCGGATCTGGTGGCGGGTTCGGACAGGTTTCTATGCCCGTCTCACCAACGAATGAATTGAAAATTTCCAGACTGAACCGACTCCGGTGGTCAGAAAAAGTCCTCTTGGGGCCTTCAGTTAGGAGGAGCAATGGTTGACAGCAAAGCAATGAAGGAACACCTCGGATGTGGGGTCCCAGCGACAGCGGAGTGGCCGAAACCACGGCTGGTGGTCAGCGCGTGTCTGGGCTTTGCCGATGTTCGCTACGATGGAAGCCGCATCCCGAATGCCTTGATTGAGGCCTTGAAGCCTTACGTGGAATTCCTCCCCATCTGCCCGGAAATGGCGATCGGGCTGGGGGTTCCTCGGCCGCCCATTCGCCTCGTGGAAACCGGGGAGGGGATTCGTCTCCTTCAGCCCGACATGCGTCAGGATCTCACGGAGACAATGAGGCGGTTCAGTGAGTCTTTTCTAAGTCAGGTGGGAGATGTGGATGGACTGATCCTGAAGAGCCGCTCTCCTTCGTGCGCGCCTCGAGATGCGCGGGTTTATACCGAATCCGGGAAGGGGACCTCCGGGGGGCGAAGGGCAGGGCTTTTCGCCGAAGCGGCCCGTCGCTTCTTTCCGAACGTCCCCATAGAAGACGAAGGTCGCCTGACCAACCGGGAGCTCCGAGAGCACTTTCTAACCGTCATCTTCGCACTGGCTCGCTTGCGCTGCGCGATCCGGGAGGGACGCATCCGATCCCTGATGGACTTCCACGCCCGCTATAAATTCTTGCTGATGGCTTACAACCAGAAAGCGCTCCGGGAGCTGGGCCGCCTCCTGGCCAATCCAGAACATCTGCCTGTCCGGGAGGTGTCTCAGCGCTATGCGACCATGTTCCGGGCCGCCTTATCGCATCCACCCCGACGTCCGGCTGTCGTTAACGCGCTTATGCATGGAATGGGGTATGTCTCCGCGCGCCTGACTTCCCGGGAAAAGGCGCATTTCCTGGATCTTCTGATGGATTATCGGGAAGGCCGCGCGCCCCTGAGCGCGCCCCTTCGCCTGTTGCAATCCTGGGCCATCCGCTTTGAGGAATCCTATCTGCTCGAGCAAGCGTTCTTTGAGCCCTTCCCTCGTCCTTTGATCTCCTTAGAAGATTCCGGGAAAGGACGACCATCCCGCGAAAGATAGTCAGCGGCGCTCCGGCTTGCGAATGCTGGAATACTAGGTCGGGGGCCGCGTTCAGAAACGCGCGGGGAGATTCTCCACCCTGCCCTCGATGATCGGGATCACCCGGTTCTGAATTAGAGCGGGCCAGGTGAACCTCTGGCGGACCCGCCGGCGCAGGCGGGCGATGGGATCGGTTTCCAGGAAGCGAGCGATTGCTGCCGCCAGCGCTTCCGGACCTTCGGTTTCGGGGAACAAAAACACATCGGCCCCGCCCA
>JAEVEY010000083.1 GCA_016842045.1 Candidatus Thermoflexus sinensis | reverse complement strand
CGCGGGCGATCACCTTGGCGCCCCGATCGTGACCATCCAGCCCCGGCTTCGCAATGAGCACCCGGATCTTACGCCCCATGAGTAGACCTCGCCGGACGGGATCGATCAAGCGTTCGCTTTTATTTTAACCCAACTTGCCTCCATGGCTTCGGACGAACATGCCCATCGCCTCATCCGGGGCAACCTGAGCGCTCAGGGATTTCCCGGGATGCACCCACAAGATCCAGACGGAGGATGACGATTAGTCACGTTCCCTCTCGGAAGGTGCAGTCAATGATCGGCATCTTTCTTGCCATCCTGTGAGGTGGGAACAGGATATCCTGCCGGGGTTGAGATGTCCGGCCGGTGTCCACCGTATCTCCCCCAAAAACCCTGACTTCCCTCTTGACAACTCCTGTGGCTCCAAGTAAAATGCAACCGGATGGAATTGGTGTAAACGATTACTCATCTTATTTTCCAAATAATAGGCACAGTATTGGATATACTAAAACGAAATATGGAATATATTTTGTTTTAATTTCGAGATAAATATCATTCGTATTTCTAATTATTTGGGATGACAAGGCCAACTTTGAAAGCGATTGCAAAACGAGTGGGGGTTTCGGTGGCCACGGTTTCGCGGGCCCTGAGCGGGCGGGGGCGGGTAGACGAGGCGACGCGGGAGCGGATCCTGCGGGTCGCCGAGGAATTGGGGTACGCCCCCGATATGGCTGCTCGCAGCCTGGTGCTACGTCGCACTGAGAACATTGGTTTCCTGATCCACGCCCTCCAATCTCTCTCCCCTCACACCTTCTACGGCGAGATCCTGACGGCTGTGGAGCGGGAGCTGCGGCGCCATCGATATCACCTCCACTTCGCCACCGTGGAAGACGAAACCCTGCCGCCCCTGATCAAAGAGAACCGTGTCGATGGCCTGATCCTGGTGGGCTGTGATCTCCCCCCCTCCCTGATCCATTCCCTGAAGGAGCGGCGCATCCCTCTGGTGCTGCTGGACAACCATCTGCCGGGGATCGACAGCGTCTTCACCGATAACATCGGTGGAGCATTTCAGGCAACCACTCATTTGATCCGTCTCGGCCATCGACGGATCGCCTTCATCGCGGAAACCCTGGACAACTTGAGTTTCCGGGAGCGGTTTGAGGGATATCGACAGGCCCTGGAGGCCCACAGCCTGCCTTTCGATCCGGAGCTGGTGGCGGAGGGAGAGCGGGGCTTCGAAGGGGGGTTCCTGGCGATGAGCAGCCTGCTGAAACGAACCCGGCCCACGGCCGTGGTCGCCGCCAACGATCCCACGGCCGCCAGCGCCATGCGGGCGATCCGGGCACATGGCCTGCGGATCCCGGAGGACATCGCCGTGGTCGGCTTTGACGATGATCCTCTTGCCGTGCACACCGATCCCCCCCTCACCACCATGCGGGTCTTCCGGTCCAAAATGGCGGTTCTGGCTGTCGCACGGCTGCTGGATCTGATCAAAAACCCCGAGCAACCGGCCCTTCATATCCGGGTCGAAACCCAACTTATCATCCGCCAGTCGTGCGGGAGCCCTCTCACCTGATCCTGAGGAGAGGAGGTTCACCATGTCCCGAGGATCCGGTATGATGATGCGGTGGGTTTTCACCCTCGTGGCGCTGGCCCTGCTGCTAAGCGCCTGCGCTCCAACCCCCACTCCACCCCCCGGGCCAGCCGCTTCTCCAACCCCGGTTGTGATCGAAAAAGTCGTTACCCCGACGCCCGCTCCACGCCCCAGGGAGTTCGTGCTGGGCACTGGCTGGGAAGTTCCGCCCGCTTATCACGGTAATCCCTTTGCCTCGGGCGGGGTCGGCGGAGCCTGGTGGTTTGTCTTCCAGCCCCTCCTGATTTACATCCCCGCCACCGGCGAGGCGATCTCCAGCCTGGCGGAATCCTTCCAGGAGGCCCCGGATCGCATTACCTTCCGGCTGCGCCAGACCGGCTGGTCGGATGGAACTCCCTTCACCAGCAAGGATGTGTGGGCCTCTTTCGTCATGATGAAGCTGATGTGGAACTGGCCCGGCGAGGTGGATCGCGTGGAAACGCCAGATGACCGGACGGCCGTCATCGTGTGGAAGCAGCCTCTCGCGAACCCCAAAGCCCTCATCAGCAGCGCCCCGATCCTGGTCAATATGGCCGCCTACGGGAAGTTCGCCGAGGAGGCGGCCAAATGGCTGGGCCAGACCGGGCCGGAGGCCGAGGAGGCGCTGAACAAGGTCCGTCAGGAGGTCTCCAACTTCAAGCCGGAGAAGCCCATCGCCATCGGTCCCTTCCAGGTGGAGAGTGTCAGCGCCTCGGAGATGATCCTGACGAAGAACCCGCACCACTACGCTGCCCAGAAGATCGGCATCGATCGCATCCGCTTCCTGCGCTGGACCTCAAACGAGGTGATGTGGGCATTCCATCTGGCCGGGGAGCTGGATGCCAGCCACGCTGCCGCTCCCAAGGATGTCGCTGACCAGATCCTGCAGCGCCAGCCCCAGACGCGGCTGCACCTGGTCACGGATCTCTCCGAGTTCGCCCTGCTCTTCAACCTCCGCAAGGCGCCCTTCAATGATGTCCGCTTCCGCAAGGCCATCGCCTACCTCATCGACCGCGATAAGGTCCGGGAGGTGGCCTACTTCGCCGGGCTCACCTCTGCTCCTTATTCTCACGGTGTCCTCAAGTCCTTTGAAGAGCAGTGGCTGGGGAAGGATTTCCTGAGCACCCTCACCGCTTATAACCCGGATCCGGCGAAAGCGGAAGCGTTGCTCACGGAGCTGGGCTGGACGAAAGGGCCGGATGGCAAGTGGCGGGATCCTGCAGGGCGGACCCCTGAATTCGAAATCCTGGCCCAGGCCGGGGCCACGGACTGGGTGCTCGCCGCGGAGGCCATTGCCACCCAGCTGAACAATCAGGGCTTCCAGGTTCGGGCCCGCGCGGTCGAACCCGGCGTCTATCCCACCACCCTGCGGGGCGGCCAGTTCGACATGGCGATCCAGTTCGGCAGCGCCTGGTGGGGCACGGCCCATCCCCACACGGGCTATGGCCGACTCTACCTGTGGGAGGCCGCGGAGTTCACCGGGGCAAAGGATCTCATGAAGACCGCGAAAGGGCCTCAGGGAGAGGATGTGGATATCGTCCAGGCGCTCGACAACCTGCTGAAGGAGCCGGATCTGGAGCGCCAGAAAGCCATCGTCCGCCAGCTGGCCTGGATCACCAACGAGAACCTGCCGGTCCTCAGCCTGCTGGAGAAGCGGCTGATGATCTTCTATATGGAGGGCGTCCGGGTGACTGGGTGGCCGGCGGAGAACGATCCGCTATGGACGGTGGCCCCAGGCGCGATCGAGCGGTTTTACGCCCACCTGCTTATCGAAGGCGTCCTGAAACCCGCTCCATAGCCGCATGAGGTTGAGGGAATGGCAGTGATGCTATTCCCCGAAGGAACGTCGCGCCCGGAAAGCTGGATCGCACGCGAGAGGAAGGGGTGAGCCGGGCATCGAGGACACCCGGCCCACCCCCTAAAACTCCCCAGGAGGGCGAGCCGCCCGGGCTCGCCCTCCATTCTGTAGATGGCGGAAGGGGGCGGAGCGCGGATGCAGTGGGTCCGACGGGTGCTTCTGGCGGTGTTGACTATCTGGCTGGTCGCCACCCTCACCTTCGTGGTGGTCGAACAGGCGCCGGGGGATATCTTCTACCTGATGGCCCAGGAAATCGCCCAGGCCCGCGGTGTCTCCATCGAGGTGGCTTACGCCCAGGTCCGCAGCATGGTGGGCTACGATCCCACTCGCCCTCTCCTGGACCGCTACCTCGAATGGCTGCGGGAGCTCCTGCGCGGGAACCTGGGCTTCTCCTATTTCTATCGCATCTCTGTGAATCAAATCCTCTTCCAGGCCCTGCCCTGGACGGTCTTCGTCCTCTCGATCGCCCTCCTCCTGAGCTTCGGGCTCGGGGTCCTGCTGGGGCTCGTGATCGCGGTCCGTCGGCGAACCTGGCTGGATCCCCTGATCACCGGCTATGCCTCCTTAACGGACGCCACACCGGATTACCTGACGGCGCTTCTGTTGCTGATCTTCTTCGCCCTGAACCTGAAATGGTTCCCCTCGAAAGGGGCTTACGATAGCAGTCTGACCCCGGGGTTCAACCTGCCCTTCATCCTCAGCGTGTTCCACCACGCCGCGTTGCCGATCCTGGCCTATACGCTGGAGAACATTGGGGGCTGGGCCCTGGCCATGAAGGGGAGCGCGATCTCCGTTCTGGGAGAGGATTTCATCGCTTTCGCCCGGGCCCGGGGTCTGAGGGAGCGCCGCATCCTTACGCATTACGTCGGCCGTAATGCCATCCTTCCCCTGGTCACCGGCCTGGCCCTGGGCTTCGGTGGGATGTTCGGAGGCTCCGTCCTTATCGAAACGGTCTTCCATTATCCGGGAATCGGATGGTTCTTCAAGTTCGCCCTCGATCACCGGGATTACGGCATGATGCGGGGGCTGCTGATCCTCACCACAGTGGCCATCGTGCTGGCTAACCTGATCACGGACTTTATCTACCCGCTGCTGGATCCCCGCATTCGAATGGAGGATTAGGATGAGCGCGTTCCTGATCGACCTTCTGAGCGCATTGCGGGGAAACCGGCGGGCTGCCGTGGGGGGCCTGATCCTGACCGGTTACCTGCTGATGGCCCTTATCGGGCCTGAGCTCATCCCGCTGGATCCCACGATGCGATACGCTGAGCGCTTCCGCCCCCCTTCCCTGGCCCACCCGCTGGGGACCGATTACGCCGGCCGGGACGTGCTGGCCCAGATCGTCCACGGTTCCCGGGATGTGCTGGCGATCGCCGCCCTCACGGCCCTTTTCACCACAACCCTGGCAGTGGGGATCGGCGCCCTCGCTGGCTATTCCGGAGGAATGGTGGATGCCTTCCTCATGCTGCTGACCAATATCCAGCTTACCGTGCCCGCTGTGCCGGTTTACCTTTTGATCGGCTCCGTGTTCCAGGTCCGGGATCCGGTAGGGTTCGCTGCGCTGATCAGCTTGTGGATGTGGGGGCCGCTGGCCCGCGCGGTCCGTTCCCAGATCCTCTCCCTGAAGGAGCGGGAGTTCATCGAGGCCGCCCGCGTCCTGGGGCTGGGGACCGCTCATATCCTGCTACGGGAGCTGTTCCCGAATCTGACCCCCTTCGTGGTCATTCACTTTATCCGGATTATGCGGGACGCCATCACGGCCAGCGTGGGGCTGATCTTCCTGGGGCTGGCTCCCTTCTCCCCGACCAACTGGGGCACTATGCTCAACCTGGCCGTGTTTCAGACGGGCGCGATCTATATCCCGAACGCCCTCCATTATGTGATTGCGCCGATGGCGGTGATTGTCCTCTTCCAGCTGGGGGCGATCTTCTTTGCCCATGGACTGGATGAGATCCTGAATCCTCGTCTCCGGGCAGCCGCATGAAGCCTTTGTTGCAGGTTCGTGATCTGCGTGTGACTTTTGACCTGGGGCGGCACGGACGCCTGACCGCCGTGGATGGCGTGTCATTCGACCTGGCCCGGGGGGAATTCGTCGCCCTGGTCGGGGAGAGCGGGAGCGGCAAGAGCACCACCGCCCTGGCGCTGATCCGCCTGGTCCCGCCACCCGGCTTCATCTCCGGTGGTCGCCTGTTATGGTGGGAGGACGAGGGACCGGTGGATCTTCTCCGGCTGAGCGCCTCTCAGATGCGGGAGCGCCGCTGGCGGGACATCGCGATGATCTTCCAGGGGGCCCAGAACGCCCTTAACCCGGTTATGCGCATCGCGGAGCAAATGATTGAGACCATGCGGGCGCATCACTCGATGCCCCGCGGGGAGATTCTGGAGCGGGCTGCTCGATGCCTGCGCATGGTCCGCCTGGAGCCCTCCCGGGTCCTCCGGGCTTATCCCCACGAGCTCAGCGGGGGAATGCGCCAGCGGGTGTTGATCGCCATGAGTCTGCTCATGAACCCCCGCCTCCTTATCCTGGACGAGCCTACCACGGCTCTGGATGTGATCACCCAGGCCCATATCCTGGAGATCCTGCGGGAGATCCAGGAGCAACTGGGGTTGACCATGCTCCTCCTGACCCATGATCTGGCGGTGGTGGCGAAGACGGCCCGCCGGGTCCTGATCATGTATGCGGGCCAGATCGTGGAAGAAGCCCCTACCGAGGCCCTGTTCGAAGCGCCCTACCATCCTTATACCCGGGGACTCCTTCAGGCGATGCCAACCCTCCGGGGCGATCTGGCCGGGAAGCGTCCGATCCCCGGTGCGCCCCCGGATTTACGTCATCCGCCTCCGGGTTGCCGTTTCCATCCTCGCTGCCCTTATGCGAGTGAAATATGTCGTCAGCTGGAACCAGCCCTTGAGGAAGCAGGAGGCCGTCGCGTGGCCTGCCATCACTGGCAGCAGGTCGCCCAGGAGGTTCTGGCCCCGGAACCGTATGGATAGAGGGTTTCAGAAACGCGAGGAAGGACGCTTCCACTTTGCAGGAGAGAGATTCCGAGAGCCGCATATGACGAAGCCAACGCTGATCGCCCTGGAAGACATCACGTTGATCTTCCGCCGGGGATGGCCCTCCCGGGAGCGGGTAGAGGCGGTCGCCGGGGTATCGCTGGCGATCCCGGAGGGAGGGATCCTGGCGCTGGTCGGGGAAACCGGGAGCGGGAAGACCACCCTGGGCAAACTGGTGGCGGGCCTCTACCGGCCAACCCGGGGGCGCGTCCTTTTCCGGGGACAGGATCTATGGACTATGGACCGCCGCGCTTTCCTCGAATACCGGCGGGCTGTCCAGCTGGTGCATCAGGACGCCTTCGCCGCCCTGAATCCGGTCCGCACCATCTATCAATCCTTACAGGCTCCCCTCATCCGTCACCGGATCGTCCAGAATGGACGGGAGGCCCGGGAGCGGGCGGCAGAGCTCCTGGAGCAGGTCGGGCTGACGCCCCCGGAGCTGTTCCTGGATAAATATCCGCATCAGCTCAGCGGGGGCCAGCGCCAGCGCGTGCTCCTTGCTCGGGCCCTTACGGTGCAGCCACGCCTGATCGTGGCTGACGAGCCCGTCTCGATGATCGACGTCTCCCTGCGGCTCTCCATCCTGCAGTTGCTGCGCGAGTTGAACCGCCGTCTGGGCATCGCCATCCTTTACATCACCCACGACCTGGCGACCGCCCGATACCTGGCGGAGGAAGGGCAGCTGGCCGTAATGTATCTGGGAAAGATCGTGGAGCATGGCGCCTTCCGCAAGGTGCTGGAAAACCCCCGCCATCCCTATCTCCAGGCGCTTCTCTCCGCAGTTCCTGTTCCAGACCCCCGGGTCGCACGGGCGATCCGTCCGATGACGCTTCAGGAGATGGATCCGCCGGATCCACGACGGCCGCCATCCGGATGTCGCTTCCACCCGCGCTGTCCCTATGTCCAGCCGATCTGCCGGGAGATCCCGCCCGCTCTGGAAGGTCCGGCCGATCACCAGGTCGCCTGTCATTTCGCTCAGGAGATCCCCTCATGGCACCCGCCCTCAGCCGCCTCGCGTTCACCATGGGCCTGACGCTGTTTCTGCTTGCCCTGATGGCGCTTCCCTTTCTGTCGCCCGGATCCCCCGCCTTCGTGGTGGACGTCCTGGCTCTGCTGATCAGCGGAGGATTCCTGGCGCTTCTTGTCTGGTCCATCCGGCGGGAGGTCGCCCGCCGTATCTCATCCCAGCACGATCAGGAGGAATCCCATGATGCTTCGTCTCACCCGTCATCCTGAACCCATCCTGAGACCTCTGCCCTATCATCCGTGGGAGTCCCGGTATGTTTTTAATGCCGGCGTTGTCTATCATAACGGGCTGGTTCACATGCTCTACCGCGCTATGGGCGAGGACATGATCTCCCGCCTGGGGTACGCCGTCAGCTCAGACGGTCTGACCTTCTATCGGCTGGACCAGCCGGTCCTGAGCCCGGCCGCGCCATGGGAGGCCCGGGGAGTGGAAGATCCGCGCATCACGTTACTGGAAGGGAGATTCTATGTCCTTTATACTGCCTATTCCGGAGCTGAGGTTCGAGTCTCCATGGCGTCCACCACAAACTTCATCACCTGGACACGGCACGGCATCCTCCTTCCCGGGGAAGACAACAAGGATGCGGCGCTCTTCCCGGAGAAAATCAACGGGCGGTATGCTATGCTTCATCGGAGACCGCCGGACATCTGGCTGGCTTACTCGGAGGATCTGATCCACTGGACGGATCACCGGGTGATCATGCGGCCTCGTCCGGGGACCTGGGAGTCCTGGAAGATCGGGGCCGGCGCACAGCCGATCAAGACCGAATGGGGCTGGCTGCTCTTCTATCATGGGGTGGATGATCACCGGGTGTATCGGCTCGGGATCGCCCTCCTGGATCTGGAGGATCCCGCCCGGGTGATCCGACGCCAGGAGGCGCCCATCCTTTCCCCTGAGACCCCCTGGGAGTGTGAGGGGCAGGTTCCCAATGTGGTTTTCACATGTGGAGCGGTGGAGATCGATGGGACCTACTATGTTTACTACGGCGGGGCCGATACGGTGATTGGAGTGGCGATGGCTCAGAAAGAAGATGTGGAGCGATTCTGCCGGGGATATTAACCCTTCGGGGAGGAGATGCCAATGACTGCATGGGATTCTCACTTTCTGGTCGGCGTGAATTACTGGCCGCGCACCAAAGCGATGTTCTGGTGGAAACAGTTCGACCCCGAGGAGGTGCGGGCCGATATGGCGGAGATCGCCTCGTGGAATCTGGATGGGGTTCGCATCTTCCTCATGTGGGAAGATTTCATGCCCGAACCCCATGTCGTGGATCCCTGGATGCTCGAACGCCTCCGCCAGGTTCTGGATCTGGCTCATATGCAGGGGCTGCGAGTAATCGTCACCCTCTTTACAGGACATATGAGCGGTGTCAACTGGTTGCCGCCCTGGCTGCTGGATGGGGGACGGGAAAGCGATCCCCGTTTTCGTCTGATTGCGGGCGGGCGTGTGGTGAAAGGACGCATTCGGGATCTCTACGAGGATCCCTTCGCTCTTGACGCCCAGATTCGAATGCTGGAGGCGGCAGCCCGGGCATTGCATGATCATCCAGCCCTGCTGGCCT
>JAEVEY010000027.1 GCA_016842045.1 Candidatus Thermoflexus sinensis | reverse complement strand
GGGAAACGAACTGCGTAACTCCTACAGGGTTCAGGTAGGGACCGAATTCCCTGGCCTGACTCTTTCTCCCACTCGATTCACAGGTAGAAGGGACTGCCTGAGGCGATTCCCTTCTACTTGCAAGGGTCCTGGGGACAAGGCGGGATGGATCATCCAGGAAGCGGTCTACGGCCGCCAGGGAAATTTTAGCGCGCGGTGAGCGGGACACCCTCCTGCACCCATTCCACCAGCCGCGCCAGGCCCTCGCGCACGCCGACGCGGGGTCGCCAGTCCAGGTCCTGCATGGCCTTTCGGATATCGCTGATATATACCTTCTGGTCCCCAGGGCGCCATGGACCGAAGGTTGGGGGTTCCAGGGGACGACCCAGGATCTCCGACAGGAGGGGGGCGAACTCGTGCCAGACCGAGAGGGTGTTCTCCGGCCCTCCCCCGATGTTGTAAACCTGCCCGGCGGTTCGATCGATGCGCTCCACGGCGGCCCGCATCGCAGCGATCAGATCGGTCACGAACAGCAGATCCCGCACCTGCTTGCCGTCGCCGTAGATCGTGATGGGGCGCCCGGCCATCGCGGAGATCACAAAATGGGCGACCCACCCCTGGTCCTCCGTGCCGAACTGGCGAGGGCCGTAGATGCAGGACATGCGGAACACGATGGTGGGCAGCCCGTAGATCCGGGCATAGTCCCGCACGTATTGATCCGCCGCCCCCTTGGAGCAGCCATAGGGAGAATGGAAATCCAGGGGCTGGCGCTCGTCAATCCCGAACGGCCGGTCCGCATACTGATAGCGGGTGGCCTCCTCCACCACGGGCACATCTTCCATCGCGCCGTAGACCTTGTTGGTGGAGGTGTAAAGGATGATCGGGCGATGGCGGGCCTGGCGGGCCGCTTCCAGGACGTTCAGGGTGCCGAGGGCGTTGATCTCGAAGTCCGTGCGGGGGTCGATCAGGGAGGTGGTGACGGCCACCTGGGCGGCCAGGTGGAAGATGACCTCGACCTGTCGCACCACCTCGGCCACGGCCGGGAAATTCCGGATATCGCCGCGGACGAAGCGGATGCGCCCGCCGTGGCGTTCCTGGAGCCAGGCCAGGTTTCGCTCCACCCCGGGTCGGGCCAGCAGGTCGAAGATCCAGACCACCCAGCCCTCGGAGGCCAGAGCGTCCGCCAGATTGGAACCGATGAAACCGGCGCCGCCGGTGATCAACGCATGAGAGGGCATCGAAGCCTCCCCGCTATAGCCAGTTAGGATCCTCATCCAAAGGGACAGCGGAGGCTATTATAGCGCAGGACTTCTGTGGTGGTAGTCTCCCGCTTCGGGGTGGATCGAGGGGGATAGCCAGAGGGACATGCGCATCCCCCAAAAGCCTCTGGATTGAAAACGAGCAGGCATGGGGAACCACCAATGAGTAACTGTTCAGCTCTTCTCCCGCAATGCCCATACGGATACAGGCGATTTCCTCCTGGGGGCTTTTGTTCATCCCCCCTCCCTGCGGCCCAGGGGGCTGTGGAGAGGGGAGATGAAGGGGGGTGGGGCCCTTCCGGCGCTTCGCAGGAGCTCCGAACGGAATGGGGTCCGGCTGAATGGTTACCTGATGAAAACGCCCCATGAACCCAGGGGGGAATGTCAACCGCGTGGCCTCACCGATGAGGCTCGACCCCCCTTCGCAGGAAGCCCAGCCGGAGGCTTCCGGTCTCCACCCAGAGCCCCAGGGCTCCCAGAAGAGAAAGATAAAAGTAAATCAGGGCGTGGGAAACCACGGAGATGCTGAAGGCCGTGGCCTGGGGAATTCCAAAGCCTCCCATCACCCAGACGGTGACCCCCTGGACCACGCCGATATATCCGGGGGTGGAGGGGACCAGCATCCCGAAGGTCAGGGCGGTCATGGTCCACAGGGCCGGCAGCCAGTCCGGATCGGTCAGGAAGATCCCCATGACCGCGTAGAGTTGAGACCCGGCGGCCACCCATGCCGCAAGGGACCATCCCAGGGCCCCTGCCAGGGCCCGGGGGGTTCGCAGGACCTCCAGGCCGCTCAGGGCCGCCCGTGCTTCCCGACGCAGGCGCTCTCGAAAGCGCCCCGGGAGCGGTTGGGTGAGCCACTCCGTCAGTCTCCATGCCCAGTCGGGGCGGAAAGCCCCAACCAGGAGGACCAGGAGCGCGGCCGCGGTCAGGCCCAGCCCGGCCCAGCTCAGGATCCGGATCCCCAGAGCCTCCGGCCGGAGGGCCAGGGCCAGCCCCGCCAGTATCAGCACAGCCACCAGGTCCAGAACGTGTTCCACGATGATGGACATGGTCACCAGGCCGGGAGGGGTCTGGGGATAGCGGGCCAGCAGGAGAACCCGGGCCAGCTCCCCCATCCGGAAGGGCAGGAGATGGGTCACCAGATAGCCGACATTGAGGACGTTCCACAGGCGGTAGAAGGGCACCTCGGGAGGGTGATTCAGCAGGATCCGCCAGCGGGCCGCTCGTGCGGCCACACTCATGGTCAGGGCGAGGAGGGCCGGGAGCAGCCATCCGTAATTTCCGGCCTGCAGGGCCGCCCAGAGAGTCGGAAGATCCAGGCCCCGGATCGCTCCATAAAGGGCCAGGGCGCTGATCAGGAATCCCAGCAGCCATTGCCAGCTTCGCAAAGATCACCTCCGCGGGGGCCCCGTTTGGGCGGATCCGGGGCCGGGGGCTTGCCCGGACATTCCACGAATCGTCTCTCGACATTATAGCAAATCCGCGCGGCGGATTCGATGCGGTGGCTTCAGGGATGGCCACTTCCCCAGGGGTTGAGGGGATAGATGAGCGCCGGAGGCGACTGAGCCTGATCCCAAAACCCGGGAAAAGGCCCGCCACGTTTTGCGCCGCCCCGCATGTTCCCTCTCCGTCCCACAGCGAGTTGCTGCGCGGTGATTTTAGGCTTGCCTAAATTTCAGGCGTGCCCATACAATGAGCGTGAAGACGGGTTGTCTGTTCCTTATCCTTGACAGAAAGGAGCGAGCGATGGTCGGCAAATGGATCTACTACCAGATGGAGGAGGGAGCGGTCGCGCCTGCTCCGGAGGCGCCCGCGGAGGAGGTGGCCCCGGCTCCGGCTCCCGCCCCGGCCAAACCGGCTCGCAAGCCGGCGGCCAGGAAGCCGGCGAAGAAGGCGGCGGCCAAGAAGCCCGCCAAGAAGGCGGCGGCCAAGAAGCCGGCGAAGAAGGCGGCCGCTAAGAAGCCCGCCAAGAAGGCGACGGCTAAGAAGACTGCCCGGAAGTGATCCTCCCCTGCGCCCCACAGAGCCCCCCAGGATCCGGAGGCACCCGCTCAAGCGGGTGCCTCCGGGTTTTTCCCAGGAATGAGCGCTCCGAGGGAAGCCTATGCCGCTGGTCTCTGTCAGAAGGAAGCCCAGGTTCCCCTCTCTGTAGCCTTTTGGCCCGCAGAGAGGATAAGGGAAAGGGAAGAGGAAGTCGGAGCTGGAGTCTCGGTGGGTGTCTCTGTTGCAGCCGGCGATGGCGAAGGAGAAGGAGTCTCCGTCGGCAGGGGAGTTTCCGTCGGCGTGGCGGAGGGCGCCGGCGTCAGGGTCGGCGTTGCTGTGGGGGAAGGCGAGGGAGAAGGGGGTGGCGGAGGCGGTGGAGGCGGGAGCGGCGTGGCCGTCGGCGTCCCCATCGGCGGCACATAGAGGCGCTGACCGGCCGTCAGCGCCGGGCTGGTCAGGCAGTTGGCCTGCATCAACAGGTAAAGGGGAACCTGGAAACGCACGGCCAGCCGGTAAAGCGTCTCCCCGGGTTGCACGGTGTAGAGCACCCAATCGGAGGGCGGGCCGCACGGGGTCAGGTTGGGGGTGGGGGTGGGCAGGCGCACCGGCAGATACACCCGCTGGCCAATGAACAGCGCGGGCCCGCGCAGGCAGTTGGCCTCCAGAAACCGGGGCAGGGAGATCCCGGCCAGGGTTGCCAGCCGGAAGGCGGTATCCCCCGGCTGCACCCGATAGGGAATCCAGTCCGCCGGTGGCCGGCAGGGGGTTCGGGTGGGGCTTGGCAAAGGGGTGACGGCCTGGGCCCCGGAAGTCGGAGTGGGCGGGGCCGCCGGGGGCGAAGTAGGGGAGGGAGGTAAAGGCGTGGGGCTTGGCGGAATCGGGGTCGCTGTCGCGGGTCCTGGGGTGGCCCGCACCGGGGGGCTTGCGGCCCGCCCCGATCCCAGGGGGCGAGGTCGGGTCTCCTCGGCAGCCGTCCAGAGGGCGCCGATCAGGATCCACCCCAGCAGCAGAAGCGCCAGGGTTCGCCCGAAGGTGATCTTCCAGGAGGGAATGTTTTCGGATCTCATCCTCTCACCGTTTGCAGAGGGAAGTGAGCTGGGCGGACGGCGAATACCCCCGGCCCAGCCTCTCAAAAGAACAGAACTTGCGCAGTTGGCCTTTGTCCAGGAGGAGCTGAAGGGTCCCTCCCCCCTTTATCCCCCCTCCTCGCGGCCTCCTGGCCCGAAAGCCTTTCCCCCCGGGCATGCAGCCTGTTGCGCGGCGATCAGGAGGCCAGAGGGAGAACCACGGTGAACGTGCTCCCCATTCCCGGCTCGCTCTCCACCCAGATCCGCCCTCCGCTGGCCTCCACCAGTGCCCGTGCGATGGATAGGCCGATGCTATCGCCAACCCCGGGGATCAATGGCGTGGTGGCCCGATAGCGGGGCACGAACACCCGGGAGGCCTCTTCCACCGGAATCCCGCCCCCGGTGTCCCGCACATGGAGGAAGATCACCCCAGGAACCTCAGGATTTAAGCGGGCCTGCAGGCCAACGGCCGTGCCGGGCCGGCTGCACAGGGCGGCGTTATTCAGCAGATGATAGAGAATCTGCTGGGCGGCATCCCGATCCACCCGGACCGGGGGCAGATCGTCGGGCCATTCGAGGGCCACTCGCAACCCCCGTTCCTGAAGCACAGACTGGAGCTGCTGGAGCACGAGATCCCGGACCTCGGTCAGATTCAGCGGTCCGGGCTCCAGCCGGAAGGCTCCCGCCTCCAGCGCGGCGATCTGGAGGGTTTCCCGGATCAATCCCGCCATCCGTTCGATATTGGCCTTGATCCGGAGCAGGAACTGGCGCTGGGTGGCTCCCAGAATGCCGACCGCTTCCCCTAACAGAAGATCCGTGTAGCCCAGGATGGCCGTCAGAGGGGTTCTCAGCTCCTGGAGGAGCGCCATGATCAATTCCTCCCGCTCGCTTTCCGGGGCCGCTGCCGGTGTGGGAGGCGAAGAGGCGGTCCTCCCGGAATTGGAGGCGGAGGCCCCGATGGGGAGCGAAGCCCGGGCCTCGATGAGGCGGGCCAGCTCCTCCGCCCGCCGTCGCCAGCGCTCCCGCTCCTCCTCGGCCTCCGCGGCCCGGGTCGCCCAGCGGTTGATCTCCCGCTGCAGCATCTGCCGCTCTTCCGCGTGCCGGGCCTCCAGGCCTCGGATCTCCGCCTCGTGCTCCTGTTGCAGGGACATCAGGGCGACCTCCAGGGTCGCTTTCCGCTCGCGCTCCTGGAGCAGGCTCAGCGTTTGAGATAGGAGCTCCGCCATCTGCTGACCCGGTCCGGGATCCAGAGAACGCCCGTGCCCCTTCGGGTAGCCGATCAGCCAGGCGCCGAGGAGACGCTCCTGAGCGACCAGGGGCTCGATTTGCAGAAAGCCGATGGTTTTCATCCCGAAAGCCTGCCAGAGCCGCTGGCCGGCTTCTCCGGCCTGATCCTCGGGCCTTAGGAGGCTGGAATGACGCCGGAGGAGCGCCTCTCCGATCCCGGGATATTCCGACAGGGAGAGCGTGAGATCCGCTCCCGCCTGGGGCAGGCCTTCTCCCTCCCGCGCGATGACCATGAGCCGATCGTCCTGTAAGAGGCCTACCGCTGTCCATCGGGCGCCCAGCAGCATCCGGGCCGCTCTCAGCGCCTCGTGGAAGGGGTCCGGATCCCCCTGCGCCTGAAGGGCGTGGAGCAACCCCCGGCTCCAGGCCTGCCATCCCTCCGAGGCTCCGCCGCCCCCCGGGGGGATGGATTGGGCGGCCTGAAGCGTCAGGCGGTAGGCGCCCGCCAGCCAGAGGGGAAAGGCCGTCAGCGCGCCCAGGCGGACCCAGGGAGCCAGGTGGGTTCCGGCGAGCGGCAGGTTGAGCTGCAGGAGGGCGCCTGCGGCCAGGGCGAAGAACCCCAGGGTGCCGGGGCTTCGGAAAGCCGGGGAGGGACGGGAGAGGAGCCATCCGCCGATCCCCAGGGCCAGCCCCATGGTCCACAGCATCCATGCCCGATCGGAAGGGGTAGCGGCGTAGAAGAGCGTGGGATCCTGGAGGGAGAGGCTCATCCAGGCAGGGGCGATCCACCCGTAGATCCCGAAGGCGAGCAGCGTGTGGAGGGTGGGGAGCCAGAACCCGGGCGCTTCCTCGATCATCGCCCATCCGATCCAGGCCCAGGTGGCCACATCCACCGCGCGTTCGAGGGGCGGCAACAGGGCCCCGGGGGGCAGCCACTGGCTCTCCGCGAAGGCCGCCCCGAAAAGGGCCATCCGCCCGATCAGCCCCAGACCGGCCGCCAGGGCCAGACGACGAGCGAGGCGGTTTCCGGGAGCATGCCGGGCCGCCTCCAGGGCCATCAACCCCAGGCCCTCCAGGGCCAGGCCCAGGATCAGATGATAAAACAGCGAGGCGGGTCCTTCGGTCAGCAATCGAGCCAGCGTCTGTGGGAAGCTCATCCCGTTATCCTCTCACGGCGTGGGCGGGAGCTTTCCTCCGGGTCCATCCCCCAGCTCTGGCGGGAAACGGAGTGGGCCATCCGCGTGGCCGCCATCCCCAGGCCGATCAACAGCCAGAACCACTGCACCATGTGATGGAAATCGAAATTCACGAAGTGGTGATCGAAGACGCCGCTGACCAGGGCGGCGAGCACCGCCCCGTGAAGGCCCAGCCAGATGGGCTCCAGGTCGGGAAGGTTTCGCACCGCGCGCCGCGCTTTCCAGGCCGTGGCGAAGAAGATCCCCATCACGAGGAGGAAGATCCCCAGCCCGACGAGCCCCATCTGGACAGTTAATAACAGATAAATGCTGGCCACTTTGATATAGAGATCCACGTCCGGCACTCCAGCGAACCCGACCCCGAAGAGCGGATAGCGCGAGATCAGCGTCAGGGCATCCCGATACTCCCCGAATCGCATGCGGGTCGCCAGATCCTCCCCCCGCAGCCCGGCCAGAAGATGCTGAGCGTAATCCTGGGTGGCCGGGAGCAGGAAGAGGAGGATCAGACCGACCGCGATCAGGGGAAGCAACCGTCGATAGCGGAACAGGCTGAGGGCGAGGACCGCCGTGGCCGTCCCGATGAAGGCGCCGCGCGAGAAGGTCAACAGCAGCGCCAGCCCCATTGTTCCCAGGAACAGGACGATCAGCGGTCGAGGCCACACCGGTCGGGAAGCGAAGACCTGGGGGAGGGCCAGGGCGATCAGGGTGGCCAGCGTGGCTCCTAAGAGGTTGGGATCCACGGCCGTGCCGATGGCCCGCTCCGGCTGCTCCGGATCATCCAGGATGTAGCGGAGAACGGGCCCGCCTTCCCGATAATACCCCAGCGGCTGAAGACGAAGCAACCACTCCTCAGCCCGCGCGTCCGGCAGCACGTAAAGAATGACGGCGATGAGGGCCGCCAGGAACCCGAAGCCGATGATCCATCGGATCAGGCGGGAGAGCTGGAGCTCATCGCGGACGAGGGTGACCACCCAGAAGAACGAGGCGATGGCCAGCAGGAATTCCGCGAACCGTCGGGCCACGGTCTGCGTGAGGGGGGCATGGGCTAACCCGGCGATGAAGGTGGCCAGCGTCGTGCCCAGGAAGGCCAGCACAGGGAAACCCAGGGCTGTCCCCTGCGGCGTCCCGATGCGTCCAGCGGCCCACCAGGCCAGCCCGGTCAACAGCCATCCCAGGACGGCCAGATCCAGCAGGGTGGGAGTGAAGCCCAGCCGGACCGGAAGCGTCCCGAAGGGAAGCAGGAAGATGACCGCGAGCACCAGGAAGAAGGCGACATCGATGGAGCTCAGGATCATCGCCATGAGGGTGGCCCCCAGCAGCCCGGCGAGGACGGGGACCGGTCCTCCGATGGCGATCCCCCATCCCAATCCCCAGGCGGCCGCCAGGCCCGGGATCAGCACCGCCCATCTTCGAGCCGGGAGCGCACGAACACTCCACCATCGATGCATGATGGGTTCTTCCGGGAAGGATCAGGTCCGACGCGAACGCGGCCTTCGGAAAGGGCGAAGCGGTGGTCACGATCCTCCTTCCGAAGGGCGCATCGATTGCTACACCCGAATTATAATCCGGTAGGGCTTCCCGGTGGTCGCCCCTTTGTGGTTTGTCGTGATCATTTTTCTCGGGGAATTTTCAGGAGGCCCGGGCCGCCGAAGGCAGCCCGGATCGGAAAAATTGCGCCATTACGGATGGCAGGAGAGCGCTGAGAGGTCGGGCGATTACACAACAAGTCTACGGAAGGAGGAGCAGCCGATGACAGCTTTTGCCTCGACGCTGGATCAGGCTTACCGGGTTGCAGTGGAGGCCGCCCTCGAGGCCGGGCGGATCCTTCGCTGGCATTTCCAGCGTGGCCTGGAGATCCGGTATAAGGGGGAGATCGATCTGGTTACAGAGGCCGATCTGGCTTCTGAGCGGGCGGTGCTGGCGCGGATCCGGAGCGCTTTCCCGGATCACGGGGTGCTGGCGGAGGAGAGCGGGGCGACCGAGCGGGCCTCGCCCTGGCTCTGGGTGGTGGATCCTCTGGATGGCACCACGAACTTCGCCCACGGATTCCCGGTTTTCTCTGTCTCCATCGCGCTGCTCCATGAAGGACAGCGGGTGCTGGGGGTGGTTTACGATGTGATGCGCGATGAGCTCTTCACCGCGCGGCGTGGGGAGGGGGCCTTTCTGAACGGACGGCCCATCCGGGTCACCCAAACCCCCCGGCTGGAGGAGGCGCTGCTGGTGACCGGATTCCCGTATGATCGTCAGGAATCGCCCCTGGACAACACGCGTGAGTTCATCGCGTTACTGAAGCGCTGCCATGGGGTTCTGCGGGTGGGGTCTGCGGCGCTGGATCTGGCGTCGGTGGCGGCGGGGCGTCTGGATGGATACTGGGAGTTCCAGCTGAGCCCATGGGATCTGGCGGCGGGAGCTTTGCTGGTGGAAGAGGCGGGCGGGCGGGTGACTACCCCGCAGGGAGATCCACTACCCCCGCTGGGAACGGATATCGTGGC
>JAEVEY010000033.1 GCA_016842045.1 Candidatus Thermoflexus sinensis | reverse complement strand
TGTGGGGCGGGGATCGCCGGGATCTCCGCCGCTTATCATCTGAGCCTCCACCAATCCTCCCTCCGTATCCTTCTGATCGATCGTGGGGCGCCTCTGAGCCTGACCAGCGATAAATCCACGGAGGCGTATCGCAACTGGTGGCCCGGACCGGACGACGCGATGGTCCGCCTGATGAATCGGAGCATCGACCTCATGGAGGGGCTGGCCCGGTCCAGCGGGAACATATTCCGTATGAACCGTCGCGGTTACCTCTATGTCACCGCCGACCCGGCCCGGGCGGAACAGCTCCTCCAGGCTGCCGAACAGGCTGCCCGTTATGGCGCCGGCCCGGTCCGCCGGTATGGGCGTTCCCCCCTGGATCCGCCTTATATCCCGTCGCCGTCGGACGGTTTCGAGGGGCTGCCGGACGGCGTGGATGTGTTCCTGGACCCTGCGGAGATCCATCGTCGTTTCCCTTATCTCTCTGAGCGAACAGTAGCGGTCCTTCATGTTCGCCGGTGCGGCTGGCTGAGCGCCTACGGATTGGGCATGCTCCTCCTGGAACAGGCGCGGGCCCGTGGAGTGCTCTTCCAGGCCGCCCACCTCATTGGCGTGGAGGTCCAAGGGGGACGAATCCGCGCGGTGCGGCTCTCCGTTCCAGGGGGGGAAGAGCGGGTGGAGACCGGATGCCTGGTGAATGCTGCCGGGCCCTTCTTCAGCGAGATCAATCGGATGCTGGGGGTGGATCTTCCGGTTTTCTGCGAGTTGCATCGGAAAGTTATGTTCCGGGATGAGGCGAAGGTGATCCCCCGGGATGCGCCGCTGATCATCTGGATGGATCCGCAGCAGCTGCCGTGGTCGGAAGAGGAGCGGGAGACGCTGGAGGAGATGGGGCGAGCGGATCTGCTAAGGATGCTCCCAGGTGGGGCCCACCTGCGGCCGGAGGGCGGGGTGGAGAGCCCATATGTATTGATGCTCTGGCCCTACGAGACACGGCCGGTGGAGCCGATGTTCCCCTTGCCGGAGGATCCTCTGTTCCCGGAGGTGGTATTGCGGGGCCTGACCGCGATGATCCCGGGGCTGGCGATCTACTGGGGACGCATGCCCCGGCCGGTAGTGGACGGAGGATATTATGTGAAGACCCCGGAGAACCGACCACTTATTGGCCCCCTGCCAGTGGAAGGCGCCTACGCGCTGGGAGCCCTGTCCGGCTTCGGGATAATGGCGGCCATGGCGGCAGGGGAGCTGCTCGCCGCTCACGTGTTGGGAGAGCGCCTGCCGGAGTATGCCCACGCCTTCGCTCCGGATCGCTACGAGCGCCTGGATGATCAAGCCTGTCTACATGATTGGGGGGAAACGTGGCAGCTGTGAGCATTGAGAATTGAAAAGGAGCGCGACAATGCGGCTAGCATGGAAGTATGTTCTGAATGGGTTGATTGGCAGCATCCTGCTGATGGCATGCCAGCCTGCCCATCCTCCTCTTAAAGGCAAGTCTTCCCTTCCCTTTGCATTCCGGGCCTTGCCAGATCCGCACCGGTTACCCAGCGGGACCGCAGTGTCCAGGGTGCTCTCCCTTCACATGCCGGTGGCACTTGCTTTCGCTCCCGATGGGCGGATTTTCATAACAGAGAAAGGTGGTTTCGGGGGGAATCAGGAGGCCCATGTATGGGTGTTCGATGGACTGGCGCTACGGCCCTGGCTAACCCTGACAGTGAGCACAGAGGGCGAGCGGGGCCTTCTGGGCATTGCCCTGGATCCTGATTTCAGTCGAAATCACTATGTTTATATCGTCTACACCTCTGCCAATCCCCAGCCTCTTTGGAGGCTGGCTCGTTATCGGGATCAAGATAATCAAGGAGTTGATCCGACCATATTGAAGGAGATCGCTTTCGACCCATCATGCGCCTTCCACTTCTCAGGCAACTTGGCCTTCGGCCCCGATGGCCAACTCTACTTTACGATCGGAGACCTGTGTCTGGGGAACCCGGCCCAATACCTTGAGCACCCGGCCGGGAAGATGCATCGTCTGAATGCTGACGGAACTGTCCCTGCGGATAATCCACTCTATGATGGGGATGGGCCGAATTTAGACAGTGTTTTCGCTTATGGATTTCGAAATACTTTTGCATTTGTGTTTGATCCCTTTACTCATCACATTTTTGGAGTTGAAAATGGGCCTCAATGCAACGATGAGTTGAACCTGATCCGACCTGGCAGAAATTATGGGTGGCCATGGGATTTCCGTCATGACACGTGTGAATATGCGGATCTGCCGCAATTTGAGAAGCCTTTATGGGTCTGGAAAACGCCTGTGGCCCCTGCCGGGATTGCGGTTTACTCCGGTCCCATGTTTCCCGAGTGGAACGGGTCCATCCTCGTTTGTGCATGGAATACGGGGGAGCTGTATCGCTTCGAGCTGAACTCCGCGCACACCACAGTGGTTGGAGCAAGCGCATATACGCTCACCGGCGCATCCTGTCAGATTGGCCCATGGATCGCCCCGGACGGCGCTGTGTGGTTCGCTTCGTCAGAAGGTGTCTACCGCCTTTATCGTTTGTGGCGGAACTTGCCTTATCTATTGCCAGCTCCATACGATTAGCCTTAATTCCCAATTTCAGGGGCAAGGAGATGGGAATTGGCAGAGCTGGAGGCTCTCTGGGTCGTATGAGGCCGACAGCGGGGTCGACAGGTGGCGAGGGTGAGCAGAAGGGCGAGGCCAGAGAGGGCCAGGCCTAAGCGGACGGGGAGGGGTTCATAGCGCACGACGATCCGATGCGCACCTGGGGGCACCGGGATAGCACGCAGCGCTGTGTAGGCCCGCAGTACCGGGACAAGCCGGTCATCGATCCAGGCCCGCCAGCCCGGATACCAGACATCCCCGATCACCAGGAAGCCCGGCCGCTCGGTCCACACCTCCAGCCGCAGCTCCTCCGGCGTCCAGGCCTGCAATGTGATTCGAGGCGGGATAGCTGGGATTGCCATCCCCTCAATCGGCCACGGCCGATCCAGGATAACCGTTCGCAAAGGATCAAAGGTGGCATCCTGTAAAGCACGCAGGGCGGTTTCATCATCCAGAACCTTCGCTTCATAGATCATATGAAAGCGTGAGAAAGGCTCCTCCAGGCAATGTAATTCGAGTGTGGATCCATGGAAGCTCAGGGTTCGAAGGTGTCGAGAAGGGAAGGGAAGGGGGGGCTCGTCAGGGCGCCGAAGGTAGCACCCTACACCCATCAGAGCCCAGACCCGCTCTCCCGGCACCTGGTGGCGGAATCGCTGGAGGGAACGCAGCGGTAAGGTCACGGATCCATGGAGATCCTCTACGCCCACCTGAGCGGGCCAGTTGCCGCTGGCCAGGCCCCGGGTGTCGATTCGATAAGGAGGCCATGCCGGAGGGAGCATCGAGGGATCCAGCGGCGGAGCGGCGGCGGGATCCTGCCACACCCGATGCCCTGCCTCAGCGGTTCGCCAGGCCACCGATCCGACATCCAGCGCCAGCAGGGCAACCAGAGCCCACCGTGTCCGGGGCCATCCGCGCAGGAGGAGCCAGGCGCCCATGAGCATTCCCCATGGCCATATGGCCTGGGAGAGCAGGCGGTGCAGACGCGGCCATTGGTCGACATCCTGAGCCTGAACCCCCAGCAGGGCCCCCGCGAGCAGGAGCCCCAGAGCGCCCACCAGCAGGCCCAGCGCGCGCTGGAAGGACGCTGAAGGCATGAGAGGCCAGCTGAGCACCGCAAGCGTGATCAGGGACCAGGCGACGACGAGGGCGGCTCGCTCCTGGTTCCGGAAGAGCTCCAGAAACGGGAGGAGTCGGGCGAGGGCGGGATAGAGGGCGGCTTCGCCTCCCAGGGCCAGCAGCAGCCCCAAACCGGCCAGCCCACTCCACAGCAAGGAAGCTCTTCTCTCCGGCCCGGAGATCAGCCCATGGAGGATCAGGAGGATCGTGGGGATCCCCACATAGAGCGGGGACCATAGCGTCAGTTGAGGCCAGAAGATCCCCCCGAGTTCCCACAGCTCAAATCCCCCGGCCCGCTGGGGAAACGTCCAGACCGTTCGCTCAGTCCATGGGATCAGTTCTGCCGTTGTGAGGAGCGGGGCAGCGGCCCATCCGGTGCCCAGGAGGAGAACACGGAGCAGCTCCCGAAGCTTTGCCCACCGGGCTGTGGGGGAGGCCAGGATCTGCGCACCGCTGAAGGCCAGGGCGATCCCATAAACATAAAGGGTCGTCTGCGTATGACCACCCAGGAAGGCCATGGCCCAGGCGAAGATCGCCAGCATCCGCCACCGACCATGATGAGAGGATCCGGAGAGCAACCCGGTTAGGGCCCAGAGAAGCCAGGGCAGCCATGTCGCGCTGGCGATGATCGGAGGATCCTGAAGAGGATAACCGGTAAGGTAGCCGCTCAGCCCCCAGGCGAAGGCGCCGAAGGCAGCGGCGGCGCGATCCCCGGAGATCCGGCGGAAGAACCCATAGGCGCCCCAGGCGGTGAGGATCAGATGAGCGATCGTCTCTGCCACATACCCCCGGACATTTAAGGGCTGTCCCAGCGCCAGCAGGGCGGTGACCCATCGGCCCGGGTAGAACGCCTGAGCCTGGATGTCCGCCGCGAAAGGGTGGCCGCCCAGCGTATAAGGGTCCCAGAGGGGAAGCTGCCCGGCCTGGAGGCGCCGGTGAGCGTAAGCGGCGAACGGGTAATGATGCTCCGTAAGATCCCCCGGGCGAAAGGCGGCCTGGGTCCGGGGATCGCCGGACCAGAACGGCCAGTAAAGGAAGGCGATCCATCCAGCCAGGGCGAGGAGGATCCCGCTATCGGCCAACCCGACCGGACGCCGGCCACCCATCGGCTCACTGTCCCTGCAGCAGAACCTCGATCGCGCGCTGCAACTGGGGATCCGTGCCGCCGGTTTCCGCCCCGGGCTCCACCTTCACTTCGATATCCGGATTTAAGCCTTCCCCGTGGATCGCCCGGTTGTTCGGGGTGAACCAGCGAGCGATGGTGACCCGCAGCTCCGAGCCGTCGGAGAGGGTATGGGAGAGTTGCACGGATCCTTTCCCGAACGTTCGTTCGCCCACCAGCCTGGCCCGCCCGCGGTCCTGCAGGGCACCGGCCACGATCTCCGAGGCGCTGGCGCTGCCAGCGTTCACCAGCACTACCATGGGGATCCTTTCGGCGATATCACCGCTCTTGGAACGGAACACCCGCTCCTCGCCGTCCTTTGTGCGCTCGTAGGCCACCACCCCTTCGTCCAGGAAGAGATCGGCGACCTGGATGGCCTGATCGAGGAACCCACCGGGGTTGTCGCGCAAATCCAGGATCAGGCCCCGGGGGTTCTGGGCCAGCAGCGTTTTCAGCTGATCCTGTAGCTGGCGGGTGGCCTGGGCGCTGAAGTCGAACAGCTGGATGTAGGCGATGTTTTCGGGAAGCATGCGGGCTTCCACCACAGGGATCGTGATGCGGGCTCGCGTGACGGTCACCTCGAAGGGTTCACGCTGGCCGGGGCGCTCTATGGTGAGGGTGACCGAAGTCCCGGCGGGCCCCCGGATCAGGGCGATGGCCTCATAGATGCTATAGCCGACGATGGACTGGCCGTTGACCTTGACGACCAGATCTCCGGCTCGCAGGCCGGCCTTCTGGGCCGGGGAGCCTTCAAATGTGCGCACGATCTCCAGTTTGTTATCCCGGTTCATCCGCACCAGCGCGCCGATCCCTTCGAACTGCCCGGAGGCGTCCTCCTGGAGGATCCGCGCGATCTTTGGCTCGATGAACGAGGTGTAGGGATCGCCGAGGGTCTGGAGCGCCCCCCGGATGGCGCCATAGGCCACCGCCTGGGGAGCAGGGATCTCTCCATAGTATTCGTTCTGGACCAGCTTCCATGCCTCCCAGAAGATCTCAAACGCCTGCTGGAGATCCTGGGGAGGCGGAGCCGGCGTGGACACGGCCGGCGCGGCATGCAGGGCCCGGGAAGATCCCGCGTTCATCCCCCATGCCACGGCGAACCCCGTCAGGAACGCGGAGCCCATCAAACCGGTGGCCAGCACAGCAAACAGGAGAAGGTTTCCTGCACGTCGGAGCAAGCCGTTCACAATGAGCCTCCTTTTGGATTTGGGTTTTCAAGGGCTGGGCGGGGATGAAGGCCACCGACCAAACCCTTGAAAGATATAGGAGTTACGCGGTTGGTTTTCTCCTGGGGGTTTGGGGGGGAGTCGCGTGCCGAAGGCGCACGACTCCCCCCAAAAAATATATTTATCCCCCCTCCCCACGGCCCTTTGGACCGTGGGGAGGGGGGATAAAGGGGGATGGGGCCATTCTACCTCTTCTCGCGAGCCCCGAACTGCGTAGCTCCTAAGATATTTGTCTCCCCCTCTTTTCAGGGCCCAAAAGGCCAGGAAATATCCTTCTGGGGTGAGCGGGGCCGCTGAAGGCGGCCCCGCTCATCTCCAAATCCCCTGAAGATTCGGAAAGTCTGTCCGTTCACCTTGTCGGAGCGATGGACCGCTGGTATAATTGCTATGGTTCTGCCCGGGTGGCGGAATAGGCAGACGCGGCGTCTTGAGGGGGCGCTGGCCCTTCAGGCCGTGCGGGTTCAAATCCCGCCCCGGGCACCAGAACCCCGGCGGTGAGCCGGGGTTTTTATATATCCCCCACTTCCTTATCACCGCAAGCCTGTCACATCCGCACAATCCCCCATTCAGGGTCTGATTGTTTCTTTGCCTCTGATGATGGAATTTTGCCCTCCCAAAGCAACAATTTGCAAGCCCATCTGGTCTCGCATCAGGAGGGCAGTCCCTCCCTTTGTCTGTTTGGGCCGCAGGAAGGGAACAGAAGATTTGCCTGGCGTGCAGCCTGAAACGGTGGGGAGAGACCGAACGGGCTCTCAGGCGAGAAGTCTGCCATGCGGATCTATCCCTTCAGGGCTCCCGCCAGCAACCCGCGCAGGAAGAAGCGACCGAGGAAGATGTAAACCAGCAGCGTCGGCAGGGCCGCTAACAGCGCGCCGGCCATCTGGACGTTCCACTCAATAATCTGGCTACCCGCCAGGTTCTGCAATGCCACGGTGATCGGTTGCTGGGCCGGCTTGTTGGTCACCGTGACGGCGAAGAGGAAATCGTTCCAGATCTGGGTGAACTGCCAGATGGCCACCACGGCGAAGCCGGGCTGGGAAAGGGGCAGCATCACCCAGCGATAGATGCCGAGGAGGGAAGCCCCGTCGATTTTGGCGGCCTCCACCAGCTCGCCGGGGATCGACGCGTAGTAGTTGCGGAAGATGAGGGAGGTGATGGGAATGCCGTAAACCACATGGACCAGGATAAGCCCCGGGATGGAGCCGTAAAGGCCGATGGACTGGAGGAAGCGAACCAGCGGGATCAGGATGCTCTGGTAAGGGATGAACATCCCGAAGAGGATGGCCGGGAACAGAAGCTCTGATCCCCGAAAGCGCCACCTGGCCAGGACGTAGCCGTTGATGGAACCGATAAAGGAGGAGATCAGGGTGGCCGGGATCACCAGGTAGACGCTGTTCATGAAGTTCGGCGAGAGCTTTTCCCAGGCTTTAGCGAAAGCGGCCAGCGAGGGTTGGGTCGGCCAGTTCCACATCCGCGTCAGATCCGCCTCGGCGAAGCTCTTCAGGCCGGTCAGCAGCAACACGTAGACGGGCAATAGATAAAAGATGGTGAGGGCGAGCAGGGCCCCATAAATCCAGATGCGCCCGATCTTCATAGCTCCGTCTCCCGGCTCAAACTGTAATGGAGGTAGGGGATGATCAGGGCGGCGACCATCAGCAGCATCAGGGTGGCGATGGCTGCCCCCTGGGCGAAATGGTTCCCCCGGAACGTGGTTTCGAACATAAAGTAGGCAGGCATGTCGGTGGCGAACCCCGGGCCGCTGCCGGTCATGGCTACGGTGAGATCAAAGATTTTCAGGGAGATATGCCCCAGCACGATCAGGGCGCTCAAAGTGACGGGCCGGAGCAGCGGCAGGACCACATAACGGTAGATCTGCCACTCGCTCGCCCCATCCACCCGGGCGGCTTCCCGCAACTCCTCCGGGATCCCACGCAGACCGGCCAGATACATCGCCATGGTGAACCCCGAAAGCTGCCAGGTGGCCGCGATCACCACGGGGATCAGGGCCACGGGAATCCCCACCTGGATCGCCCCCATTTTCACCCCGAACATGATCGTGGGATCCGTGAACCAGCGCGGCAGCGGTCCGGAGTACCCTGCATGTTTCAGGAGAAGATTGACCCCGGTTTGGGGGTTGAACAACCATTGCCAGGCGATGCCGGTCACGATGAAGGAAATGGCCATGGGGAAGAGGAACACGCTACGGAAGAACGTTTCCCCTTTCACCCGCTGGTCCAGCAAAAGGGCAGCAAAGAAGCCCACCACGATCGCCCCCAGCAAGAAAAAGGTGGTGAAGACGATCGTATTGCGGATATCCGCCTGGAACCGCGGAGTCTGAAACAGCCCGATGTAGTTCCGGAGGCCGACAAACGTGTAATCCGGCAACACATCGTTCCATCGGGTCATCGAGATGTAAACGGTCCATCCGATGAACCCGTAGACGAAGATCAGCACCGCGATGACGGAGGGGGTGATCAGGAGAACCGGTAGCCCGCTCTCCAGGCGGCGCCGGATTTCCCTCATGGCCTGTAGCCATCGGGGAACCGGAACTGCCCGTTCCACCATCCCGGGCACGCCGATGGTAGGCGCGGGATCCAGGGGACGCTCCTTCATGGTTTGCCTCCTCTCCATCCCTCGACTGCATTCTGAGTGCCACCTGCCCTGTTCCGAACCCGAGGTGGTGGGGTAAACGACAGGGCCGCCTGCCCCACCCCTGCTCTTGCAGGGCGAAGGGGTTCTTTCCCCTTTCCGAAACCCTGAAGTAGCCTGATCCTGCTCTGTTGCAAACAGGGGCCTGGATCTACCCTCTCCTCACGCCGCGAAGCGGCGTGAGGAGGGACAAACACGGAACCCAGGCGGGCGCCCCCGGGATTGCAACCGAGCAGCCTGATCCTGTAAATGCCAGCGATCTGCTATGATTATAGTCTGACTCAGCGAGAGAATTGGGGATACGTCGTTGGCCTTTTTCTCGGGTTTGGGAATTGGAATGGTCACCCCTTAAGGTAAAGTAGCATATGGCATCTGGATAGGAGTTGCGCAGTTGAAAGCTCTAAAGGTGGAACGGAATGGCCCCACCCCCCTTTCTCCCCCCTCCCCACGGCCCTTTGGGCCGTGGGGAGGGGGGAGAAAAATCCTTG